>CANOID010000011.1 GCA_947565985.1 uncultured Lachnoclostridium sp.
TGTAATACACTATTTAATTATATAGCTATTATTATATTTCAAATAATAAATCACTATATGTTGGTACTTGTCAGTATTCCTAGGCAACTATCATCTCTAATTCGTCAATAAAATATATATATTATCTATAATATTATTCCTGCTCTTTTACACTTTCTACAAATTCTTTTACTTCCTGCCATGCCTGTTGTGATTCAGGCAGCATATCAAGTGCCATCTGGAACACATGAAACATACCATCATAGACATTGAGCTTTACTTCACACCCTGCCTTTTTTGCCTTTTTTGCTGCATCAACTGAGTCACTTAAAAGCATTTCAATGCTCCCGACCTGAAAAAGCATCGGCGGCAAATTGTTAAATTCCCCAAATAGTGGTGATATATATGGGTTGTCCGGCTCATTGTCTCCGACATATTCACCATTGTATATCATACTTTCACGTGTGTTTCCAAACATAGGGTCAAGTTCATAATTTGTTTCATATGATGAACCAGATGCTGTCAAGTCAGTCCATGGTGACATAAGGACAAGAGCTGCTGGCAGACTGATAGAATTATCTCTTAAATATTCACTTAATGCAAGCGTAAGACCACCCCCTGCTGAATCTCCTGCCACTATTATATGTTCACCTTTATAACCAAGCCCAAGTAGCCACTTATATGCTGCAATGGCATCGTGTAGTGCAGCCGGATATGGGTTTTCTGGTGCAACTCGATAATCAATAGTAAGCACTTTCATGCCACCACGCATATCACTATAATATTTTGCAAAACTCCTGTATACATTTCTCATCTTGCCAATATAGCCTCCGCCGTGAAGCTGTAGTACGATACACTCTGATTTTACCTTTGGTGGCATAAGAATCTCCATATTAAAATTTTTCATTTTGATATCAAGCATAGAATAACCAGTTGGGCATTTCCATGGAGGCTCTACTAGTCTGCGGCGAAACGTTCCATTCTTTATCCCCGGTCCTATAAGATAGTCAGATGTTGCCATATTAATTAACTGACGCATTATTTTTGCTTTTAAACTAATATTTTCACTGTCCATTGTCAGCCCTCCATGTAAGTTAAATAATTAAATATAAAATCTACGTTTTAGTTCATTTTTTGCCTTTTTGCCACCTATTACAAGGCAAGATGTAAAAATTACTGCGGAGACTCCAAATGTAACCCACGGAATCAGGGGACCTATTACCTTGCCAGCCAGATAAAATACCATGTGAATAATGCTCATTATAAGTGTGAATATCTGCATTAAAATATAACTCTGCCAATTTTCATAATTAATAACCATACATATAATTATTGTAACATCTAATAACAGTATAATTAATGGTATTCCTATATTAAATGACCATCCGCTAAAACCAAGTGCAAAATCTATTACAACTACAAGCAACATTGCACCAAGCATCTGAACAAATATTTTTTTAATATGACCATTCCTTTTATTAACAGTATATTGTAGTGTCAATATCATATAAAATATTGTTCCACCCGTTATTACTGACCACTTTATACCATTATAATTATAATAATTAAGCACTATTAAAAATATTTCTGTGACTACTGCAAAATAGCTTACAATATTTATAAGCCTTTTAAGCAATCTTGTTTTTTTCCTGATATCAGGATAAATGTCTTCTGTTCCGCTGCCATCACCAGACAATACCATTCCACAGAAAAGACAGCGAGATGTCTCATCATTAATAATTACACCACATCTTTTACACTTATTCATAGTATACCCCATTGCTTTCTATAGTTACCTGTATTCCCTGCTCTGCAAGCAGACTAAAAAAACGCTTTTGTATAGATACATCTGTAAGTATTGATGTAAATGTAAAAGTTATCTCTCCATTATAAGAAACTAAAGCTCCCTTAATATTTTGTCCTGTAGACACGGATATCATAGTATAAAAACGCTTGATATAATTTTTATAAGCACTGTCTATATCTATACTTCCTATATTTGTAAGTGTAGTAGTTCCTGCTTTTGCAGATGACCTGTACACAAATTTCATAGCAATCTTTTTAATAAAAAATGGTACAGACCGTAAAAATATATTTTTCTGATTAGATACATTATAAGAAAAAAGCTCTTCCAGATGTTCTTTATTTATTTGACTTCTAAGACTATTCCTGACCTTTAAAAGAACTTCTTCAAATGTATAATCATCTTTGTCAGCCTCAAATAATGCACTTACCATAACAAAAAAATTTCTGGTAGTCATAGAATTAAAATAGGGTCTTAAATTTACAGGCACACAGGTAACAATCGGTTTTGTACTGGATTGCATATGCAGACATTCATAATAAATTGCATATGTCAGCACACCTACAAGGTATTCATTGATACTCGATTCAAAACTTTTACATACCCTTTTAACATCATCTAATGGCATAATTCCATGTATAACTCCAAGTGCACCAGCCAAAAGTTTTTCGCCCTTAACTTCAAATGCTCTAGCAGTCTTATATCCCTTAGCATGGCTCTTCTTGTAATTTTTTAAATAGCTGTCCTCTGTATTAAGTGATGTTGAATCGGACAGTCCATCACGTTCTTTCTTTGTAATCTCTGGATGCTTAATCCTAAGATACTGGTACGTAAGTTCACGCAGAAAATTAATACCACCCATACCATCGGCTAAAACATGGAATACTTCAAGGTTAATTCTGTTTTTATAATATGTTACTCTGAAAAGATAATTATTATTGGCATATGGTTCAATATATCTGCATGGATAATCATTCTCTATTTCAACAAGTGGTGGTCTTTTATTATTAGTCTCAAAATAATACCAGAAAACACCCTTCCTCATATGAACATTAAATGTGTCAAAACTAGGCAAGACCATATCAAGTGCTTTTTGTAATGCTAACCTGTCAATTTCCTCATCTAAATCAACCGATATCCTGTATACATTTGTCATAGTCTGTGTAGCAATGGCAGGAAAAAGGTTGGCTGTATTATCGAGTTTCTGCCAATTAGTCCTCTTGGTTCTTCTATATCTATTTTTTTGTGGCTTTTCATTAGTAGCACCCATTAATTTGTTATAGTTTCCTTCATTCTCTATTTCCATTAAAATAAAGCCTTTCTATCAAAGAGATTTATAATTTTGGAAAGTATTATAACACACTTTACCAGTATTGGGAATATCTAACATACACCAGCCCCCGAATATATAATAGTCCACGATGGACCCCCATCTGACAAGAACGCAAAAAATTACTATATAAAATACAAGGATTACATCAAAAATGTGGCTTCAAGTGAAATTTATGCTACATGGCCTGAAGCAACTATATTTGCTAATATACTTGCAATTCAGTCTATAACCCTTAACCGTGTTTATACAGAATGGTACAGAAGCAAGGGGTATGATTTTACTATTACTTCTTCTACTGCCTATGACCAAAAGTGGATTCCCGGTCGTAATATATTTGACAGTATATCACGTGCTGTAGATACTATTTTTGCTAACTACCTTTCAAAACCAAATGTATCACAGCCATTATTTACCCAGTACTGTGACGGTCGTCAGGTATCATGTCCGAACTGGATGCGTCAATGGGACTCTAAATACCTAGGAGACCAAGGATATTCTGCAATTGAAATACTAAGAACATTTTATGGAAACTCAATATACATCAACACTTCTGAAGAAATATCAGGTGTTCCTTCTTCATGGCCCGGATTTGAATTAACTATAGGTTCAAGCAACAGCAAAGTCAAACAAATGCAGGACCAATTAAATGTTATATCAAAAGCATATCCTTTGATTCCGAAAATTGTATCTGACGGAATATATGGTCAGAACACCGCTAATGCAGTAAAAGTATTCCAGCAAGTGTTTAACCTTCCACAGACGGGCGTTGTTGATTTTCCAACATGGTATAAGATATCAGAAATCTTCGTGGGTGTGAGCCGTATTGCAGAAGTCGTATAATCAAACCATATGTTGTACAAAAATAGTTATAGGGGATAACAATAGTTATCCCCATATCTTAAAGTTGACTTTGTTTTATTTGTTTTTATTTTTTTTAGTATTTTTGCCTTTTACTATAACTTTACAGAATTTTATACTTTGTGTTCTGTTACTTGTTACAGCTATATAAGCGGTTCCTGCTTTCTTTGCATGAATGTATCCAGCTTCGTTAACTTCTACAATAGACTCATCTGATGAAACATATATATAATCTATATATGGCATTTTGTCAGAGGAATATTTGGGCAAAAGCCTATAATAATCACCATTCTTTAAAGTAACTTTTTCTTTATTTAGTGAAAGTTCTGGTACATAATTAAGGTCGTCATCATAACCAATAATGTGTATTACACATGATGTCTTAAGACCATTTGGGGTAGTTGCTGTAATTGTGGCATCTCCCTTTTTTAATGTGGCAAATTCAGTGTTTCCATCCTCTCCATTAACTACTATCTTTACAACACTTTCATCACTGCTTCTATAAGTTACATCTGGTAATTCGGCATCGAATGGAATTGTATATACAGGCAGAACAGGAATCGTATCATATGTATAGTAATAAAACTCTTTCTGTGCAAATGAAATTTTAGTTGCCTTGACAATCTTTTTTTCATCAATCCATTTGGCATATAATACTATATCTTTATTTATGTTCTCGCCTTCGTTTACATAAACCTCACTTTTTTTGCCATTATTATTTATTTTAGAATACCATCCTTTAAATTTATATCCTTTTTTTACAGGAGGCTCTGGTAATATAATACCAGTATTACTGTTGCTAGTATATATATCTTCTTTATATACCTTTCCATCAGACATATATGTTATTTTGTGTTCAACAGGTTCAAGTGAGTTTATATTTTCATCTATCCATGTCACTCTGTCAGTAATCCACTGCTTTAAGCGAGTGACTTCACTTTCAAATGTTCTGCTTTCAGAATCAACTTCTGTAGAATCAACTTCTATACCTTCTACTGCTATAGATACATTTGACCCAAAGATAGACCATATCCCACCATATATCTCATTTACATTGTAATTTGCTTTTTGTGAGTAATTTAACTCTGTTACATATTGGTCAATCTTTCCTCCATCCTTGCAGGCATAAAGAAGTTTTTCTTTAAATGCAGGCCATCTTGCAATAAGTTTATTTACAAATGTTTTGTCCTGCATAAGCCTACCAAACCATGTTTCAGATGTCTTGTTAAAACCTTCAGTATTTGTATCAGTATCTCCCCATGCAACATAGTCAAAGTCCCAGAGAGGTCCCCAGAACAACTTTCCATTTCTTTCTTTATACAGATAAGTACTTGAAGAACCATATGCATCACCATTGCTTGATATTTCCTGCACCCAGTAATAATCAATGGCAGCATCTATATCCATATATTCACTATAAGAAATTCCTTCTTTATCCTTAAAATCTTCACCATATATCGCATTTTCTGTTTTTTGCATATATTGTGAGATGTAATTATACTGTGCTTCATTAAAATAGTCATCAAAACTTGGACTTTCTATAACAAAGCGGTTTCCTTTCTCTGTAGAAAATATCTGACCTTGTTCATCATTTTCCGTATAAGGTGACATACCAAGAAGATATCCTCCTGTAATCAGAGGTTCACTTGTAGCATTTTTAGAAGTTTCATCGGCTTCCAAGTCGTCAATATTAACACGACTGCTGCCTACGCGTACCTGTTCACATAAGTAATAACTTCCCAAATACTGGTTATTTAATATCAAATCAACAAATACACACTGTGGTGTATATTTCATCCCCATTTCATCTCCAAGCCAAAAAGTCAGCTTATTGCGCAGCATTGATGCATCATAGTAATTAGCCAGAAGAATCCAGTGTTTGTTTTTACCGCTACGATAAATATATATAAATTTGATATAATCTATAAACATTTATACTGTGATGTTCTCACGAAACATCTTCCTGTTTCAATGAGTCCGTTTTTGCTCCAGCCAAAGCCAGCACTACTCACGTTTGATATAACTCTCCACAGGCTTAAATTCCCCAGTAGCAATAGGTACATATCAGTACTGTCTTGTCAATGATGTTATACTGATCCATAATTTGCTGAATGCAAACGTAATGCTCTGAACATTTTACATACGAAAAGACTAATTCGTGAAACCAGCAATATTCAATTGCTGTTATTATATCAAAGCTAAATTGTACTGTCAAGACAAAAAAATTAATTTTGATATATGATATGGCAAAGTTCACTTCAACAAATTTACCTATGCTTACTAATTCTATAGTATGTTATCCATTCTGATTTCAGTATACTATTATATCAAAAAAGATTAGATTTATTAAGTTTATATATATTTATCTCATTCACACCAGAACGCAACTTCTGATGCAGTCTTTCCGTTACCGGTAGACCTCTGACACTTTCATGCCAGCGTAGACTATATCTTCATCTGTATCATTTCACATACAGAGCCACATTTTTCTTCCGCCATTCGCTTGCGGTTTTACTCTCACTCCATGAGATAGTCGTTGGAGGTCTTCCATATTTATTTTCATAAACTTAGGACTGTCCCTGCTAAACACCCATTATTACAGCACTTAGGACGAACGTTTCCAGTGTGTCACGCTTTGCCTTTCACTGTCACTGATTCGCTTTTGTTTCACCTTATGCTATCTGTACTGTTTTTTCCGCTTTCGCACCACTCAGCTTATCCTTTCGGATTACTGTTTCGGTCGTACAGCTTTAGGGATTAAAAGCATTTAACGTGGGGTCTGCACCGTTCACACGGTACAGAGGGTATTCTGTTCAATATATCTATTTTCTGTATATATTTATACAGATTTTTCTATATTTGTAACAACAGTTTTGTTACCCATTCCAAACAAATCTGTACTTTTAGCAAGTTTAAACTTATAAGGCTTTTTAGTTGAATACCACGTTGAATTTCCTCTGCCTCTTAAATAGTCAAGGTCATATGTACCTGATTCAAATTTTTTGTCAGAATATTCAGACTTATATCCATCTGGTACATTAATTGACACTTTGCCATAACATTCTGAATTGTGTGACTGGTCACCATTCATTTCTGCAATTGAACCTTCTGATTCATCAATATCAAAGCTTACCATAGGAATACTGCTTTTCATGAAAAATATACTCCGCATCAATAAGGTTACATCACCCTGTGTTTCTGTAACCACTTTAAATGAAACTGTATGTTTTCCTGTAATTTTCTTCTCTTTAATATCCTCACACACATTTTTTACATAGTTCCAGTAATCGTTACGTTTCTGGCAATTAAGTTTTAATGAAATAAAAGGTTCTTTATCATTGTCCAGATAAAACTGTAGTGTAGTTTTTGTTTTCTTGGCAGCAAGACCATCTACAACAATATGTGTTGCTTCTTTTGCACCAAAATCGATTTCATCCTTAAATGTAAAAATACTCTCAGCAATATTTGTACTGCTTCCCTTTATAAGCACACCATTGCCCTTTTCATGTGTTGTCATGCTTACCTTAGAATTTGAAACTACAAATTTCTGCTCACCTAACAACTTAATTATGTCCTGCTTATCAGTGCTTTCATTTGTTTCTTTTACACTTTCATCAGCCTTTTCGGTTGCAGCCGCATATATTGGCTGATATCCTGCAAATCCTGATACTATTATAAGAGAAAACACAAGTATAAGTTTTTTAAAATATTTGCTCATAATAATATTCTCCTTTCTATTTTGATAGACAAAGCTTATCACAGTAAAAATATAAAAACAATAGTAGTACTGAAATTTTAAAAAAGTTTTAATTTTTACAAAATGTTGCAAAATAAAAACCTCTTGAATATTTTGTTTTTTTGTAGTAAGATTGTTTAATACATTGGCTTTCTGATAAAAAAAGGAGATATACAATGGAGATATTACAGATTATTTTACCAATTGCTATTGGGGCATTAATCGGGTACTGCACCAATTATATAGCAATTAAAATGCTTTTCCATCCATACAAAGAGGTACGGATTGGTCAATGGAAGTTACCTTTTACTCCTGGAGTGATACCAAAAAATCAGCCACGTATTGCACAGGCAGTTGGCAATGCCATAAGCAAACAGCTTTTGACTTCCGAGGATATTTTAAATGAAATAAAAGCAAGCTCTGTGAAAGAGTCATTTATTAGTGGAATAGAAGAATTTTTATTTGAAAAAGAGGATACTATTGGTGAACTGCTTGGTGATGACAACAGTGAAATTGCAGAAAAGGCAAGCACAATAATAACAGATGTGTTGCTTGATGGTGTAGAACAGGCAGATTTAAAGTCAGTAATTGCAAAAATCGCATCAAATGCATTGGGAGATATTTTAGATAATCCACTTGTTTCAATGTTTTTAAATGGTGATAGACTAGATGCTATTTATGAAAATATAAGTAATTCATTTAAAGATTATATTAAAATGTATGGCAAGGACGCAGTTATGCCTATTGTACAAGAAAAAATAACAGAGATAGAGGACAACCCGATAAAGTATTCTATGGAAACGTTAGGCATCAGTAGAGAACCAGTCCGTGAAATTACTGGAAATATTATTGATGATTTCATTGAAGATAATGGAATGAAAATCGTACAAAATATTAATATTAATGAAGTTGTACAGAGAAAAATAGAGGAAATGGACGCAGCAGAACTTGAACAGCTCGTGTTCTCAGTTATGAAACAAGAATTGCAGGCAGTTATAAACCTTGGTGCTTTAATTGGTGCAGTTATTGGGATTATAAACATTTTTATATAAAATGTTTATAATCCTTAAATTATTTTCAATAGCTGATATTAATCCGTCTCCATACTATCCTTATCAATATTTGGAACATCTGTCTCTGGAAAGGATAGTACCACCTTGAATAAATCACCATCTACATATAGCTTTAAACTTCCTCCCATCAGTTCTGTAAGATTCTGTGCTATAGAAAGTCCAAGTCCGCTTCCTTCTGTGTGGCGTGAAGAATCTCCACGTACAAATCTTTCTAGAAGCTCATCACTTGAGATATTAAGCTGATAGTTTGATGTATTGCGAAATACAATCACAGCTTCTTTATTTTTTGATTCGAGATTAATATAGACCCTAGTTCCCGGCTGACCATACTTACAGATATTGTTCATAAGGTTGTCAAATATTCTCCATATATGTCTGTTATCCGCCATTATATATATATTTTCTTCTGGTTTATTTATCACAAATGTAAGCCCTTTATCTGCTAACTTTTCTTCAAATTCACCCAATGTCTGTGTAAGCAGTATATTTATATCACAAAGCTCCAGCTCGACCGTAATATTTCCTGTTGATGCCTTAGATGCTTCCATTAAATCCTCAATAAGCTTTTTTAATCTTGCAGACTGACGTTCGAGAACTTCTATATATTCTTGTGCCTTTAGCTGTGCTATATTTTCTTTTTTTAGTAAATCTACGTAATTAATAATTGAAGTAAGTGGAGTTTTAATATCATGTGAAACATTTGTAATAAGCTCTGTTTTAAAATGTTCACTTTTTATTTTTTCATTTACTGCTAAAGACATTCCCTCTCCTATCTTGTTAAGATACTCGCCATGCTTTTTAAATTGCTGCATCATTTTTGAAGTATCAACTTTGCTTTCAAGATTGCCGTCAGCCATTTTTTTTGCATGATTTTGTAAATTTTCCATTTGAAATATTACTTTTAATACAAAGAAATCAAAGGCTATACATATGCCTGTACCAATTAACATAAGAAGCAAATGTGTTCCAGTATCAAGATATAAGCCATTTATTAATAACAAACCAAACAACACAAATAAATTTGTTATAACAAGTACTGTGATGGTTCTTGTAAATAGTGATATATTTTCGCTCATTTTACCAAATGCCTCTAAAACTTTCTTAATAATTGTGTATATAAAATATACGATTGTATTTTTTAAAAGTATCTGTGCACCAGCTCGACAGCTTATTTCTAATAAAAATAATATAAAAAGGAAAATGCATGATATAATCCACAGTGCAGCTAATAGGCATATAGGTAGTAAAAATGCCGAGCTTTCAATAGTTACTACCTCTTGTGTAAATATATTCATACCACAAGCTATATCAAACATTAATATTACACCTATAATAATGGTATATACAGAAAATGGTAACTTGTGAATTATGTTTTTCCTTGTCATATCATTATCTGAAGATATATATTTACTACGGCAAGCGAGTATTAGCATTACTAAGAATACTATAACTGATATTATAGATGTTACAACCATTATATAACGCATATCGTATAAAAACGTTATAAGCTTTTTTTGTATTGCAAATAAATCAATATGATTATTCTTAATTTTTTGATTAACCTTGGACAATACTGTATATATGTTACTATATGAATCATCTCCTATTTGGTATGATATATTGATGTTTAAATACTCAACACTGTTATACCTGCTGGTTTCCAGTTCATTATTATAAATAATATCATCCTCAATATGATTTTCCAAATAACATTCGTAACCTTTTTTATATCCAAAAAACTGTTTTCCATCTGATATTTTGCCACTTTTAATTGTCTCTGGTAAAAAATCAACTTCATTAAGTGAAATTTTTTGCCATTTTTTATATCCAGATGTGTCTAACACTATATTATACACATCTGTACTTCGGTAAAAATGTTTACCACTATTGCTTGTTTCAAGTTTAAATGTAATTATATCTGTTTTGTTGAAAACATAATCATATTTATTTAATGTCTTATAGTCTTTATTGTCTAAAACTGATGCTGAAACTTTAATAGTCTTTACTGGAAAGGCGTAGTTGGCTGTTTCAAAATAGAATATTCCATTATTATAAAATAATCTTTCAGCATATTCCTCATGTGATGTATAGCTGTTGAAACTGTCGTGTTGATAACCACTGGTAAAAAAACTTTCTATTAGTGTTACTGTTTGGTATCTATTGTCTTCATTTTTTGAAAATATTTTAACACTTTTAAATTCAGATGTATAATTTTCATACAGTCCAGATAAATATTTACTATTATTAGAATAAATTATATTTTGTTTATTGCTAATAACTGTTTTGTTATATTGACTGTTAATATCTTCATCAGGATTTATGCCTTTTACAATTACATATTCCATATTTGAATCTTCCATAATTTTGGGCTCATTGTCTTCATTCATTGCTTGAAAAATATATCTGGAATACAAACCTAAAAGATTTTTCTGCCCGTTTTCTACAGCTCCCTCTAACGTACTGTCATATATATTAACAGCAGATGCCAAAAATATGCCTCCAAAAGAAAAAATACATAGACAACCAGCAATAACTGCTAAAAGTATTGCCAAGTATCTGGCAAAGACTGAATTTACTATTTTTTTCATTTATATAATTACTCTCCCTTCGATAGATTTTACTTGAGATTACCATCTTCCATCTTATATCCTCTTCCCCATACAGCTATCAGATACCTTGGGTTTGCAGGGTCATACTCAATCTTTTCTCTTAAGTGTCTTATATGCACTGCTACTGTATTTTCTGTGCCAAATGGTTCATCTTTCCAAACTTTCTGGTATATTTTCTGTGGTGAGAATGCTTCTCCATGATTTTGCATAAGAAATTTAAGTATATCATATTCTGTTCTTGTAAGCTGTACAGCCTCCCCATCAAGAGTAACTTCTTTTGCTTTGTCATTTAGACAGATACCCCCAAGTACTAGAATATCATCATGTGTACTGCCGCCTCCAAGTTTTAAATACCTGCGTAGCTGTGATTTAACCCTTGCCTGTAATTCAATAGGATTAAATGGTTTAGTTACATAGTCATCAGCACCAACATTTAACCCCAAAACCTTGTCAACGTCTTCACTTTTTGCAGTAAGGAAAATTACAGGAACATTACTTATCTTCCTTATCTTTGAAATGGTTTCGATACCATCCATTCCTGGCATCATTATATCTAAAAGCACAAGTTGTATATCTTGGCACATTAAAATATCCACTGCTTCTTTTCCATTATAAGCTTTATATACTCCATAACCATCTGCTTTTAAATATATTTCAAGTGCAGATACAATATCTTTTTCATCATCACAAATTAAAATATTATGCATAATAATTCCAAGCCTTTCTTTTTTTCTTATAAGAACTATTGAATATTTTATGAAAAATAAGATTAAGTTTCAATATGGAGAAAGATTAAGATTTGTTTAAATTTATAAACTGTATAATCTTATTTTTGGAAGGTAATACTATATAAAAAGAAAGGTTCGGTGGTTTTATGGGAAGAAAAACTAAATATTTTTGTGGTATATGTACTTTGATTGCAGTATTTGCCTTTGGCAACTATGTGAGCTATAAATCTGCTTTAAAACATTTTGAAGAAATGCAATCTGAAAGTGAAAAAAAGACATATAATCAATTTGAGGCATATGTTTCGGAAAAGATTGATTCAAGGTATAAAGAACTCGAAGAAGAACGGCAACATACAGAGGACACTATTTCAGCAGATACAAGTGAATATGACAAACTTGGAGTACAGACTATTTACCAAATTGAAAGTTATAACTCTGTAAAAGATACAACAACCGTTGAATATGAAACACTTCCAGAGGAACTTATTGGGCTTACAAGGGAACAAGTGGATAGCTATTGCAGAAATTATATAAAAAATATGCCAGCAGAAGAATTTTTAAATGGACTTCAGAGTATGGGGGTTACAGGTTTTTCAAATGAACGTCTTGTTGTAAAAAAAATATATGACAACTCAAAAGTAAAATTTAAATATTATTTGATTGCAGTTGATGGTGAAGTAGTTGCATATTATGGTGACCAGAAAACAGTCTATGAGTATACAGGTATAGAAACTACAGTACTGCCAGCTAAAGAAAAACGGGCACTTAAAAAGGGAATTGAAGTAAGGGATGAAGAAGAACTGTACAGTATATTGGAAAATTATTCATCATAAATAAAAGAATTATCATTCCTGTGCTTGACCTTTTATAGCATTAGCGGTAAAGTATATCAAAAGAAAAAAGTTATGTGTGAGGTTTTAGATGGAACGCAGAGAAATTTTAATAGCGGGTGGCGGAGCGGCAGGAATAATTGCCGCTCTTGCTGCGTCAGAAAATGGGGCAGATGTACTTATTATCGAGAAAATGGGACAGTTAGGCAAGAAAATACTTGCGACTGGGAATGGCAGATGCAACTATACGAATTATTATCAGTCAGAAGAGTGTTATAGGGGAGAAGAACCATTGTTTGCTTGGAATGCACTGCAAAAGTTTGGAATGCAGCAAACAGTAGAACTGTTTAAATCATATGGCATACTTCCATATGACAGAGATGGCTATGTGTACCCATTGTCTGGTCAGGCTTCTTGTATAAGAGATATCTTACATATGCAGCTTAAAAGTACTGGCACAGTTATTCATACAGATGAAAAAATAGTAGATGCACAGTTGTATCTTAATAAAAAAACTGGGAAACAATGTGGATTTACAGTTTTAACTGACAAGCATAAATATTTTACAAAAAAACTTGTTATTGCCACAGGCGGTAAAGCAAGCCCTATACATGGCTCTGATGGCTCTGGTTATAAGATTGCTATGGGTCTTGGTCACTCGTTGGTTACTCCAATTCCTGCACTGTCGTCTTGTATGCTAGACGAGAAATATACAAAAGACTGGGCTGGTGCAAGAACAAATGGAAGCGTGATGGCATACAGTGAAGAAGGCTGTCTTATGTGTGAAGATAGTGGAGAACTACAGTTTGTGGCACATGGCATATCGGGCATACCTGTATTTCAGGTTAGTAGATATATATCGAAAGAACTGTCTAAAGGTAAAAGACCATATCTTATAATGGATATAATGCCATTTTATAGTGAAAAAGAAATTGTATGTGAGCTTTTAAACAGAAAAAAGAAATATTCCATCTACAGCACTGGTGATATTTTTAAAGGACTGCTTAATAACAGGCTTGTGGCAGCACTAATTAAAAAGTGTGGTTTGTCTTTAAAAAAGCCTGCAAAAGAGCTGCCAGAGGCAAGTATTAAAAAGTTGGCAGCAGTTATGAAAAATTGGCGAATGGATGTTATAGATACAGGCGGATTTGACAAAGCACAGGTGACTTGTGGTGGTATAAATACATCTGAAATAAATTTTGATACAATGGAGTCAAAAATTTGCAACGGACTTTACTTTGCTGGAGAAATATTGGATATAGATGGTATATGTGGCGGTTATAACCTACAGTGGGCATGGACAAGTGGGTATATAGCAGGAATTGCCGCCGGAAAGATAGCATAGTTTACCCAAAATTTATGTCAAGTATCATCATTGCGACAAAGCCAAAAGCTACACCTATTGTTCCTAAATTAAAACTGTCTTCGGACTGTGCTGCTGGAATAAGTTCCTCTACTACTACATAGACCATTGCTCCTGCTGCAAATGCAAGAAGATATGGAAGTGCAGGTATAATAAGACCTGTTAGTGCAATTGTTATAACTGCACAGATAGGCTCAACTATGCCAGACATTGCTCCATATATAAATGCTTTTAACTTAGGCATTCCCTCATTTTTAAGAGGCATTGAAATAATTGCACCCTCTGGAAAGTTTTGTATTGCAACGCCTGATGCAAGCGTAAATGCGGCTGCCATAGTAATGCCTGTATTTCCCGTAAATGCACCAGCTACTGCAACACCTACTGCCATACCCTCGGGAATGTTGTGGAATGTTACTGCAAGAGCAAGCATTGTTGATTTTTTTATTCTAAACTTAAGCCCCTCTGGCTTATCATTATCAAGTCTTAAATGAGGAACTATCTTATCAAGCCCAGTTAAAAAAAATATTCCTGCTAAAAAACCAAAAGCAGCAGGTATCCATTTACAAGTACCCATATTTACAGACATATCAATGGAAGGTATTAAAAGCGACCACACAGATGCTGCAAGCATTACACCTGATGCAAACCCAAGAAGTAATTTTTCTGTCTTGCCATCAAGGCTGTTTTTCATAAGAAAAACCATAGCACTGCCAGCCACAGTTCCTATAAATGGGATTAAAACACTTAGCGTCGCAAACATTTTACTATATCCTTGGATTATAACTGTTATTTTTTATATTATGTAGAAAATAAAAAAGGGTGACAAACTTTGTGTAAAAATGTTAAAATAGAGGTAATATAAAAATATAGATATAGAAAAGAGGTAAAATATGCAAAAAGAACATATAAAAAGTGAGTTAAAGAGTTTAACGCGGGCAGAAGAAAAGTTTATCAACAAAAATATTACAGTAAAAGAATCAAAGCTGCAAGAAACAATCAGCAGATACGTACCTGACAAGCTTGAAAATACATTAAATAAAGCATTCTATAAAGCTTTTAGCATTGTATTTGAAAATGGGACAGACTTTATTGAAAAGACGTATAATAAAGAAAAATATGAACAAGATTTTAAAGTCAATGAGTACTCAGCCGATTTAAGAAACAACAAAAGCAGCCTAAAGAAATTTGACAGGGTGGCACTTGGAAGCAAAACTATCAATATGGCTATTTCTGCTGCTGAAGGCGTAGGTATGGGTATTTTAGGATTGGGTATTCCTGATATTCCTATATTTATTTCGGTGATTTTAAAAAGCATATATGAAATAGCACTACACTTTGGATATAGTTATGAAACAGAAAAAGAACGTATATTTATCCTGCAAATAATAGAAACGGCACTTTGCCATGAAGATAACCTTGTACAAGGAGATATTGAAATAAACGACTGGATAAATTCAGACGAAAAGTTGTCATTTTTTACAAGTATGGATGAACAGATGAAAAAAACTTCACTTGTACTGTCCAAAGAGCTTCTCTATCTTAAATTTGTTCAAGGAATACCAGTTGCTGGCGTAATTGGCGGTGTGTCAGATATAGTATACCAGAAAAAAATTACGGATTATGCGTTGTTAAAATATAAAAGAAGATTTTTAATAAAACACATGAAAGAGGATGTTATTATATGAAAAAGTATTTACCACTAATTGGAATACCAATATTATACTATCTTTGTTCAAAACCAAATAATCAACCAGAACGTATGGAACCATTTAAAGATTATTATTTTGCACACAGGGGCTTTTATAATAACGAAAAAAAATGTCCAGAAAATTCCATACCAGCATTTAAAAAGGCTGTAAAACTTGGCTTTGGCATAGAGTTAGATGTCCAGAAAACCTCTGATGGACAGCTTGTAGTTTTCCATGATGAATCACTTGAACGGATGTGTGGAAAAAATAAACGACTTACAGAGTGCACCTATAAAGAGCTTTGTAATTATAATTTAGCAAGAAGCAACGAAAAGATTCCAAAGTTAGATGAAGTGCTTAATGTAGTAGATGGACAAGTTCCACTTATTATAGAGATTAAGCCAGAAGGGGACTGGAAAGAGACAACAAAGCTTTTATCCAAAAGAATGAAAAAATACAATGGGAAATACTGTGTAGAATCATTTCAACCCTTAGCAGTTGCATTGTATAAAAAGTTACAGCCACAGATTACACGTGGACAGTTAGCATCAGATATGTTTAAAGAAAGAGATAAAAACAATATTATTGTAAAATTTCTATGTTCAAATCTTTTGCTCAACTTTATGTCAAAACCTGATTTTATCGCTTATAACCACTACTATAGTGAGAATCTGTCCTATAAAATAGTGAGAAAGCTATTTCCAGTAACAAATGTTGCATGGACAATAAAAAACAGCAAGGAACTAGCAAAAGCAAGCAAGGTATTTGATATATTTATATTTGAAGGATTTATACCAAAACAAAAGTGAAAATATTATTTCTAATATAGAAAGGGTTGTTATGAACAAAGATAAAAAATATAAAGCTATAATTTTCGATTTAGACGGAACTCTTTTAGATACTCTGGAGGACCTTACTGACGCTGTAAACTACACTATGCGTAAATTCAACTATCCAGAACATACATTAGCGGATGTGTGTTCTTTTGTTGGCAATGGCATAAAAGTCTTAATAGAGCGTTGCCTTAAAGATGGTATAAATACACCAAGGTTTAATGACATTGTTAATGAATTTCAACAGTACTATACTACACATTGTCGCATAAAAACACATCCTTATACAGGTATTATGGAGCTTCTTGAAAAACTTTACGCTGATGGATATAAACTTGCAATAGTTTCTAATAAAAACCAAGCGGCAGTAACAGAGTTAAATAATATATATTTTTCAAAATATGTGACCACAGCTATAGGTAACAGTGAAAGTATACGTAAAAAGCCTGCTCCTGATACTACTCTTAAAGCAATGGAAAATATTAACTGTACTAAAGATGAATGTATATACATAGGTGATTCTGAGGTTGATATTGAGACTGCCAAAAACTCAGGGCTTGACTGCATCAGTGTAAGCTGGGGCTTTAGAGATAAAGCCCTGCTTAAAAAACTAAATCCCAATGCTGTTATAGATGCTCCAAACGAACTACTTAAATACTTGGTATAGCACTAGAACTATTTAAAATTATACGCACCAGATATTTACATTCTCTTAAAGACATTATCTTAGGTACGGGGTAATAAGGGTTTGCTTCTGCTATAGCACGTTTTGATATATTTGTGATATCCTTTTTGCTAATGCCACCGTTATTTGTTTTATCTGCCAATGCCTTATAAAAACTGGAATCTATTCCAAAGCGGTGGTTAAGCATTTTTATAAAGTTTATATATGTTGTTGCTTTCTGTGTTTTGGTCATTCCATATTTTGAAAGTCCTGTAATATCTGAAAGTTTTGCAAGCTTTTTATAGATACACCTGCCATACCATTCAAGTACATAGGGAAGCACTATTGACACTACCATACCATGTGGTAGGTCATATCTGCCACCTATTGCATGACTTATTGAATGGACATACCCAAGTGATGTCCTCATAAACGCACGACCAGCAAGATATGATGCTTTAAGCATATTTTTTCTTGAGCTTACTTTGCCATCTTGGTAATATACACTCATAATATTTTTTACAATAAGCTTAACTGCTGTTTCTGCATCCGTTCTTGCCTTTTTCAAAGAATATTTGTTTATATATGATTCTGTGGCATGAGTAAGTGCATCCATACTTGTATATGCAATTAAATTCTTTGAAAGACTTTCTGTCATAATTGGGTCAAGTACGGCATACTGTGGGGATATCCTTGTATCTGCAATTATTTTTTTATTTCCATTAATGTCTTTAATCACAGCACAGGCTGTAACCTCCGCACCTGTACCAGCTGTTGCAGGAACAGCAACAATAACAGGGATTTTTCTTTTCACTTTTTGATATCCTAAAAGACTATTGATACTTTTATTTGGGTTTGCAATTCCAGCTGCTGCTGCTTTTGCACAGTCTATTACAGAGCCACCACCAATAGCAATAATTGCACCACACCCTTTTGTAAAATAAAGTTTTCTTGCTCTCTCGACACTTTCAATCCCAGTTTCAGTACTTGTACCATAAAACACGGTAAACTTAAGACCTTTCTTTTTAAAGATACTTATTATTTTATTAAACACCGCTGACTTTACTATATTAGGACCAGTAATAATAAGCACATTTTTAATATTCTGTTTTTCTAGCATATCTGGAATCCAATATATAGTCTCTCTTCCTGATATAACTTTATTGTTATACCTTATAATATGCATAACTTGAAGCAGTACACCTTGGCAAATGCGATAACAAAAATTTCTAAAAATCATTGTCTATAATCTCCTTAATACGCTCTGATACTCGTTTAACTTCTTCTTTAAACTCATCTGCTGACATTCTTTTAGCTCCGTCGCCTGCCACTATCATCTGTTCAAGTGCATCTGATGTTGCAACTGTGACATTGTGTTTCTTTCCTATCTCATGTGTAACTTTTTCAATATACATATCTGCTGTTTCTGCTTCTTTTGTGTATACAACGTGTATATTGTGATAATTTGTAAACTTGCCCGGGTTTCCTTTTACTTTATAGGCATCAAAAACAAGTATCAATATACACTGTTTATAGCCCTGATAGTTACAAAGAATATCCATAAGCCTGCCTCTTGCAGCATCAAGGCTCACTTTTGAAAGGTCATTTAATTCTTCCCATGAAAATATTATATTATACCCATCTACCAGCAAATATTGTTTTTCTGTGTTTTTATTTCTATTATTTTTCTTCTCATATCTGGCAAGATTTTTTAAATACTCTTCGTCAGTATTTTTCTGTTTTTTGTTATTTCTTTTCTCATATCCAAAATACCCTGATGTTTCACTTTTAAGTTTGCTTGCAATGGGACCAAATGTTCTTTCAAAAATAGCCTCTAACTCCCTGTCTTCTTCTATTGTTCCACTGTAACTTACATTTTGTCTCTTTTCTACTTCTTCATTTTCCTTATTTTCTTTATCCTCTGTCTCTATTCCTTCAAGATGCATATAGCTCCGGACTTCATACCATGGCACATAAAACCCTGAACCATGTGCACAAAATATAGAGCCTGTTGGATTATTTATATCTTCATCAGGATTGTAACCCATTTTTTCCACTATATCTGGTCCATTGTGACATGGCATATAACCTTTTAAATTACATGACAACCTACCTTTGCCTCCTGTGTATGCCCGAACTTGTGACATATATCCTGACATAGCAGATACAGGAGCTTCGCCTGTCAATACTTGTAACTCCCCTTCATTTATAGGTCCTTCAAAGGAACCATCCATCATTTGTATATCTGTTATTGCTTTGCCAACACATTCAATCGGAACTTCAAGTCTAAAACTGTAATATGGCTCTAATAGTATGCTCTGTGCCTGCATAAGCCCATGTCTTACTGCACGGTATGTTGCCTGTCTAAAATCGCCTCCTTCTGTGTGTTTAAGATGTGCCTTTCCTGCAATTAATGTAATTTTTATATCTGTAATAGCAGAACCTGTAAGTACACCCGGATGTTCTCTTTCATCAAGGTGTGAAAGAATTAACCGCTGCCAGTTTTTACTTAAAGCATCTTCTTTACACTTTGATGTAAATATAAGTCCACTGCCCCTCTCTCCCGGCTCTAACAGAAGGTGTACCTCTGCATAATGTTTTAGTGGTTCAAAATGCCCTACTCCTTCAACTGTTTTTGTAATAGTTTCCTTGTACACTATACTTCCATTGCCAAAGCTGGTTTTTATATTAAATCTTTCTACTAAAAGCCGCTGTAAAACTTCAAGTTGCACTTCGCCCATAAGTTGTATATTTATCTCTTGAAGCTTTTCATTCCACACTGTATGAAGTTGTGGCTCTTCTTCTTCTAAAATCTTTAGACACTCAAGAAGTCTATGGCAATCTGTGTCATCTTCTGGCACTATCTTATACGCAAGCACTGGTTCAAGTATTGGAACAGATAATGATTCTTTTACTCCAAGGTTCTCTCCTGGATAAGTATTTTTCAGTCCTGTTATAGCACAGACCATGCCAGCAACTGCAACTGCAACCGTTTTATACTTAGAACCTGAATAAATCCTTATTTGCTCTGCTTTTTCTTGTATGCCAGATATTTGTTCTTTAGCTTTAAGACTTCCACCTGTAACTTTAAGATAAGTAAGCCGTACCCCTTGTTCATCCCTTGCAATTTTATATACTTTTGCCCCAAATACGCTATCATATTTTACAGGAGAATAATAGCTATAAAAGCCTTCCATAAACTCTTCTACACCCTGCATTTTTAGAGCTGAGCCAAAGTAACAAGGAAAAATCTTTCGTTCTGATATCAGTTTTTTTATCTTATCATCACTAATTATACCAGTTTCCATATAGATATCCAAAATATGCTCGTCGGACATAGCTATATCTTCATAAAACTCATCAGTTTTTCCATCAGAAAAATTAATACAGCCATCATCAAGCCTTTTTTTTAGCTCTGCAATAATATCCAAGTGACTTCGGTCTGTTATATCCATCTTGTTGATAAAAATAAACACTGGAATATTATACATTTTTAAGAGCTTCCATAAGGTATCTGTATGTGGCTGTACACCATCTGTAGCACTTATAACAAGCACTGCATAATCAAGTACATTAAGCGTTCTCTCCATCTCTGCGGAAAAATCTGCATGACCGGGAGTGTCAAGAAGTGAAATCTCTATATCTTTCCAGTTAATAATCGCTTGTTTTGAAAATATTGTTATTCCTCGTTCACGTTCAAGCCCATTATTATCAAGAAATGCGTTTTTATGGTCTACTCGCCCAAGTTGTCTTATACTGCCTGCCAGAAACAACATTCCTTCGGATAATGTTGTTTTCCCAGCATCTACATGTGCCAGTATTCCTGTCACAAGCCTATTCACTTCTGCCACCTCACTTTTTATAGACCCAAAGCATTTTTAGCAAGCCTGTCTGCCATATCATTATATTTATCGTGCGAATGACCCTTAACTTTTACAAATTCTATTAAAACCTGATTCTTTATACTGTCATAAAACCTCTTATACGCTTTTGTACCTTCTTTATTCGCTTTCCACTCTCCAAGACACCACTTCGCTATACCTTCGTAATCATGATATATCGTAATTTTTTCAAGCCCCTCATCAACTGCATAACGCATTGCTGTCTCAGCTCCCTTTATCTCTCCTGCCACATTACGCATTTTAGCAAGCTCTACATCATTATCTTTTTGTGAGAAACAAATTTCTTTCTCATCACGAAGTACTACTACACCATACGAAAATTCACCATTATAGTAACTTCCATCCACATAAGCTTTTGCAGTATTATCACTATTTTTAAGGCACTGTTCTTCAAGTGTTTGTAATAACTGTTCAACATCTATTGGCTTGCAAAGATGTGCTGTCATTCCTGCTGCAAATGATTTTTTCTTATCCTCATCATATGCGTTAGCTGTCATAGCTATAATAGGTATATTCTTTGCATCTTCCCTGTCAAGGTTCCTTATTGCCATTGTTGTCTCCATTCCATCCATATTTGGCATACATATATCCATAAGAACTGCATCAAAATGCCACAAATTAGATGACTTGAATGCTTTAAGCCCCTCAATGCCATCTTCTGCACATACTACATTGATGCCAGTATGTTCTAGTATGAGCTTTAGAAGTTCTATATTTACAGGATAGTCTTCACAGAGCAGGACATTCTTTCCTGCAAGTTTTTCTCTGTTATTGTTTTTTTGGTTGTCATCTTCTTTTAAAGTTTGTTCTGACTTTTTGACAGGAAGGTATATAATAAACTGCGTGCCAATATTTTCTTCGCTTTCCAGTTCAATAAAACCACCCATCATTTCTACAAGGTTTTTAACAATAGAAAGACCAAGCCCAGTACCCTCAATTCTTGTTACAACTTGTGTTTCATCCTGCGAATATGGTTCAAATGCGTGTCTTGCAAATTTTTCACTCATGCCAGAACCATTGTCACACACTATAATTCTACAGTTGCAGCCTTTTACAATTTCATCCATACATTCCAGTACAAATTGTACTTTGCCACCTTCTGGCGTAAACTTTATTGCATTAGAAAGCAGATTTAAAAATATCTGTTTAAGCCTTAAACTATCCACGTATACATTGCCAGTGTAGTACCATTTTGACGTATCTGCTATAAGTTGTATATTTTTTCTGTCAGCTTCCGCCTGTACTGAATTAATTACACTTTTAAACAATTCATTCCAATCTACGTCATCATAATTAAGTGTCATTTTGTGGCTTTCAATCTTGCCTAAATCAAGTGTATCATTTATAAGCTGTACAAGAAATTCACCTGAAGTCTTAATCTTTTCAAGATATTCATTTTTTTCATCAAACGAACTGCTCTCTATTGCAAGGTTAGTAAAACCAATTACACCATTTAAAGGTGTCCTCATATCATGGCTCATATTAGAAAGAAATATTGTCTTTGCTTCATTTGCTTTTTTTGCATCATAAAGAGCATCAGAAAGCAGTTTTTCCTTTTTCTGTTCCTCTTTGACTGTTTCTGTAACATCTTTTTTGGCTATTACAACAATATTATTTTTCTTATCCAGCCATCTAATACTAATCTTATAGCGTTTGTCTATACCTTTGACTGTTCTGTCATAGTAAAAAACATATTCTGAAGCGTTGGAAAGCTTTTTCCTTATAACATTTGGGTCGAGGTTTTCTAAAGATTTATCCCTTTTGTCTTTTGAAACTCCGGGTATATTGTAAAAAATTCTGCGCATTGTTGCATTGTAGTCACCATTTCTTCCGTATTTACCTCTACCCATATACATATCAGGCTCTACAGTAAAACAACAAAAATATCTATTTTTAACTACATCAACACATAACACAGATAAAAATTCTGTACAGACAAGTTTCTTAGAAGCCTCTCTTTTAAGGATTTCAACAGTTATATCTTCTTCAATTACAAAAACTATTATATCATTTGTGTAAGGGTTTTTCTTCATATTTATAGTGAATCTCAACCACAAAGTACCTGTATATTCATCAATATTCATAGGAAGCTCAAGTGTTTTTGACCTTTTGCCTGCATTAAACATTTCTACAAGTCTTTTACTGTCAAAAATATTGTAAAATGTTCCTTTTGTAGATTCACTACCAAAGAAAAATTCTGCTTTTTTATAGCACTCATTCACTGACATACCCGGATGTATCTGACCTGATAGGGTTCTACCTTCCATCCACTCAACTTTATTTTTTTGAATATTAAATCGAATTACACATATACAGTTATCATAACAGTTGCTAAACTTCATAATTTCTTCATCATAAAGCCTATTTAATTTAAGAACTGCCTCCTGTCCAAGCTTTTTACTCTCTAACAGCTCTCTTTCAATATTTTTTTGTTTTGTTATATCTATAAAAGAGCAAAATGCATATATGGAACCATCTGCCTGCTTCACTGGTATACAAGTTGAATAAATCCACACATATCTGTGTGTATAATAATTCATATATCGAAAAACACACTCAGAACTCTTTTCTTCTACAAATGCTTGTTTCAGAGAATACTTTACATTTTTTATATCATCTGGATGTACAACATAAAATATATCAAATTCTTTTGATTTTCTCGATACAGAGTTTTTATAACCAGTTAATTTAATCACAGAAGGAGATGCAGTAACAAGTATTATCTTATCACCTTCTTCACTGTATACAGCACTTCCACAGGCAATACTGCCATTAACTTCATTTAACAGCTTAAAATCTGGTTCCATATTAGCACTCCTATTTTCTAACTTATTTTCACACTTTACTCTCTGTGCATTGAGAATGATTCCATATCATAGTTTTTAAGATTATCCACAATACTTCTATCATCGGCTTTTTCTATCATTTCATCTCTGCTCTTTTTAAACTTAGGGTATACGCCATAAGAACTTGGACCACCTACGCAGCCATTTTCACAAGCCATTCCCTCAATAAAGTCTTCTTTAAGTCTTCCCACTTTCTGCTGTAACAATACTTTCTTACAATCTTGAGCACCACTTGCCTTGTAAACTGAAAGGCAATTTCCATCACGTCCTGTCTCATTTAAGTATTCTACAACTGATGCAGTAACACCACCTGAGTTACCATATTTTTTACCAAACTTACTTGATTCTTGATAATCATCAATATCCTCAAAATGTTCAGTATCTTTTGCAAGCATAATTGCATGAAGTTCACTAAATGCAAGCACAGCATCTGCATTGCCTTCTATCTTCTGGTCAACCACTTCTGATTTTTTTGCTATGCAAGGTCCGATAAATACTGTATATGCATTAGGTTCTTTTGCTTTAATCATTCTTGATACAGCACACATAGGTGAAACTGTGGTTGATACAAGGTCTGCTGATTCAGGGAAATGTTTCCTTATCATATTGACAAATGCAGGGCAACAAGAAGTTGTTTTCTTCTCTCCTTTTTCATGTGCTTCCCACCACTCTTCTGCTTCACTTGAAGTAGTCATGTCACCTCCAAGACCAACTTCTATCATATCTGTAAAACCAGTGTTTTTAAGGGCTTTACGCCAGCTTGCCATTGAAACTCCCTCAAACTGACCTTCAGTTGCAGGTGCAAGTAATGCATATACAGGTCTGTCTGATTTAATTGCATTAATTACATCTACTATAAATGTTTTAGAACCTATTGCTCCAAATGGACATTTATGTATACACTGTCCGCATTTAATACATTTTTCATCATCAATTACGGAAATTCCATTCTCGTCATATGTTATTGCATCAACAGGACAGCTAAATTTACATGGTCTTTGCAGATGCACAATAACGTGGAACGGACAGTTCTTTGCACAAAGACCACATTCACGACATTTGTGTGGGTCAATTACAGGATGATTTCCTTTCATTGTAATTGCACCAAATTTACATGAATTCATACATGACTTGCCAATACAGTTCTGGCAGTTGTCGGTAATAATATAACTAGCAATTGGGCAATCTGCACAGGCAGAAGGAATTACTTGTATTATATTACCATCGTCTTTCTCTCCCGGAGCCTTTCCCTCAGCAAGCCTTACACGCTGTCTTATAATCTCACGCTCTTTGTAGATACAGCAGCGAAACTGTGGAGCAGGTCCTTCAATAATTTTGTAAGGGATGCTGTCCCTTTCTTCCTCTAACTTGCCTTCAAATGCAAGTTTTGCAACCATGTTCAGTACATCATGTTTTACACTAATAATTCCCTCATCAGCAAACATAGTTTTTCCTCCTTTTTTTGATATTAATGTATACTACCATAGTATATACTAAATGACGAATTTTCTCAAGCTACTATTATGCAAACCAGAATTCTTTCCAGTCATATTTATATACACGATATAAATTTCTATCAATCGTAAATTCTTTAATAAGCTTTCCAGTGCTGTCTGCCTCCATAAATTTGTTTTTGTCAGCATTGCAATATATAAATACATCACCTAAATTTACAATATTTCCTTCATCTTTTGTCTTTTCAAATGATACTGTATCTGTACGCATATATGTTCTTGCTGTTTCATCGACAAGATATCTGTAATAGTATGATTTACTGTTATTTACTGCTTTAAGACCAAAATTGTTGTTTAACATTGATAAGTAATACTGTCCTTCTGCTAGTGACGATGGTCTTTCATATATAATTGCATTCTGCCCTGCCTGTGACATAAATGGCTCAGAGGACTTCTGATTGTCATCAAATATAGAAACTATTTCTTGTGTTTCTGGTGTGGAAGTAGCCTCACTTTCTTCCTGTGTTTTTGCAAGCACTTTCTTTTTAAGACCTTTAAAATTATTCCATATACTTTTATTAGAGATAATATAATCTACCTGTGGCATCAGGCTGTTTACATTGTTTACTTTAAATATGCTTGAAAGTGCCTGTGAACTTATAAGCAATTGGTTTGTTCCTGTTACCTGTATGGAATTTATATCTATCCAGTCAGGATTAACCTTGCCACTATCCTTTACAGCCTGTCTGTAAACTGGAGCAAGCAATATATTCATATCGAGTGCAGTACTTGTTCTGCCACTCTCAATTTCAACTTTTACAATACAACTTTTTTTAACAGATTTCTTTTTATTAGAAGTAGCTATTACATAAAAATTGCCAAATCCGTCATATGCAAACTCTCCACTCTGTTTATAGCCGTTTATCTTATATACTTTTGTCACCTGCCCTAATGGGTTTACAAGTGCAATCTTATTGTCTGCACAAGCATACGCAATTCCATTGTAAAGCATATGTAAGTTTCTTCCTGAATATCCATCAAGTGGAATTTCACCTCTTAAAACACCTGAATTATCATATAAAAGTATTGCGTAGCTTTTCACTTTCTTATAGCCATTTTTCTTTATACGCCTTGTAACTGTTCTCCCGTTTTTTCTGATTTTTCTTGTTACAATACGTGTAGTTTTTACTTTCCTGTTCTTTCCATCTGAGAATACAACATAAAGCCCATTACTGATTTTGTTTTTTCCATGTTCATCCCCATTTTTTATAATGGTCTGTGAACCCATGTCACTTTTTGGTATATCAATCTTATATGTAACTGTATCAACAAGCTCATCACTACTATTGTAAAATTCTAATATAATAAAGTTGGTCTTTCCCTGTACAAGCCCTATTACCTGATACTCATGCTCTTTTGTCAGATTGCCTTCTGTTTGACTTTGTAGAGTACGTGTAAAATCAGGTATTTTGCTGTCTTTTACTGAAATAGTACACTTGCAGCGGTATTTACCGCTTGTATTAAAATAGACATACATTGAACTGTTATTAGTTCCATATGGATTATATGCCCACAGTGCAGTTTCTGGTTCGTATAAACCAGCCCTGCCTTTGACATCTGTAATGGTTTCTTCGGCCTTTAAAGAGTTTTTTACATCATATATGTCATTTTGTGAAGAATGTTCAATCGTTACCACATTTTTTTTATCGCCTGATAAATAAAGCGGTATCACATCGTATTCATCTACAGTGTCCGCCGCCTTTGTACTTTGAACTGATACTAAATCTTTTTCCTCATTAATGATTTCTGCATCCTTTTGTTCAAGCTTATTAGACATATCATTCATTTTCCACAAAAAAGCACCAATTGCAGCTATCATTAAAAGACTGGTAACCAAAACAGTAATAAGCTTTTTTTTCATTTTTCTTTTTTCCTTTCCCTATTTATTTGTAATTTTTTCTTTAAAGTTCTTCTCTTCTGTTAGCTCTTTTAACTTATTATATAAAGCAGGATAGAACTTTTTCATTCTAAATGGCTTCATATTTTTATCAAGAAAGCAGTGTCCTGTATGACCTGATGTACACAGTTCTGGCGAACCATCTTTATATATTTCATATGCAAGTTCCATCTTTATACCATCAAACTTTGTTATACATGTATGTACAGAAACACTGTCATTGTAGTAAAGTGGCAGCAGGTAACGACATTCTACCCACATAACTGGTATAATAATACCCATCTCTTCTATAGAAGCATAGTTAAGCCCCTCCTTATCCATCATTGCAAGTCTTGCCTCCTCAAAAAGTCTTATATAATTCGAATGGTGGATTATCCCCATCTGGTCCGTTTCGTAATAATGCATTTTACGCATATATATTGTATAATTTTTTTCCATATTTAAAGTCTCCTGTCTGATACTTGATAATTAAAGTATACCACATCATTGTAATAATGTTTAGCTTTTTTTAATCTCGTATATAAATAAAAACAGATTTTTCATTGACACCTTTGCGATAATATGATAGATTAAGTATGTTATCAGTTTTGTGTCAAAGCAAAGCATTTACAAATATTTCAGTTTTAGGAGGCAGTACAATGAAAGGTACAGTTAAGTGGTTTAACGCAAAAAAGGGGTTTGGGTTTATCTCTGATGAGACAGGCAAGGATGTATTTGTGCATTTCTCAGCTCTCCAGATGGATGGTTTTAAGGTTCTTGATGAAGGTGAAGCTGTAGAATTTGATGTTG
Source organism: uncultured Lachnoclostridium sp. (assembly GCA_947565985.1). Classification (GTDB taxonomy): domain Bacteria; phylum Bacillota; class Clostridia; order Lachnospirales; family Lachnospiraceae; genus Butyribacter. Next base: position 28,447 of record CANOID010000011.1, read on the forward strand.
TCAATGGCGAAAAAGGTCCTCAAGCTTCAAACGTAGTAAAGATTGGTTAATATTGCCAGCTTTATATCGCGTGTTATAATCAATGCGTGGATTCATCTTAATTTTTATATAAATTTATAATGAGATTTATTTTAAAAGTTTTTGATTTTCAGACAGGGTTATAACGAAACAGAGACTGTTATTTATTATACAGTCTCTGTTTTAATGTTATCCATTAATACGTATTATATCCATTGTATCAGCCCTATCTTTAAAAAGCACTTCTATTTTTTGTCCCGGATGAGGACAACTATTTATATGACAGCCTTTTTCATCTCTCATATCTTTAACACACGTTGTTATATTTTCTCCAGATGGCTTCATAATCTCAACTGTATCACCAACACTAAACTTATTCTTCTGTTCTATAGCAACATATCCATCTTCTGAAATACTTCCAGCGATTCCAAGATAAACACTGCCTTTGACATATGTGTTATTATCATATATCTGTGAATCATGTTCAGCAGGACCATAAAAAAATCCTGTCGTAAACTGCCTGTATGTGCATTTGGCAATCTCCTGCATATAATAGTCTTTGCGTGATTCATAAAGTTCTTTAGATTCAAAATAATCATTCATTGCCTGTCTGTAAGTTCTTGCTACTGCTGCCACATACAAGGCTGTTTTCATCCTGCCTTCTATCTTAAAGCTATCGATTCCAGCATCTACAAGGTCTGGAATATGCTCTATCATACATAAATCCTTGGAATTAAATATATAGGTGCCTCTGTCATTTTCTTCTACTGGCAGATACTCACCAGGACGATTTTCTTCCATTAAGTAATACTTCCAGCGGCATGGATGAGTACAAGCTCCAAGGTTTGCATCTCTACCTGTAAAGTAGTTGCTAAGTAAGCACCTTCCCGAATATGATATACACATTGCACCATGTACAAACACTTCTATTTCAAGGCTGTCAGAAATATTTTGGCGTATCTGCTTTATTTCTTCTATTGAAAGTTCCCTTGCTGCTACAACTCTTTTTGCACCCTGTTTTTGCCAGAAGAGGTATGTCATATAGTTAACATTATTTGCCTGAGTGCTTATGTGCAGTTCTATATCTGGACAGATTTGTCTTGCTATTGTAAATACTCCCGGGTCAGATATAATAAGTGCATCAGGTTTTATCTCTTTAAGTTCTTCAAAATATGCACGCACTCCCTCTAAATCCCTATTATGTGCTGTAATATTTGCCGTTACAAATACTCTCTTACCATACTTATGTGCAAATTCTATTCCTGCTTTCATATCTTCTTTTGAAAAATTTTTTGCCTTTGCACGTAGTCCATACATCTCACCACCAATATAAATGGCATCAGCACCATATACTACAGCTACTTTAAGTACTTCAAGGCTGCTTGCCGGAACTAATAACTCAGGTCTTCCATTTGCTAACATCAGCTTCCCCCTTTTTTATAGAAACTGCCACACCATCGCCAATTGGCAGTATAATTGTATCAAAATCCCCTGAATGAGTAAGATAATACAAATACTCACGCATCCTCTTGTGAATTGTCCTGTCACGTCTTGTTACAGCATAGCGAGATTGGAGTATTTCTCCATCTTTAAGTACATTATCGGTTACAAGTACTCCTCTGTCCCTAAGAAGCTTGTATACAGACTCTGCAAAATTCATATACTGCCCCTTTGCCGCATCCATAAACACAAAATCATATATCTTTTCTTTAGTTACAAGCATTTTAAGGACATCTAGTGCATCACCTTGGATAAGGTTTATTCGATTTTCTTTATTATATTTTTTATAATTTTTTAATGCGCCCTCTATACGTGCTGGAACTTTTTCTATAGTGTCTATAGCTGTATGCTCACTTACATACTCGCTTATAAGCATACTTGAAAATCCTGTTGCTGTGCCAATTTCAAGTACAGCCAAGGGATTTAGAAGTCTTAAAAGAAATCCAAGCAATGTCTGTACAGGACGCTTTATCACAGGTACACTGCAATTCAGAGCTGCTGTTTCAGTTTCTTTTAAATATTGTGGTATATCCCATGACAGCGAATCTATAAATACGCTAAGCCTCTCGTCAATAATCATAAATCCTCATTTCGCAATACAGTCTATAATAGTATCGTAATCCATACTTGTATTTAATATATATTTACCTACCTTTAATACAACTTTGTCTTTATCCATAAGCTGTGTTTTTATATAAAATGCAAACCTATTTTTAATGATACCAGCTTCATTTAACTTCTTTGCTACATCAGACATATCATCACCATCTCTGACCTCAAATATCTTGTCTTGACCGGGAGCTTCTTCTGCTACTACAGGTCCAAAGATGCTATAACAGAAATTATATCCAAAGCGGCACAGATAAGAAGTTCCATAAACTACTATTATTAGGAGCAGACTATTTACAATAAGGTACAAACTTCCCCTTAATAAAAAGAGCATATTTTCTCTGCTGTCTGTATTTTGCAACATAATAAATCACCTAGCTTCTAAAAAATCAGTTTCAATCTTTATTCCCTCTAAAAATTGTTTCTGTAAATTGCGTATCATCACACAGTACTGATGCTCTGCTGCAAAAAACTCGCTTGAAATGGCATTGTTCTGTAAATCGTAGTATTCTTTTTGAAGTTTATTATTTTCATGTATAAAGTTCTCGCTGTTAGACATTTGCATCTCAAGACTTTTTCTATGGAACATACCAATCCTGTTATAAAGTTCAGGTTGTGACTTGATACGTTCTAGGAGACTGTGGTACTGGTTGTACTCACTTGTCCCCTTTATAGCTTCAATAAGCTTATCCATTCTTTCTTCCAGTTCCAATACAACCATCCTTTCTTATGTTACTATTCCACTTCCATAATTATAGGCAGTATCATAGGATTTCTCTTCATTTTCTTCCACAGGTAATCACTAAGGCTATCTTTTATTTCTGTTTTAATCTTTGCCCAATCAGATATATTATTGTCAAGGCATCTTTCCAGTGCCGCATATACAATGCTTTTGGCTTCATCTATAAGATATTCAGATTCACGTACATATACAAACCCTCTTGATACGATATCTGGTCCTGCAAGAAGTTGATTTGTATACTTTTCAAGTGTCAGCACAATAATAATCAGTCCATTTTCTGACAGATGTTGCCTATCACGTAAAACAATATTACCAACATCACCAACGCCTAGTCCATCTACCATAATACCCTGTGCCTGAACTTTTCCTACTAATATTGCCTTTTCTTCAGTAATTTCAAGCATATCACCTGATGACAACACTATCGTGTTCTCTTTCGGAATTCCGAGTTCTTGTGCAAGTTCTGCATGGTATTTAAGATGACGGTACTCGCCATGCACTGGTATTGCATATTTAGGTTTTGTAAGAGCATATATAAGCTTAATTTCTTCTTGTGAAGCATGACCTGACACGTGTGTGTCCTGTTCTATAACTTTCGCCCCTTTTTCAGCCAGTTCATTGATAACTTTAGACACAGACTTTTCATTACCCGGAATAGGTCTTGAACTGAAAATAACTGTATCGCCTGGCTCTATTGACACTTTACGATGGATACTTGCTGCCATTCTCGAAAGTGCTGCCATAGCCTCTCCTTGACTTCCTGTAGTAATAAGAACAAGCTTTTCAGAAGGGTAATTTTTCATTTCTTCCATATCAATCATAATGTGCTTTGGCACGGAAAGATATCCAAGTTCTGTAGCTGTGCTGATTACATTAACCATGCTTCTGCCTTCAACTACTATCTTGCGCCCATATTTTTCAGCGGAATTTATAACCTGCTGCACACGGTCAACATTTGAAGCAAATGTTGCAACTATTATTCTGCTCTTTGCATTGTCTGCAAATATTTCGTCAAATGTCCTTCCAACTGTCTTTTCTGACATTGTATACCCAAGCTTCATAACATTGGTGCTGTCACACATAAGTGCAAGCACGCCTTTCTTTCCAAGTTCAGCAAACCTTTGTAAATCTATAGTTTTGCCATTGACAGGCGTAAAATCAACTTTAAAATCACCTGTGTGTATAACTGTACCTGCAGGAGAAAATATAGCAAGCGCTGCAGCATCAGATATGCTGTGATTAGTTCTAATAAATTCTACACGGAAACAGCCAAGATTTACAGATTGTCCATATTTTACGATTTTGCGTCTTACAGGCTTTGGAAGTACATTTTCTTTAAGCTTGTTTTCAATAAGCCCCATAGTAAGCTTTGTAGCGTACACAGGTACATTTATTTCTTTTAGTGCATAAGGAAGCGCCCCTATATGGTCCTCATGCCCATGTGTAATTACAAATCCCTTTACTTTGTCACTGTGTTCTTTCAGATAGCTTATATCTGGTATAACAAGGTCTATTCCAAGCATCTCGTCTCCTGGGAATGACAGACCACAGTCGACAACTATAATAGAATCTTCATACTCAAATGCTGTAATGTTCATTCCAATCTGTTCAAGCCCACCAAGTGGTATAATTTTAAGTCCATGCCCTAATACAGACCTCTCATCTCTTTTTAGAATAGTTCTCTTAATTGGAGAAACTTTCTTTTCTATGGGTCTCGCTATCTTCCTCCTTGTCATCTTTTTGGAACTCTCTTCTGTTTCATGTATAGTTTCACCAAATAAAAGTTCCGTTTCATTTTCTTTTTTCACTAAAATATCCTGCCTTTCTAACTTGATAATATTCTATACCAAGGCAAACTTAATAAACCTGTTTTATACTGTTTTTTTGTCGGAAAAATCCCTCAAACAGACACAAAAGGTTAATTAAATCTACTCTTTATATTTTATATTTTGTTACTATTTACAGTCACTATATTTCACATTTGAATATCCACATCATCCAAAGTTTCTTCAAATACTTGAGAAATAGCGTAAAGCTCCTGCTCGTCTTCTACCATTTCATATATTTTCTGTCCGTCTTCTTCACATACTTCTTTTAAAATAAAAGCATCCTCTTCCTTACTATCCGTAACCAAGATATAGCCTACACTTGCTATTGTAACCTGTCCAAGCACAGAAAAAGATATAGTACTCCCATCCTCTGAAGTAAATTCAATCTCATTCTGTTTATTTTCCATTAATAATCTTCCTCCAATATGACAGCTCTATTAACTAAGGCTGTCTAAATATCCTTGTAAAATCATAGATGCTGCAATCTTATCTATGTATTCTTTCCGCTTTTTTCTGCACACTCCGCCAGCACTTAAAACTGAATCTGCTGCATATGTTGTAAGCCTTTCATCCCAAAAGATAATTTCTATCCCTGTACGCCTTTCCAGCTCTTTTGCAAACTCACGTGTTTTAAGACAACGCTCTCCTTCAGTATTATTCATATTTAACGGCAAGCCAATTACTATCTTTTCTATATAATATTCTTTTATAATAAATTCTATCCTTGCATATGTTTGTCGCAATTTATTGATACGTTCTCTTTTAATAGTCTCAACAGGCTGTGCTATAAGAAGCATTTCATCACTAATTGCCACTCCGACAGTTTTATCACCATAATCTAAACCCATAATTCTCATATTGATACTCTAGCTTTCAAAGTTATTTTTTATATAGTAGTCTAACAAAAATTCAATTATCTCATCACGTTCTACACGTCTGATAAGACTTCTCGCCCCTTTATGGCTAGTAATATAAGTTGGGTCACCTGACATTACATAACCTACTATCTGGTTTACAGGGTTATATCCCTTTTCCTTTAAAGCTTCATATATCATTGCAATAACATCTTTTACTGCAAATTCTTGGTCTTTCTGGACTTTAAAATACTGTGTATTATTAATCTCTTGCATAAAGGTAATTGCCTCCATTCTTTCACGTACAAATCTTATATCAATATAGTAATATATCTAAACCAAAAAAACAACACTTTTTTCATTATAATATTTGTGCAAGAAGTATTTCATGTGTAAGATTTTCAAGTATACGAACTTTTTGTATAGTGTTGCATAGACTTTTAGTATCATTAATTCTCTCTGCTGGTACTGCAATACGTATGTATCTTTCATTGTGACCAATAAGATATTTTTCGTTATCTATCTTTATAATTTCTTCAAAAAGTACTTTTTCGTATTCCTTTACTGCTTGCTTTTGGTATGCTATTTCAAGTTCTCTCTCCATTACGGAAAGTTTATGACTTCTGTCCGCTTTTTTTTGCTCTGTAAGCTGACCATCCATTTCATCTGCTATGGTTCCACGTCGCCTTGAATACTTAAATATATGTATCTGAGCAAATCCTATTTTCTGAACAAATCTGCACGTCTCTTTAAATTCTTCTTCTGTTTCCTGCGGGAATCCTACTATTATATCAGTTGTTATAGCAGGGTTCTCGAAGTATTTTCGCAATACTTTTACACATTCAAAATACTTTTCAGATGTATAGTGTCTGTTCATCCGTTTTAAAACTGTATCAGAACCGCTTTGCAGCGACAGATGAAAATGTGGACAAAGCTGTGGTATAGCTACAAGTTCCTTTACAAAATTCTCAGTTATTATACGTGGCTCAAGTGAGCCAAGGCGTATACGCTCTATACCATCTACATGGCTTATAGCTTTTAACAGCTTTAATAGTGGTTTACCACCAAGTTTAATAAAGCTTTGTGCATCATCAGGGCTGGCACCATATGAAGACACGTGTATGCCAGTTATAACAATTTCTTTATATCCTTTTTTGGCAAGCTCTTTAACTTCTGTCTCAATGTCTGCTATACTGCGGCTTTTTATTTCTCCTCTGACATATGGAATAATACAGTATGTACAATATTGGTTACATCCGTCCTGTACTTTGACATAAGCTCTTGTATGTTCATGCCTCTCTGCTGTTGTCACTATAGAATTGTCTGTACTTATAATACCATCTTTTATAGAGTCGTTTACAATATCAAGAATATGTGATTTATCTTTATTTGATATAAATATATCAATACTGTCATCTTTTTCGCCCTTTTTAATTGCAGAATCAACATAACATCCTGTTGCAACTACAAGTGCATTAGGATTTAGTTTTCGTGCTTTGTGTAGCATCTGTCTTGACTTTCGATCCGCTATATTAGTAACTGTACATGTATTTATAATATACACATCTGCACAGTCTTCAAAGCTTGTAATTATATATCCTGCATCCGCGAATGACTTTTTCATCTTATCTGTTTCGTAAGAATTAACCTTACACCCCAGTGTCAAAAATGCAACTTTCACAATTTACCCTCCATTTGCATATATTTTTTGCGATTTTTTTGATTTTTTATGGTATGTTTTCCCAATTTTTAGATAGATTGTATATTGACTTTTTGCCCCATCATGTTAGTATATAGTAATATAATTAAGAAAAGGAGGATGCAGGAAATAGAAATATTTCTTTGCTAATTTTTTATGAAAACAGTAAAAATTTCTTTAAACTCTATTGATAAGGTGAAAGCATTTGTAAACGACGTTACTAAGTTTGATACAGATTTCGACCTTGTATCTGGCAGATATGTGATTGATGCAAAGTCTATAATGGGCATTTTTAGCCTTGACCTTTCAAAAGCAATTGACTTAAATATTCATGACGATGAGAACATTGATGACATACTCAAAATCTTAGAGCCATACATCGTTGGTTAATTAGCATTACAGATACTTTAAAACAAATCGACAATTTCCGAGAACACCTTGAGGTGTTCTCTTTATGTCTGCAAATTTACTGTTACTCGTCTATTTCAATAATTTCAACAGTCTCAAGTGCTGTTTTTACCATTTCATCTATTTGCTCTGCAATCTTTTTTTCTGAGTTTCTTATTACATTTGCATTTGGTTTCGTTACAGGATGTTTTGCTACAAATATTGTACAACAATCCTCATAAGGTTGAATTGATGTCTCAAAAGTCCCTATTTTTTCTGCAAGATTCACTATATCCTGTTTGTCAAATGCTATAAGCGGGCGATAAACTGGCAGACTGCACACCTCATTAGTCACTAAAAGACTCTGCATCGTCTGACTTGCAACTTGTCCTATACTTTCTCCTGTAACAAGTCCTATACATCTATTATTGACCGCAATCTCCTCTGCTATACGCATCATATAGCGACGCATTATAATTGTAAGCTCTTCATGTGGGCATTTTTCATAAATGTACATCTGTATTTCAGTAAAATTAATTATATTTAGACGAATTTTGCCTGTATAACGTGACATTATCCTAGCAAGATTTAAAACCTTTTCTTTTGCACGTTCACTTGTATAAGGAGGTGCATGGAAATATACAGCATCAAGTACAACACCTCTTTTGGATATCATATATCCTGCAACAGGACTGTCTATGCCTCCAGATAAAAGCAGCATTGCCTTACCAGCAGTACCTAATGGCATACCACCCATTCCCTGATAAACCTTTGAATAAACATATGCTTTGTCCCTTACTTCTATCCATATATAAACATCAGGGCTGTGCACATCCACTTTTAGACCATCGAAACGCTCCAAAAGATATCCACCCATCTGCTCACATATTTCTGGTGATGTAAACTGGTAACACTTATCACTTCTTTTAGATTTTACTTTAAATGAAAAATTTATCTCTTTATATTGTTTTTCTATAAAATCCCCTGCTGCTTTTTTTAAGTTTTCCCATGACTTATCTTCTATAACTTCAACAGGGCTTATTGCTGATATTCCCGGAACTCTCTGAAGTGTCTCTATAACTTCATCAGAATCAAAATCTCCTGTCGCCTCTACATATATCCTGCCCTGTTCTCTAACAACAGTAAAATCTCCATCTACTTTAGAAAGTTTTATTCTTATCTGTTCACACAAAGCATTTTCAAACTTATACCTGTTTTTTCCCTTAACACCGATTTCCGCATATTTTAATAAAAATCCCTGAATCATAGGTTATTCCTCCACACTATTTTATGGTAAACTTTCTAAGAATTGGCAATTCTTCGCATAGTACATCTACAGCATAATCTATCTGCTCCTCAGTAGTAAAGATTGACAAGCTGAATCTTAATGTAGAATCAAGAAGCCTATCCTCTACACCAGATGCTTTTAATGTGCCGCTAAGTTCTGGGTGATTTGAAGAACAAGCAGAACCTGATGATACATATATACCTTTTTTCGCCAGTGCATTAAGCAATACTTCACTTCTTATGCCTTCAAAACTAGCACTTATTATATGTGGTGCAGTTTCTTCAATCATAATTTTATCTATAGCATTTACATGAACCTTATCAAGCTTTGTAAGCTTTTCAATAAGCCTTTTCTTTAATCTATAAAGCTTTATAATATTTTCACTGTTATGTTCATATATAAGTTTAGAAGCAAGCCCTAAACCTGCTATTGCTGGCACATTTTCTGTGCCAGAACGCATACCCTTTTGCTGTCCTCCGCCAAAGGTGACAGGAACAAGCTTTGTTTTAGCCTTTACATACAAAAATCCGCTACCCTTCGGTCCATGTATCTTATGACCACTTACAGACATCATATCTATACCAAGTTTCTTAGGAACTATTTTATATTTTCCATATGCCTGAATTGCGTCTACATGAAATAAAGTATCTGAATTTATATTTTTAACTATATTGGATAAATTTTTAATATTCTGTACACAACCAAGTTCATTATTTACGTACATAATCGATATAAGAATTGTATCATCTCTGATAGCATCTACAAGTGCAGTCTCATCTACATGACCATTTTTATCCACTGGAAGATATGTCACATCAAATCCTTGTCTTTCAAGAAAAGCTAATGGTTCATGCACCGATGCGTGTTCTATGCGTGTAGTAATAATATGCTTTCCTTTGCGTTTATTGGCAATTGCTGCTCCTATCAGTGCCATATTATTGGCTTCAGTTCCACCTGATGTAAATACTATCTCACTTGGCTGGCACTTTAAAAGTGCAGCAATATTTTCTGCAGCATTAACAATATACTTTTCCGCAGCTATGCCTTTAGTATGTCTTGAAGAAGGATTTCCATAATCATCTTTCATAACTTGAACCATTAAATCACATACTTCTGGAAAGACAGGAGTAGTTGCTGCATTGTCAAGATATGCCTCCATAGTCGCTATAACCTCCGTAAAATAACCTTTATATTTCAGTCTTGCATTGCAAACATCAGTATAGATATAAATGCCATACCTGCTGTCTCAGTGCGAAGAATTCTTTTTCCTAAAGTAACAGGATAAATCCCCATATTTATAGCCTGTGCAATTTCTTCTTTCTCAAATCCACCCTCTGGTCCAATAAATATACCTGCACTATTTTTACTACAAGCTTCACTCACAATTTTTCTTGAACTGTCAATTCCGTCCGCTAACTCATATGGTATCATATTGTACTCTAAGCTAGAGGCAATGTCAAATGCTTTTTGTAGTGTAACGGGAATCTTAACCTTTGGAATAATCCCTCTGCCTGACTGTTTTGCTGCTGCTTCTGCTATTGCCTGCCAACGCTGCTGCTTTTTTAATGCTTTACTTTCATTAAGCTTGACAACACATCTTTTTGTTATAACAGGAACTATTTCTGACACGCCAAGTTCAACCGTTTTTTGTACAATAAGCTCCATCTTATCACCCTTGGGAAGTCCTTGGAACAACACTAGTTTTGTTTTAAGCTCCGTATCTGAATTATAGACTTTTTCAATATCAAGACTTATACAATGGCTATCTATCTCTTTAATCCTTGAAACATAATCAATGCCATCACCATCACACGCAACAATCCAGTCTCCTTTTTCAAGGCGTAACACGTTTTTAATATGGTTTACATCTGTTCCTGTTATATATATCTGATTGCCATTAATATCTTTTCTATTTATATAAAAGCGATACATATCTATATAATTCCTTCCTACATTGGTATTTTTATAATATCATTTCTTGAATTGCTTTGCAAGAAAGTCAGATAAAGAAATAAAGCAGGAACAACATTAATGCTATTCCTGCTTTTAAAAAAAATTCAAGCTAATAATAATCATTATTATAAATACTTATTCATCTTAGTAGTGCTGGTAGTACCAAGATATGAATATGCACCATTGTATGTATATGCTGATGCATGGTTGTTAGTATATGCTGTACTATTTGCTATGCGATAACTTGCAGATGCTTTTGAAGTAACACTTGAACCATATGAACCGCTTCCTACAAATAAGGTATTTACTGTAGTCATATTTGACTTTTTAAGTTTATCCTCATCAAGTGTCAGCTTGTTGTCCTTTCCAATCGTAATACCTATATCAGAAAGCAGACCAGCATTTTTCTTTGTATTCTTAATTACATCAAGTGTCTTGCTTAACATCTTGGTTGAGTTTAAATCACCTGTAGAATCAATAAATGAATTATATGCCTCAACATACTTCTTAACTGCACTGTTTATCTTGTCTGTGTCATAAACTGGCTTGCCTTTTTCGTCTAATGTATTCTTATACAGTGACTTAGTGTTAAGTCCATCAAGTGCGTCTAATAATGACTCAGCATCTGATTTAGCCATCTGAAGACTGCCTGTAGAGTCTGTTGCTGCTGTTTCGTCATCTGTACTTGTTCCATCCAATGACTTTTTAGCATTCTCTTTTTGTGTTGAATAATAAGCATTTAAAAGCTTCTTATATGAACCACTTTTTATAAGTGACATATCACCTATCACAGAACTAGTGCCTGAGAAAAGACCTATACCCCCACTATTATTGTTTTGTCCTGTATTAAAAAACGCATTAAAAAAATCACCATTTGAACCATTAACTGAATTAATTGCCATATCACTCACTCCTTTGCACAATATAAAATAGGTTATATATTATATCGAAATATATTTAAAATAGTTTATGGCTTTTTACAAATTTTTCTCAAGATTTAAAATTGACATTTATGTATAATATCTTTATATTATATATTACTATGTACAACTTTTATTATTAATTTTTTCAATAAACATATGAGAGGAAATATCTAATGCAAAATTTAATTTTTTTTGATGTAGATGGAACACTAATTGTAAAAAATGGCGAAGACTACCATATACCTGAAAGTACGTCCAAAGCTTTAAAACTTCTTAGAGAAAACGGTAACTTATGTTTTATAAATTCAGGAAGAACAATGGCTGAAATGGATTCTGTAATACGTGGGATTGAAGTTGATGGTTTTGTATGTGGCTGTGGTACATATATAAGCTATAAAGATGATGTACTTTTTTCGATATCAATACCATTAAAACTTTGCGACGAGATTATTAATGACCTTCAAAAATGTAATGTTGAGTGGTTTCTTGAAGGAAAAAATCGTATATATTTTAATAATATACCTTCAAACACACAGATAGGTCTATTTAAAAAAGAACTTATTGAAAAGTTTTTCCTTCCATTTTCTATAATATTACCTGATAATAAAGATACACCTGTTTTTGATAAATTCTGTGTATGTCTTCTGCCTAACAATAATTTTGAATATTTTTTAAATAAATACAGAGAATATTTTACATTTATTGACCGAGGTGATGACTTTTTTGAAATAGTGCCTAAAGGATATTCTAAGGCCACTGGAATACAGTTTTTAGCAGATTACTTTGATATTCCAATTAAAAATACATATGCAGTAGGTGATAGTGCCAATGACCTTTCTATGCTTGAATTTGCTGGGACTGGTATTGTTATGGGAAATAGTCCTGAAAATGTCACAAAATATGCAGACTATGTAACAGATTCTATAATGGATAATGGTATTTATAATGCAATGAAATATTTTAATCTTATATAAACTTACAATTAGTGTACTGCCAGTGTCTATCCCTCGCCATTGGCAGTCTGTCCAGACAGCTTTTCAAGCACAGATTTATAGACCATAATAAGATATGCGTCTATAAAACAGTATTTATTAGAGAGAAATTCTGTCAGTTTATAAAGAAAACAGATACCCATAAGCATTACACTTATACATGTCACTGTATAATTAAGCTGTAATGCGAGGATTACAAAATTTGCTATTACATAAAATATAAAAACAGAGAAAAATTTTCTGCCTATCTGTAATGCCAGATAAAGCGTTTCGGCAAGCAATTCACTACATTCATTTATATATTCACTGTTTTTTTCTTTAAGCTGCTCATACATATCTTGGAAAATCTTTTTATCTTCAATTTTTGCTTTGGAATTGCCTTTTAAAACCTCTTCTTCACACATTCTGACATACGACATATACTTATTATTACCAAATTGTCTTCTTAAACACTTTCTAAAAACATTCATTCTAATACCCCATTTTGATATTTTCTTTATAATTTATGTAATTTTTTATATTGTGTTAATAAAAAACATAATACAATATATGCGTGCTAGGTGTATTTCCCAAGCACGCAGTTATCAATTATCAGTTTAATGATACATCGTTTCCAAAACTTCCATAGCTTCGTCATATTGAAAATTCTGAATAAAATTATCTATACTTTGTAATTTAGTTCTGTGCTCATTATCACTACCTGAAAGCATTTCTTCAAGAAGATCTGTAATCTCTATATACTCAAAATTTTGTATACTTTCTTTTAATTTATCCAGTTTTTGTACAAATTCAGACTCTGCCATTTGAATATTTGGCTTTTTTGAATTGGCTTTTTCGTTATAATACTCACAGACAAACTTAAGCTGGTCATTGATTTTCTTTACGCTGTCCATATATTCATCAATATTTGCATGGATATATGCACTGTCTAAATCTTTTGAAGCAGCTTCAAGCATTTTTGAATTACCAGCAAGACTGGTAGCACCTATGTTTAAAAAAATCCCCTTTAGACTGTGAAAATGCAGTTTCATAATATCCATATGTTCTGTATTTCTTATAACATCTAGCTTATTATAATTCTCAGATATATTTCCCAAAGATACATTTAGAACTTTCATATAGCTTTCTAAGTTTCCTGCCATAAGTGAAATACCTTCTTCATAGTCAAGACCTTCCACCTGCGAAAGAAAATCAGCAGAATTAATATCTTCTTCATCTTCTTCATCATCACTTGTGGATTCTTCCCACATAAGCCCATACTGTTTAAGCTTCATTTCAAAATCTTCTGTACGGACAGGCTTTCTTAAAACACAGTCTGCTCCTGCCTCTATAAAGAAATTGGTTACTTCTTCATCTACAGTGGCTGAAACACCTATTACCTTTGGTTTATTTTTATCTTCTGACACAAACATTATCTGTCTTGTAGTCTGTACGCCATCCATATCAGGCATAATGTAGTCCATAAGAACTATATCATATTGTGTGCCACATACCTTTTCTATTGCCTCCATACCTGATTCGGCTATATCAGTTTTTATTCCATAGTGTTCAATCATTGCAGACAACACCATAGCATTAACTGCATTATCATCTACAACAAGAACTCTTATATCTGCAATAATTCTTTGCTCCATATATAATATTGTCTCCATTCTGTTACTTAAACTATTTAAATGTTTTAAAGCGATATACTGTAACACTGTGAAATTCTTCTCCAGCTCTTAAAACGGCATCTGGAAAGGTTTCTATATTGACGGCATCTGGAAAATTCTGTGTCTCAAAACACGCACCGCCAAAATTACCATAGTGCATTGCGTCCTTGCCTCCATCTGCGTCAAGCGTTTCTGCAGTATATAACTGCATACCCGGCTGGTCAGTAAATACTTCCATAATGCGTCCTGAATCTAATGCCTTAAACTGTGCTACTTTCCTGACACCATCACTACCATTTTCATTTAATACAAAATTATGGTCATAACCTGTTACTATCTTTCCTTCTGCATCTTTCGCACCAATACCATCTTTTAACTTCTTAAATTCTTTAAAATCAAGGGCTGTACCTGCAAGCTCTTTTATCTCTCCTGTAGGTACAAGAATATCATCAACAGGAGTGTAGCAGTCTGCATTTATCTGTACCTCCTGTTCAAGTACATTTTTACACTTGTGTCCTCCTGTTCCAAGGTTAAAGAATGAATGGTTAGTAAAGTTGACAACTGTGTCTTTATCACAAATGGCATAGTATGATATTATAAGTTCATCATTGTCATTAAGTGTATAAGTAATTGTCAAGTCAAGATTGCCGGGAAAACCCTGTTCTCCATCAGGACTCTTCCTTGTAAATGAAATACTGTCCTCTTCTACACCCTCTGCGCACCCTGTAGTATACATACAGTAGTCATACCTTGAATATCCGCCATGCAGACAGTTAGTATTGTCATTCTGGTCAAGCTTATACTCCTTGCCATTAAGAACAAACTTTGCATTAGAAATCCTATTTGCAACCCTTCCAACAGGAACTCCAAAGAAGGTACTGTTTACCTTATAAGAAGCAATGTCTTCAAAGCCAAGTACAACATCTTCAAATATGCCATCCCTGTCTGGAACAATAATATTTGTAATTGTTGCACCTAAATCAATAAATGACACTTCCATTCCGTTGCTGTTTTTCAAAGTGTACTTTGTTACGCCCATATCCATTGTATTTTTCGTAATACTCATAAAAACCTCCCCAATTAAATTAATTATATTCTGTCTTGTCAGTATAGCAAATTGACAATCACTTTACAAGTGATACAACGCATACATTTTTAATATTGTACATTTCTAGTAAATTGACAACGTTTTTGTCAATAACTTCACCACACACCACAATTGGCACTGCTGGCGGACACGATATTGTTTCTTCTGCACATATGCGTCCAATACTATCCTTTATATCTATTACTTCAGAAGGGGCAAAGACAGCTTCACGAATTGTCATTCGCCTTTTTGGAATCTGATAAAATGCTGGCAGTATTGAAGGCACTATACTGTTCTTTTTGTGTAATAATTGGGTAACACTACTCCACTGTATTATTTTATCAAAATCCAATCTTTTATTTTCTGGTGTTGCCATAAGCACAACAAATTGAATATCTGCATACTCACACTCTATACCATATTGTCGCATTTCATCTGCTATATGCATTCCTATATAACCAGCTTTAGCAGTATTTATAACAATCTTTAAAGGTTCAGTGTTCATAACAGATATTTTTATAGATTTTAAATATTTCTTTACTTTATTTACAGAATTTATGCAGTTTTTAAGTTTTTGTCTGTACCCATCTGCAATATATCTGTTACACAAGTCAAGTGACTGCAGTATAAGATATGATGGGCTTGTCGAGCCAAAGAGTGCAAGCCCCCTTTGTATAGCCTCTGAAAACCTCTCCTTGTATTTTTCGGCAATATGAAGATATGCACCACCTGTAAGTACGGGAAGTGTCTTATGTGCTGAATCACAGCACATAGCCGCTCCAAGTTTTATTGGATGAAGATTACATTCAAGAAATGCCAGATATGCACCATGTGCATTATCTATTATAAGAGGTATACAATATTTTTCACAGACCTTTGCAATACCTGCAATATCAGCTATGTTTCCTAGATAGTCAGGCGATGTTATATACACAGCTATAGGATAATTTTTTTGAATATTTTTTTCAAGATTTTCTTTTTTAATGTTTTCAAAGTATGTTTTTATATCCTCTGGTAAAACTTTGCATTCACATATACTGTTAGATGACCTGTACGTTAAAAACTCCATATCTATATCAATAAGTGCACACGCATCTATTATTGAGCGGTGTACATTTCTAGCAGCAAGTATATATTCTCTTTCTTGACTGTCATTTTTTCTCTGGCTACGTGCATCCATAAGGACTGTCATAAGCATAGCCTTAATACAGAGTGATGAACCTTCTGTTGAATAAAATGTCTGACCCGTATAAAAAAGACGTGATGCATTAGACTGGCTTCTGGCAATTATGCCAGAAGCCATACTTAATACATCAGCGCCATATATTTCTGTTATATCCAAATCTTCACATCCTATAAACTTATGTCCCTTGTGTCCCGGCATATGAAAACGCGACATATCGGATTCTTTATACTTTTTTACAAAATCATATATCGGAGTGTCCATTTTTAGTCCCCTTTTTCCCAATAATACTTCCCATTTTAACCACGGTTTCATATTCATAAAGGCTATTGTTTAATATTTCTTCATCTATAGTAACCCTTCCCTCTGTAAATGCCAGAATAACAGTTGAACCACCATATTCAAATCTACCTTTCTCTTGACCACGTACTGCATATGTCTCTTTGTTATAATTGGTTATTCTGCCTACAAGCATAGCTCCAACTTCCATCATTAAGACTTTGCCAAAGTTCTGACTGTTAAGTATTGAAAACTCTCTTGTATTTTCTTTATAAACCGAAAATCCAAAGCCTGCCGCTGGATGCACTGTGTGCAATACACCAGATATTTTATAATTTCTCTTTTGCTTTCCGTTATCAATATAAGCATATCTGTGGTAATCTTGTACATCAAGCCTAAATACTAGAAGCATTCCTCCTTTATAGTATTTGGCAAGCTTACTGCTTCTCACAAGGCTTTTCATATCATAAAATGTGCCTTTCACCATAAAACGTGAATCATCTGTAATTTTATACACAGTTAGCTTTGCGTCACATGGTGCACATAAATCT
>CANOID010000012.1 GCA_947565985.1 uncultured Lachnoclostridium sp.
CCATATTGGTGATATATTTTGTAGCTTTTTGTCTCGTTAAGTTAATGACATTGGTTTTATATGTCTGCCATTAAAAACGGCGTTCTATTGCGTAACAATAATTCTACATATTTCAAATATGTTTGTAGTTTTTCATTGCTGATTTTTATCAAAAATAGTATAATGTGAAGTAGAAAAAGGAGGGTTTAAAGTGAAACAAGATATATACAGTCAAGGTAATGGCAATTATGGTGTTAATATAGGCGGGACTTCAAGTAATATAC
Source organism: uncultured Lachnoclostridium sp. (assembly GCA_947565985.1). Taxonomy (GTDB): domain Bacteria; phylum Bacillota; class Clostridia; order Lachnospirales; family Lachnospiraceae; genus Butyribacter. The sequence continues at coordinate 264 of CANOID010000012.1, forward strand.
AGATACAGCAAGGAACTGTTAATTCTTCACAAACTCAAATAGTGAATGAAAACTTTGATTATGAAAAAGCTTTACAGATAGTAAATGAAATTGCTAAATACAAATCTATGTTTGCAGATGTATATGGAGAAAATAGTAAAGCAGCCGAAGAAACATTAATCGAAGCAATTAAAGGAATAGAAAAGAAAGATACACCCTTAAAAATCAAGACAGCATTATCTGTTTTAAAAGATATAACTTTGCGGGTATCAAGTAGTTTAATTGCAACAGGTATTTTAGGGTTACTGAAACAATTAGGTATATAAGGGGTTTGCTTATGTCAAAAATAATTATTGAACTACAACAGGAATCTTTAAAAAGTAATTTTGACATTTTGAATTTACTTAGAAAAGCATATCTTGTTGCAAGAAAGCTGAAATTAAGTGAGTTTGAAAAGTGGATAGATAGTGAATTGAATGGATATAAGGATTTGGATAAAATACCAGAATACAGACTATTAAGAGGTGAAGTAAAGGCTTGGAACCCATACAATGGTTGGATTCCTGTAATTTTTGAAAATGATATTGAAAGTATAACAACTCATTACGCATCTGATACAATATCCAGTTTGTTGAATGTTTATGAAAATTCGGAAAATAGAACCGCAATTTTGCCATTCAATGCGTCTACCAATAATTACTTATCAAAGCATGGCGGGCTTCATACTAAATATGCATTAATGATTGGAACTAATCAAATTTATAGTATTATTGAGCGTGTAAGAAATATTATTTTGGATTGGTCTATCACATTGGAGGAAAATGGGATATTAGGAGAGGGATTGCAATTTAGCGACACAGAGAAAGAAATAGCAAATAACATTCCTGTTATCAACCATTATATAAACAATTTTTGGGGAAATGTTAGCGAAACGCAAATACAACAAGATACAAAAGAATCTATGCAAAAACAATAGATAATGGGGCGTGTGTGTTCAAAACACTACACATCCCATTTCGCACCCTGTTTGTCAGCGTTGATGATAAGTTAGCTTCTATACCTCCTTATCACCGTAAACCTCAGTATTTTCGGGTTTTTTTGATGCCCATCTTTTCTGAAATTGTTATAAACAGTGTAGAATTTTGAAGCGTAGTACACAAACGAAAGCAAAAGTATAACCTTAATTGGAAAATTTTTGAGAAAAACAAGATTTAGTAGTTGGAATATCAGAACAGAAATATTAATTATCTCAAGCTGGACAACCAAAGGTGACCAGCTTGATTCTGAATTTATACTATTTAGTTAAAAATTCCTTGCCACCCATATAAGGTCTTAACACTTCTGGTATACGAACCTTGCCGTCTTCTTGAAGGTTATTTTCTAAAAATGCTATAAGCATACGTGGTGGTGCTGCAACTGTATTATTTAGTGTGTGTGCAAAATATTTACTGCCATCTTCTTTTCGTATACGTATCTGAAGTCGCCTTGCCTGTGCATCGCCAAGATTTGAACAACTTCCTATTTCAAAATATTTTTTCTGTCTTGGAGACCATGCTTCAACATCTACTGATTTAACTTTAAGGTCTGCGAGGTCACCAGAACAACATTCTAATGTACGTACTGGAATATCAAGAGAGCGGAATAAATCTACTGTATTTTGCCAGAGTTTTTCAAACCACATAGGGCTTTCCTCTGGTCTACAGACTACAATCATCTCCTGTTTTTCAAACTGGTGAATTCGGTATACACCCCTCTCTTCAATTCCATGAGCACCTTTTTCCTTACGGAAACATGGTGAATAACTTGTTAAGGTTTTTGGAAGTTCCTTTTCTTCTGTAATGGTATCAATAAACTTACCTATCATGGAATGTTCACTTGTTCCAATAAGATATAAATCCTCACCTTCAATTTTATACATCATTGCATCCATTTCGGCAAAGCTCATAACACCTGTTACAACATTACTTCTTATCATAAAAGGTGGAATACAATAAGTAAATCCTCTATCTATCATAAAGTCTCTGGCATATGATATAACAGCAGAATGAAGCCTTGCTATGTCACCCATAAGATAATAAAAACCATTGCCTGCTACTTTACCTGCGGCATCTATATCTATTCCATTAAATGACTCCATAATTTCAGTATGATAAGGTATTTCAAAACTAGGAATTACAGGCTCACCGAACTTCTCAATCTCGACATTTTCGCTATCATTCTTACCAATAGGAACGCTTGGGTCAATAATATTAGGAATCACCATCATAATTTTTTTGACTTTTTCTTGAAGTTCTTTTTCTTGAACAGACAGTTCTTCAAGACGTGCAGCATTTTTATTTACCTCGTCCTTTTTAGCCTCCGCTTCGTTCCTTTTACCATGTGCCATTAAAGCACCAATTTCTTTTGATATTTTTTTTCTTGAAGCACGCAATTCATCAGCCTCCTGCTGTGCTTTACGTGCCTGTGCATCAAGAGAAATAACCTCATCTACTAATGAAAGCTTTTCATCCTGAAACTTGTTTTTAATATTCTGTTTAACTATATCTGGATTTTCTCTCAGAAATTTAATATCTAACATTTTTTTTCTCCTTTATTACCAGTTACTATTACTAAATTGGCATATTTTGCTTTTATTTTACACGTATTAGTGTTGTTATGCAAGTACATCTTTTGGAGGTTCTGTAGAAAAATCCACATCTGGTATTTGTGTTGGCTCTGGTGCTGGTGTCTGTTCTGGCATCTGCGCTGGCTCTGATGTCGGCTGCACAGTATCTTCTGGGTCTTGTATCTCTCCAATAGCTGATCCTGTTGGCACATCTGGCACTATGCTTGGTACGGGCTTCTTTTTACCATATTTTTCTATTTTTATAATTTTAGAAAATTTGCCATAAGTTATGTGATAACCAACGGTTTTAAAAGCTCTTATTTTTACATAGTATACTTTATTTTTCTTTAACTTTGTAATCTTTACAGTACGTATTCTTGATGCTGCCGTCTGTTTGTATTTGCCATGTTTTGAGTTTGCAATAAATATCTGATATCCTGTTGCATTTTTAGTTTTATTTATTTTAAGGGTGACTGATTTCTTTGCTCGTTTAACTACTTTAAATACTGGTTTCGCTGGTCCTGCGGCAGAGACGGTATCTGGTGGGGTTATTGATGTTACAATTACAACTGCTACTAGCAAAATTGAAAAAAGTTTCTTAAAATATCTAAACATTCTTAAAACCTCCTTTAATCTATTAAAAAGCATTTCTCAAAAACATCATGCCTTACCTTACCATAGTACATCTCACCCTCAAAAACATTGCAACCTATATCTTTGGCAAATGTTTCCTGCATTTTTGTCTGTATTCCACCACATGTTACTGAAAGTCCCAATTCCTTAGATAATTCTACTATTTTACTAAGTATAACTTTCTCGCGATGATTATTTATATTTTCATTAAAATATCCGCCATGAAATTTAATTCCAGTAACATGCAACCTCCTAAGTGTATTGACTGCTGTATGGTCAGAGCCAAAACGACTTATAACTACTTGATATCCTTTTTTACACAGTGCTTCTACATTCATATCAAAAACAGCAGTGCCTTCCGTAAAATACCTTTCATGGATTTCAAAAATAATGTCTTTTGGTTCAAGATTATTTTTCTTCACAACTATATTGTCAATTATATCTACAGCATTCTTTATTGATAGCTCACTTGCAGTAATTTCGATTGACAAAGGCACTGTTTTATTCCATTGCATCTTCCATGCACTCATATTAGCACATACAGATGATAAAATAACAAAGATAAATTCATTCAGTCTTACGTCTCTTTCAATGAACTTTAACAGTTTTACTGATTCTATATACTGTCCATCTTTTAAAAGAACTCTTGGTATTGCTTTACAGCCAACGATATTTTCTTTATTTTCATATACTCTTGGCATAAAATATATTTCGATACTTCTAGTTCTCATAACATTATAAATATTATCTATAATTTCATCTTCTCTAAATCTGTAGTTCTTTAAATCTTCGGTATATATAGCGTAGTGGTTACCAACCAGTCCTTTTATGCTTCTTCTTGCTAAATCTGCCTTTTCAAGCATATCAACCAATTCATCATCTTCTGGTTGTACAAGGTATATACCCGTTGTAGTTCCGAAACGTACACTTCCATCTAATTCATCCATTTCTTCTTTTGTATGCACCATTGATGACATAAGTCTCATGAGTTCCTTGTGTTGATTATACTTAAACATTATCACAAAATAGTCATCGTCAATACGCGAGCATATTCCATTTTTTGCAATAGTACTTTTAATAATTTTTGCAAAAGTTTTTAATATCTGATTACTTATGGAAAATCCATAGTGATGATTAAATTTTAAAAACTCGTTTATATCAGCACACACCACTGCATAGTTATCATTTTCACCTCTGTCTTTAAGAATTTTATCTGCTTTAGTTAAAAATGAGGAATATGGCATCATACCTGTTATGTAGTCCTCAGTTTTTGATTTCGTTGTTTTAGCCAATGCTGCAAGCCTATGGCTAATTTTGCTGTTTTCTGTGGAAATTTCTGTATTAGCTTCATTCTTTAATCTTGCCATACCATACATTTTCTTTGGCTTAGGATTTCCATCACACACAGAAATAGCACTTATCTCCATATTTCGAAAAATACCAGCTTCATTCTTAATAAGGTATGTTTCCTGTGTCTGCCCTTCCTTTTCCAATAGCTGTTGGAAATTGTGTTTAAATTTCTTTATATCATCCGGATGCAACATTTGCATAATATATGTTCTATTATTGAAATTATCTTGTTGACATTTTTGCACATATGATGGTTCAAACTGTCCGCTCTGTCTAACTTTTCCAGATGTTATATCATAAGTCCATATTATTGCATCTAATAAATTTGCAATAATCTCTGCCCTTTTTATATTGTCTTCAAATTCTTCCTCTATATTTTTTTTAGCAGTAATATCTGTCAATATACAAAGATATACAGGCTGTCCATTGTCATCATCAATTCTTCTACCACTTACATAAATCCACTTTATGTCACCACTTTTAGCTACTAATCTACATTCAAATCCAAGTAGTCCATGATTTTCTATTGCGAGTTTTACATATTTTTTAACATTATCAATATCAGTAGAATACAATATATTATCACAGTAGCCACCAAATTCCATATGAAACTCTGCCCTCGAATACCCTGTCAGCAAAAAGTACCCATCATTAGCATATATAAGTTTAAAGTCAGACATTCTGGCTTTAATTACACCACCCGGTATACTGTTGGCCATAACGTCTATTTCACGTTTTGCATTATATATGTCATCCAATGTCTTTTTACTTTTAGTTATATCAAGGCAAGAACTGTAATAAATAAGATGATTTTCACTAACTACAGCTTTGGCAGACAGTGAAAGCCATGCCATAGAGCCATCTTTTCTTACTGCCCTGTATTCAAGCTTTAAAGAACCACCTGCTGCTGCCTGACGTGCTATAAGATTGCGTAGTTTTTGTTTTTCCTCATCAAGTACAGTTGCCATAAGACTGTTACTAAACTTTTCAATATATTCGCCCTGTGTATATTGGAGCATGGAATAAAATTTATCATTCGCATAAATCAACTCCATTTCTGGACCGGATTTAGCAATAAACATAGCACATTCTGAAGAATTCATCAAAGTCAGAAGCTCTTTTTGAGAAACATCTAATAAGTCATTTTTTTGCTCTTTTTTTTCTTTCATATGCCACCACTCTCCCTTCTGGTTATAACGACACTACAATTAGTATTTCTTTACGAGGACTACTGCATTATGCCCTCCAAATCCAAGAGAATTACTTATAGCTACATTAACTGGCATATATATACCAGTTCCTTTTGTATAATCAAGGTCACATTCAGGGTCATCATCAGTAAGCCCAACTGTTTGGTGTATATACCCTTCATTAATAGACAAAATACATGTGATAAGTTCAACAGCTCCGCCAGCCCCAAATAAATGACCTATCATTGACTTTGTAGAATTGATTTTTACTTTATATGCACAATCTCCAAAGGCAAGTTTTATAGCCCTTGTTTCAATTTTATCATTCATAGGGGTACTTGTACCATGTGCATTGATATAGTCTACATCAGCAGGTATAAGTCCTGCCTCTTTTATAGCAAATTCCATAGCTCTAGCTGCACCTGAGCCATCTTCAAGAGGAGCAGTTAGATGGCTTGCATCACACGTAGCCCCATAGCCACCAATTTCAGCATATATATGTGCATTTCTATCTAAAGCGTGTTCTAATTCTTCAAGTACAAGTACTCCAGCTCCCTCTCCTGTGACAAATCCATCTCTCTTTTTATCAAACGGGATAGATGCTTTTAAAGGATTATCAGAAGTAGAAAGTGCAGTAAGTGCTTGGAATGTAGCAACTCCAAATTTACTTACAGAGCTGTCAACACCGCCAGCAAGGATAACATCAGCCTCACCATATTGTATCGACTTAAAAGCCTCTCCTATTGAATTAGTTCCTGTGGCACAAGCAGTTACGACATCAAGGCATTTACCACGACATCCAAAAGTCATTGCGATATTAGCTGCTGCCATATTTCCCAATACCATAGGTGCAGTAAGTGGATGTATACGTGATGGACCTTTAGCAAGAAGTTTTTCAAATTCCCTTTCTATCCCCATAAGACTTCCTGTTCCTGAACCAACAGAAACTCCCACTCTATAAGCATCTTCTTTACTAATATCAAGTCCAGCATCACTTACAGCCTGCACAGCAGCAGCTACAGCAAATTGGCTAAACCTGTCCATTCTTTTTGCATCTTTGGCAGATATATAATCCTTCGGTTCAAAATCGGCAACCTCTGCTGAAAGTTTTACCTTATAAGTGGATGTATCAAAATTTCTTATAGGAGCAATTCCAACTTTTCCTGCATGGATACTTTTCCAAAATTCTTCAATAGTATTTCCAATGGGGGTGATAAGTCCCATTCCAGTTACTACTACACGTTTCATATTTTCCTCCATTTTTCTGTGCTATTGTTTGTTGCATTTATTGCACAATCTCTGCTGTTTCTTTGGGAAGATATACAATAAGCCTTTCTTCTAATTGTTTCATTTGAACAGATTTATAAAGGCAATCATTCATTCCAGCTTTGTTATATTCTTGCGGTATATCACTTATAGCATTTGCTGTAAATGCTATTATAGGAATATTTTTAAAATATTCATCATCCATAGCTATTATAATAATAGAACGTCTGGCTGTGATTTTTTTCATTTACTTCATATCTATTGTAACACAATAAGCTATCGCTATCAATAAGCAAAAAATAAACAACTAAATATAACTATATCAATGGATTAACAAAAAAATTTTAAAAAAGTTGAAAAAAGTTGTTGACAAATCTGGAAACATATAATAGAATACTACAAGAGATGTGCAGAGAGTCCATTTTTAAGACTCAGAACGGGGTGTGGCTCAGTTTGGCTAGAGTACCTGATTTGGGATCAGGGGGTCGCAGGTTCGAATCCTGTCACCCCGATTAGCAACATATAATATATATAATTATAATAATGAAGGCTTTAAGCAAAGCTTTCAAATATGTGCGGGTGTAGTTCAATGGTAGAACACCAGCCTTCCAAGCTGGATACGTGGGTTCGATTCCCATCACCCGCTTTTATATATGTGCCAGTAGCTCAGCTGGATAGAGCAACGGCCTTCTAAGCCGTTTGTCGGGGGTTCGAATCCCTTCTGGCACGTTGTAAGATATATGGTGGTTTTTACTACCTATTTTTATGGTGGGTATGGCGCAGTTGGTTAGCGCGCCAGATTGTGGCTCTGGAGGCCGAGGGTTCAAATCCCTCTATCCACCTTTGTAATCCTTGTTACATAAACAGGGATTTTTTCTATAATATTGGGCCATCGCCAAGCGGTAAGGCACAGGACTTTGACTCCTGCACTCGTGGGTTCAAATCCCGCTGGCCCAGTTAGAAAAACACCTGCAAATAATTATTTGCAGGTGTTTTTTATATTTTTCAAGCATAGCACTAATCAGCTAGAGAGAAATAATACTAACTATTACTGGTTTAAATATCCAGCAAGTTTTTTATCTTCTGTGCGAATATGGGCAATCAAAACACTTATATGTCGATTTAGATTTCCAAGTTCTACAATAGTTGAACCAGATGTAGATATTTTAGACGTAATTTCATTAAGCTTACGTTTATATTCTTCATGGAATGCTTTATGTGTTCTGACGCTAGGATATTCACTTTGTTGTTGGAGCTGTTCCTCATGTGAAAAATGTTTTTGTACATAGTCATTTAAAAATTGTATTGTCTCATTCATGGAACTACGTCCACTTCCATTACTACAAGCTTCAAAAAGCTTATTGACAGCATTAAATAGCTCCCTGTGTTCCTTGTCAATAATTGCATTGCCTGTCTCAAGGTCCTTTGTAAGTTCATATCTGTTCATTTACAATTTTCTCCTTTCTCTGCACAACCATGTCCATCTTCTCCACAATTATGCTCTTGTCTATGATGCCCATGATGGTCGCAGTGAACATCTGGATTATAGTTAAGTTTTCCCATAAGCAGTGCTTCTACAGCTTTATCTGCACTGCCAGAGACACCGCCATAAATTGTTATACTGGCATTTGATAGTGCTGCCTGTGCACCAGCTCCAATTCCACCGCAGATTAATGTATCTACCTTTAGTTCAGAGAGTATGCCTGCTAAAGCACCATGACCATTTCCATTAGTGCCCACAATCTCTGCATTTTTAACTTTTCCATCTGTAATATCATAGACCTTAAATTGTTCTGTACGTCCAAAGTGCTGGAATATATTTCCATTTTCATAAGTGACCGCAATTTTCATAACATTCCTCCTATCTATCGCCAAAATATAATAACTTTATTAGCATTATACTGGAAACAAATAGATAAATCAATACAGTGTCACCTTTTAATATCGTATTTCATATTCATCAAATCTTTTATGCTGGCAGCGTCATCAGTAATATTAGCATCGCCACGGATAGTATGTTTCAATGCACTGCTTGCAACCGCAAAGTTAGCCATATCCATTGGACTGTATTCATGCATCATTGCATAAATTAGTCCGCTTGCAAATGCATCTCCTCCACCAACACGGTCAAGTATATTAAATGTAAACATTTTACTCTCAAAAGTATGTCCATCATACCAAAGGAATGCCTTGAGACTGTTTTCACTTCCGCTGTGTGCATAGCGTACATGACGTGCGATGCATTTTATATTTGGATAGTGTGTTATAAATGCATGAAAAATTTCATCTTGTTGTTCATAACTTGGCTGAAGTGGTACGCCATCTTTCATATCACCTTTGCTATGCTCATTTTCGTCTTTCCATAAATGATATGGCTCAATACCCATAAGCACATCTACATAAGGCAGACACTCCGTACAGAAATCTCTTGCTTCTTCCCATGTCCAAAGTTTACTTCTAAAATTCCCATCAAAACTTACTGTAATCCCTTTTTCTTGTGCCACTTTTAAACAGTCTATCGTGAGTTTTTGACAGTTTTGGGAAAGAGCCGGCGTAATTCCACTTAAATGAAGCCATGTAAAGCCATCTAACAGATTATCCAAATCTACTGTACTAAAATCAAATTCTGTAATGGCACTGTGCTGTCTATCGTATATGACTTTGCTCGCGCGTATTCCATAACCAGTTTCCAGATAATATGTACCAAGACGGTGAGATGGTGTCTGCTCTGGTGTGCTTAAAATGACAGGCGTACAATGTACATCATTGCTTCGCAGCATACGGATTGCACTTTTTCCAAGACTGTTATTTGGCACAACGCTGAAAAATGTGCTGTCGATACCCAGATTAGCCAATGCAAGTGCAATATTTGCCTCACTACCTCCATAACTGGCTTCAAAGCTTGTTGTCATACGGATTTTTTCGTAATTCGGTGGGGTAAGTCTTAACATAATCTCCCCAATCGTTATAAATTTATGTGTACTGTTGTTTTTGCATAATATTGGATTTGCGTGTTCCATATATAGCCCCCTTAAAATAGCAGTTAAGGCAGTTATTACTTTATACTTGCCTTGCTGCGTGCCTCATTACATAACTGTGTAATCTTGTCAAAGTTTCCTGCTGTTATATCATCCTTCTTGCATATCCAACTTCCACCAACCGCAAAAATTGCTGGGCTTGACACGAATTCTGCAATGTTAGAAGTGCTTACACCACCTGTAGGTATAAATTTTATATCTGTAAAAGGTGCTGAAAGATTTTTGATTGCATTAAGCCCACCATATACATTTGCTGGGAAAAACTTCAGAACTCTTAAACCAAGCTTTCTAGCTGCCATAATCTCAGTTGGTGTCACACATCCCGGTGTCACATTAATGTTATTTTCTATACACCATTTTACTGTTTCTTCATCAAACCCCGGAGATACAATAAAGTTTGCGCCTGCTTCTACTACTGCTTTTGCCTGTTCTATATTTAATACTGTACCAGCACCAGCTATCATATCTGGACAGTTTTGTGCAACACTGCGAATGCTTTCAAGTGCTGCGTCTGTACGCAGTGTGATTTCCATTACATTAATGCCACCTGCTAATAGTGCCTTTGCAGTAGGTACCGCATCTTCTACATTTTCAATTACTACTACTGGCACTATAATTGACTGTTTCATACTATCCATCACGTTCATTTTCTTTCCTCCAATACTATATCAATATAATTAACTTCTCCAAAATCTCTTTATCTTTGTACTCTTGCTCCGGCTCCACCCATAATAGCTTCAACTTCTTTTCTGTTCGCCATAGTGGTATCACCAGGTGTAGTCATTGCCAACGCACCATGAGCAGCCCCATAATTTACTGCTTGTTCTGCATCTGCTGTCGCCATCAGCCCATAAATAAGACCAGAAGCAAATGAATCACCGCCCCCAACACGGTCCATAATTTCCAGTCCATTGTAATCTTTAGCTTTATAAATTTCTCCATCAGCCCAGCAGATTGCACTCCAATCATTTACTGTAGCCGTTTTTACCTGACGCAGTGTTGTCGCAACAGCCTTAAAATTCGGATAAGTTTTTGCGGCTGTATTAATCATCTTTTTATATCCGTCAAGGTTAAGTGTTTTTAAATTTTCATCATTTCCTTCAATTTCAAACCCAAGGCATGCTGTAAAATCTTCTTCATTTCCAATCATAACATCTACATATTGTGCAATTTCTTTATTTACTTCTTGAGCCTTTGCTTGTCCACCGATTGCACTCCACATAGATGGACGATAATTTAAGTCATAAGATACAACTGTCCCATATTTTTTAGCAGTTTTAATTGCTGCTAGTACAGTTTCGCATGACTGCTCTGACAGTGCTGCATAAATGCCACCTGTGTGCAGCCAACGTGCACCAAGTTCACCAAATATATAGTCAAAATCAAAATCATCTGGTGCTGCTTTTGATATAGCAGTATTTGCACGGTCTGAACAGCCAACAGCACCACGTATACCAAAACCACGTTCTGTAAAGTTTAGACCATTGCGACATATTCGTCCTATTCCATCTGTTTTCATCCATTTAATAAGAGAAGTGTCAACACCACCCTGTTGTATTAAATCTTCTAATAAAAGTCCGACTTCATTATCTGCAAATGCAGTAATAACTGCCGTATTCATCTTAAAGCATTTCTTAAGTCCACGGATTACATTGTACTCGCCTCCGCCCTCCCATGCACGAAAAGCTCTTGCAGTCCTGATTCTACCTTCTCCGGGGTCAAGTCTTAACATAACTTCTCCCAGCGATACCGCATCAAATTTACATTCATTTTCTGGTTTCAACTTTAAATCCATATAAAATCATACCCCCTGTTTATATAAAAGATTATAAATAATATTATTGTTTGGCGGTAGCCATTGTAACAGCTACCGCCAGAATTTATTAACACGCTGGCAAAGCGGGTTTATCTATTTATACATAGCCCATTAAACTTGGCAGCCACAGTGATATCTGTGGAATATATGTTACAAGCAGCAGTACTGCAAAAATTGCTGCAAAATAAATTAAAAGCTGCCGTATAACTGTCTCAATTTTTACACCACCTACTTTTACACCAACAAATAGTGTTGTACCAACTGGAGGTGTGATTGTACCTATACAAAGGTTAAATATCATCATAATACCAAAGTGTACTGTGTTCATTCCAAGTGATTGACACACTGGTAAAAAGATTGGTGTGAAAATCAGACAAGCAGGTGTCATATCCATAAAAGTTCCTACAACAAGCAGAATTATATTAATCATTAAAAGGATTACATAGCGGTTATTGCTTATTGACAACAGACCATTTGAGACAAGTGCCGGAATATTTGTAAATGCCATAACCCAAGACATAATGGAAGACACACCAATTAAAAATATGATTATGCCTGTCATTTCTGCACTGTCTTTTAAAATTTTTGGAAGGTCTTTAACTTTAATTGATTTATAACCAAACAGTGATAACAACAGGCTATAAACTACTGCTACAACTGAACCTTCTGTTGCAGTAAATATACCACCGATAATACCACCGATTACGATGATAATAAGTAACAGACATGGCAATGCCTGAAGGAATATATTCCATTTTTCTTTTGCCGTAAATTTTGTTGAGCTACGGTAGCCTCTCTTTTTGGCAATACAGAAAATTACAATCATGCAGGCAAGACCCCATAAAATACCCGGGATGTAACCAGCCATAAAAAGTGCTGCTACAGAAGTGCCGCCGCTTACAAGTGAAAATGTAATCATAACATTACTTGGCGGAATTAACAGTCCAGTTGGAGCCGTTGCTACGTTTGCCGCTGCAGAAAAGTTTGGGTCATATCCTTCCTCTTTTTCAATAGGTCCTATAATAGAGCCCATAGCAGATGCTGCTGCTGTACCAGAACCAGAAATAGCTCCAAAAAGCATATTTGCAAGTACATTTGTCTGTGCCAAAGCACCAGGTGTGCGTCCAGTTACTACTTTTGCAAGGTTAATCAAACGGACTGCGATACCACCTTTGTTCATAAGGTTTCCTGCAAGGATAAAGAATGGTATTGCCAAAAGGCTAAATACTGAAATACCAGAAAATATTCTCTGTGCCCCTGTCAGAACGGCTACTCCTGCATCCATAACTGGCAGAATAGCACATACTGAAGAAATGCCAAGTGCCACAGCGATTGGAATCCCTGCTAATAGAAGTACTGCAAGTACTACTAATATTATTAATCCACAAATTAAAGCAGTATTCATGTTTTACTCCTTTCCAGTAGTGCGGTCTACACCCATAATAAGGTCTACAAGGTTCAATATTGAATATAATACAATCAGCACACCAGAAATTGGAATGATTGTATAAACTACACCCATTGGAATACCAAGTGATGCTGTGGACTGCGTCATTGTCAATTGTGTAATTGTTATACCACCATAAATCATAACGCTTCCTGCTAATATCATTATAAGAATTTCACTTAAAATACCTAGTATCTTCTGTCCACCACGACCAAATTTATCAGCCATAAATCCCATACGCATATGGTCACGTTTTCCGAATACATAAGCACTTGAGAGAAGTGCCATCCATGTAAAGCTGTAAGTTAACAGCTCCTCAGACACCGTACTTGGACTTTTAAAAATAAAACGAGTTACTATTTGATAAGTTCCAATTACTACCATAGCCGCGAAAATAATCGCACATGCGGAACTTAAAAACACATCTATAAACTTACGGATTTTATTTAATGCTTCCATTTATCATCCCTCCTGTGCATATTTGTCGTTTACCTGTTGGATATGGTCGTATAAATCCTGAATATGGTCATTTTCATCTAACATATCCTGCTGTACACTGGCAACTTTATCTCTAAATGTTTGTACATCCACTTCAATAAATTCCACACCCATTTGGTCACGGGCAATAGTTTTTGCTTCTTCTACTTGTTCATCCCAGTATACCATTTCTTCTTCTGTGGAAAGCAATGCTGCATCACGGAAAATTTCATACTCCTCATCACTAAGTCCCTCAAGAAATTTCAAATTTCCAATTAACATATCAGGTACCATCTGGTGCATATTATAAGAATAATACTTTGCTACTTCACCATGTTTATTATTAGTAAGTGCCAATTCATTATTTTCTGCACCGTCAATTACACCCTGTTGAATAGCTGTATAAACTTCACCAAAACTCATCGGTGAAGCGGCTGCACCAAATGCATTTGCCATATTTACACTGGCAGGACTTTGCTGCACACGCATTTTCAATCCCTTTAAATCATCTGGTGTATGTATTGCCTTTTTAGCATAAAAACTTCTTGTACCCGCATTATACCATGTAAGTACACGAAATCCTGCTTCATTAGTTGATTCATACACCGCTTCCATATAGTCAGTATCATTCATTACTTCGTGATAAGCATCCTCGGATGTAAACAGATATGGCATACTAAATACTTCATATACATCAGCGAAGTTTTCAAGGTTTGCTGTACCTGCAACTACGAAGTCAATTGCCCCAGTCTGTGTCAGCTCGATGGCCTTTTGTGCACCTCCGAGAAGCTCATTTGGATAAATCTGTATCTCGTATTTATCTCCCAGACGTTCCTCTATATACTCCTTGAACTTTAAAAGCCCTAAATGTTCTGGATGTGTCTCAGACTGGGCATGGGATATTCTTACGATTCTTTTTCCGTTGTTTAGTGAGCCACAACCAGAAAATACGGCTGTGACACCAAGCAGCAGACCCGCACTTAAAAGTACGGTACACATTCTTTTTAAACCTCTCATAATTTTCCTCCATTTGCACACGTTTTTTGTGCCTATAGTGTAACTCCTTGCTTAAAAATTGCCATATCGTGGAAACCAGCCTCCTCACTGCATACCTTTTTTCCGGATGCAACTGCAAGTACGTAGTCAAACAGTTTTTGTCCCATTTCATCAAATTCTGCTTCTTCCACAAGTACACCAGCGTTAAAATCAATCCAGTTATTTTTCTTCTGTGCAAGAGTACTGTTGCTGGAAATTTTTACAGTTGGTACTGGTGAAGCAAATGGTGTTCCACGTCCAGTTGTAAACAGTACGATATGTGCTCCGCTTGCTGCTAGTGCAGTAGATGCTACTAAGTCATTACCTGGTGCTGAAAGCAGATTAAGCCCCTGCTGTTTTACACGCTCACCATATGCTAATACACCAGATACTGCCGCACTTCCCGACTTTTGAGTACATCCTAAGGATTTATCTTCTAACGTAGAAATTCCACCCTTTTTATTGCCCGGTGATGGATTCTCATAAATGGTCTGATGGTTATCCTTAAAATACTGTTTAAAATCATTAATTAAGGAAACAGTCTGGTCAAACAGTTCTTTAGAACTGCATCTATTCATTAAAAGTGTCTCTGCCCCAAACATTTCAGGCACTTCTGTTAAAATTGTTGTACCGCCTTTGCTAATTAAAATATCAGAAAATCTTCCGACAAGTGGATTCGCTGTAATACCAGAAAAACCATCACTGCCACCACATTTCATTCCAATAATCAACTTAGAAGCACTGATTTTTTCACGTTTAAAACCAGATGCATACTCAATCAACTCATCAAGCAGTTTCGCACCTTCTGCCATTTCGTCTTCACATTCTTGGCAAACAAGAAATTTTACGCGGTTTTCATCATATTCTCCAATATAGCGTTTTAACTCTCCAATATTACTATTCTCACATCCCAAGCCAAGTACTAAGACACCACCTGCATTTGGATGATTTATAAGGTCTGCAAGAATTGTACGTGTATTTTCCTGGTCATCACCCATCTGCGAACATCCATATGGATGTGGAAAGGCAATAACTTCTTCTACACTACCCTTAATCCTTGCGTTTGCCTGTTTTGCCATTGAGCTTGCAATACTATTGACGCATCCAACTGTCGGGACAATCCATATCTCATTGCGCACACCAACTGTCCCATCTTTACGGTTAAATCCATCAAAAAACGCTTCCTGTGCTGGCTTAATTGTTGTCTCTACTGGCTCATAAGTGTACTCAAGTAAATCACCAAGTGCAGTCTTAATATTGTGTACGTGTACCCACTGTCCAGCACGAATATCCTCCTTAGCATTGCCAATGCGGAATCCATATTTTGTAATTTCTGAACCAGATAAAATATCACGAACTGCCATCTTATGTCCAGCAGGAATATCTTCAAGTGCCGTAACTGTAATTTGCCCAGCACTAGCATCGTCTAGTACAATGGTTTCCCCTGCAACAATTTCCCTAATTGCTACGATAACATTATCATTATCATTAATTTTAATAAAATCTTTCATTTATCCTCCCGATTCTTCTTGTAAAGTCCTTTTATTTAAAGTTTTTTTCAAGAGCTTTACGCATTCCCAATGCACGGATATCTTCAATATATGATACAATAGCAGCCTCTACTCCATCTAGTAGACTTAAATCCTGTCCCCAGAAATTAGTATTTGACAAAACTTCATGTGCATATTCTTTAGCTTCTTTTGTACTGTTCTCTGCAAAAAATTCTAATACTGCTGCATCGTCCATAATATTGTATTCTTCATCGCCACGGTGTCCAATAAGTGCTTTGTCACGAATTTCACTACCTGTATAAAATGCCATCAGTGCAGCAAGTGAGAATGTAAGATGTTCTGGCAGCCTTTTGTTATTTTCAATATATCCAAGGAAGCTTGGCATACATCTTGCTTTCCATTTAGAAACAGAATTTAATGAAATAGCAAGCAGTGCGTGTTTTACATATGGGTTGTTAAACCTTGTAATAACTGCCTCTGCAAATTCTGTTAGCTCATCCTTTGGCAATGTAAGAGTTGGTATTACTTCATCAAAAATGGTTGCCTTCATAAAATTAAGAATTAACTCATCCTTCATAGACTCAAGCACAATATCATTTCCACACAAATAAGATGCGAGTACAAAAGAAGTATGTGCACCATTTAAAATTCTTACTTTCCTCTGTTTATAAGGCTTTTGGTTATCTGTAAAGATTACTGGAAGTCCTGCATCTGGCAGTGGAAATTCACTACTGATATCTTTTGCACTCTCAATTACCCACAGTGCAAATGGTTCACCAGTTACAATTAAGTTATCCTGATAACCAAACTCAGCACAAAGTTCGTCAGCTTCATCTCTTGGATATCCAGTCACAATGCGGTCAACAAGTGTAGAGGTAAATACACAGGCATCGTCAAGCCACTTGGTAAATGCATCTTCCAATTTCCAAAGCGTAGCAAACTTCTTTACACATTCTTTTAGATGAATGCCATTGTCGTCAATCAATTCAACAGGAAGCATAATAAGTCCTTTATCTAAGTCTCCACTAAAATGTGTATATCTTTCATATAAAAACTTTGTCAATTTTCCTGGGTAGGTTTTTGGTGGGTTAAGCTCTATACGGTCAGTTTCATCATATACAATTCCGGCTTCTGTTGTATTAGATACAATGAAACGCAAGGAATCAAGCTTTGCATAATCTGCATATTTTTCATATTCTCCATATGCATCTACAACGTCTGTTACACTTGTCACAATACGACTAATTTTTTTCGGTTCACCATCTACAATTCCACGCAGTTGTACGGTGTACTGGCTTTCTTGTTCATGAAAACGGTCTAAGTTTCCAAACTCAATAGGTTTTACTAATACGATATCTCCATCAAACTTTCCTTGTTCGTTTGCAATATCAATCATATAATCCACAAATGCTCGCAGGAAATTTCCCTCTCCAAACTGTAGCACTTTGACTGGACGCTCTTTTTTTCCAGTCTTTTTTTTGCTTAACATTTCCATAACAAATCCTCCTTTATATATATTTTATATCCTTATTACAGCAAGAATGTAATCGCTTACACATTGATTTTTGCATTTTTTCACAAAATAGTCAATGGCAATATTGCACAAATTTAGTAAAAATATATAGCAAAAAGTACTAAATATAATTTTTTTTAAATATTTTGCCGAATTTTTTAAAAAATCACTTGCATTTTATTTATAAATATTGTATAGTAACTTTAGTTGCAATGAAAGCGTTTTCATATGTTATAATATAATAATATATGAAAGCGACCGGTATATAAAAATCGTTTTTCGACACAACTTTGAGGAGCCAACTATGACTATTTACGATATTTCCAATAAAGCCGGTGTATCCATTGCTACTGTTTCACGCGTCTTGAATGGAAGTGATAAAGTACGTCCAGATACAAGAAAGAGAGTGCTGGATATTATCGAGCAATATGACTACACACCAAATGCATTCGCCAGAGGCATGGGATGCAAGTCCCTACAGACCATTGGTCTACTTTGTGCAGATTCGTCTGATTTATTTCTGGCAAAAGCAGTTTATTACATTGAGCAGGGGCTCCAGTCTAATGGCTATGCATCACTGTTGTGTTGTACAGGGTACAATCTAGATACTAAGAAAAACTATCTAAATATGATTATTTCTAAAAAAGTGGATGCTATCGTTTTGGTAGGTTCTCACTTTATTGGTACAACAGAAGAAGAGAACCAGTATATTAGGGATGCTTCTGAAAAAGTTCCAATTATGCTGTTAAACGCTTCTTTTAATCATCCAAATGTATATAGTATTTACTGTGATGACTACACAAATGTATTTGAAGCTGCTACATCTATGTTAGATGCAGGAATACACGATATTCTGTATCTGTACAATTTCGACTCATATAGTGGAAAAAGAAAGCTAAATGGCTTTCAGAGTGCAATGCAGGCTAGAGGAATCGTGGACTATGAAAAAAATATCCAGTTTTACGAAGGAAGTTTGGAAAATATTAATGAGATTGCCGACTTTGCTGACCAGATTTCAAAAGAAACTACATTTCATGGTGTAATTGCGTGTGAAGATGCCCTTGCTATTGGTTGTATGAAGTATGCACAGAGAGCAGGGCTTACCGTTCCGGAAGATTTATCCGTAATTGGTTATAATAATTCCATGCTTACAGCTTGTTGTACACCAGAACTTTCTTCTATTGATAACTGTTTAAAGAGCCAAGCACATCAGCTTGTACAAACATTACTTGGTGTGCTCGCCGGAGAAGCGATGCCAACAAAGTCCGTTTTTGCTGGCAAATTAGTTAAGCGTGGAACTACCAAATTTTAAATAATAACCCAAAAAAAGAAATGGAGGAATAACATGAAAAAATTTATGGACAAGGATTTTCTGTTACAGACAGAAACCGCACAGAAACTTTATTTTGACTATGCTGCAAATACACCTGTATTAGATTACCACTGTCATATCAATCCACAAGAAATCTATGAAGACCGCCAGTTTGAAAATATTACTCAAGTATGGCTTGGCGGTGACCATTATAAATGGCGCTTTATGCGTTCTTGTGGAGTAGATGAACGCTTTATAACAGGCGATGCCCCAGATAAAGAAAAGTTCTTAAAGTGGGCTGAGGTACTTGGAAAGGCTATAGGCAATCCACTGTTCCACTGGAGTCATCTGGAATTACAAAAATATTTTGGTTATAATGGTGTATTAAACAAAAACACCGCTGAAGAAGTATGGGAGCTGTGCAATAAGCGCCTTGCTGAACCAGATATGACAGTACGAAATATTATAAAACAGTCAAACGTTACTTTAATCTGCACAACAGATGACCCTGTAGATTCTCTTGAATGGCATAAGAAAATTGCTGAAGACCCAGACTTCACTGTACAAGTACTTCCTGCATGGCGTCCAGACAAAGCAATGAACATAGAAAAAGTGACTTACAAAGATTACATTGCACAGTTATCAGATGTAGCTGGTATTTCAATTAATTCATTTGCTGACTTGTGTAAGGCACTCGCTGTACGAATGGACTTCTTTGCTTCAATGGGTTGCTCTGTTTCTGACCACGCTTTAGAGTATGTAATGTATGTACCAGCTTCTGACGAAGAGATTGAGTCCATTTTTGCTAAACGCATGGGTGGTGATTGTGTAACACGTGAAGAAGAGTTAAAGTTTAAAACGGCATTTATGCTTTTCGTTGGAAAAGAGTATGCAAAACGCAACTGGGTATTACAACTGCACTATGGCTGCAAACGTGACAACAATACACCAATGTTTGACAAACTTGGTCCAGATACAGGATATGACTGTATAAATAACTATGCACCATCTTCTGAGATGGCAGACTACTTAAATGCACTTGAGAGTGGTGGCAACCTTCCAAAGACCATTATCTACAGCCTGAATCCAAACGACAATCAAGCTATAGGAACAATTTTAGGATGCTTCCAAAATTCATCGGCTGCTGCAAAAATTCAACAGGGTTCTGCATGGTGGTTTAATGACCATAAAACAGGTATGCAGGACCAGATGATTTCTCTTGCAAATCTTGGAAATCTTTCTGGTTTTGTAGGAATGTTGACTGATTCAAGAAGCTTTTTGTCTTATACAAGACATGATTACTTCCGCAGGATTTTATGTAACTTGATTGGTGGATGGGTAGAAAATGGAGAGTTCCCAGCTGACTATGAGATATTAGAAGAGATTGTGAAGGGAATTTGTTACAATAATGCAGTGAAATATTTTGGATTTAAATTATAACAGTAAATACTTATTTTGATAGTGTATTGTAAAGGCGGTATTGGCGTAAAACTGATACCGCCTGTTATTTACAATTTTTTTTAATGTTATCAATAATTGACATTAAGTCTTATATGACGTATTATTTATACAGACAAAAAATTATAACAAAATATGTGAAAGGACAATAAGGAGAAACAATGGGCGGATTTTTTGGTGTTGTATCAAAACAAGACTGTATTTTTGATTTATTTTTTGGAATTGATTATCATTCACATCTAGGAACAAGACGTGGAGGCATGACAGTATATGGTGAGAATGGTTTTGACCGTTCTATACACAATATAGAAAATTCACCATTTCGTACAAAGTTTGATAAAGATGTACAAAGAATGTCAGGAAAAATGGGAATCGGCTGTATTTCTGACTATGAGCCACAGCCTTTACTTGTGCGTTCACACCATGGAACTTATGCATTAAGTACAGTTTGTAAAATTAACAATATGGAACAAATCTCCAAAAGATTGTTTGAAGATGAACATATACATTTTCTTGAGATGAGTGGAGGAGATATAAACGCTACTGAAATGGTTGCTGCACTTATTAACCAGAAAGAAAACCTGATTGAAGGAATTCAATATGCAATGAATGAAATTGATGGCTCTGTATCTATTCTTCTTCTAAACAAAACAGGCATTTATGCAGCGAGAGATAAATATGGACGCACTCCAGTTGTCATTGGTAAAAAAGAAGATGCTTTTTGTGTGTCTTTTGAAAACTTTGCATATAAAAACCTTGGCTATAAAGATTATAAAGAGTTAGGACCTGGAGAAATTGTTGTACTGGATGAAAAAAAATGTATTACACTTGTAAAACCGGGAAATGAAATGAAAATCTGTACTTTTTTATGGGTGTACTATGGGTATCCATCCAGTTATTATGAAGGTGTAAATGTAGAAAATATGCGTTATAGCTGTGGACGAAAGATGGCACAGCGTGATAATGTAAAGCCTGATATTGTAGCAGGTGTGCCAGATTCTGGCACGGCACATGCTATTGGCTATGCTAACGAATCGGGAGTTCCATTTTCACGACCATTTATTAAGTACACACCAACATGGCCACGTTCTTTTATGCCTACAATGCAAAGTCAACGTAATTTAATCGCAAAAATGAAACTTCTTGCTGTAGAAGATTTAATTTATGGTAAAAGCCTTCTTTTAATTGATGATTCTATTGTAAGGGGAACACAGTTGAGAGAAACTACAGAATTTTTATATCAGAGTGGTGCAAAGGAAGTACATATTCGTCCTGCTTGTCCACCGCTTTTATATAGCTGTAAGTATCTTAATTTTTCCCGTTCTTCTTCAGAAATGGATTTAATTACAAGACGTATTATTAATAAAATTGAAGATGGCAATGTTACAGATGAGGTACTTGAGGAATATGCAGACCCAGAATCACCAAAATATGAACGCATGGTAGAAGAAATTCGTAAAGAGTTAAATTTCACTTCTCTTTGTTATAATCGTCTAGATGATATGCTGGACTCTGTTGAAATTGATAAATGTAAGCTTTGTACGTACTGTTGGAACGGCAAAGAATAGCAATACGTAAATTGCAGCCTTGATGAATACAAAAAAGCAGCATAGCTACGAATATAAAGTTTTAAGCTATGCTGTTCTCATTTAAAAATGGATGTCAACATTTGAAAACATCTTGCCTTTTGTATACATATCCACCTGTTTCTTTGTTACAAAGTCCTTTGATGGCAGCTCTGTTGACTCTTTTGTGGTACTGCCAGACTTAGATTGAGAATCTTTTTTCACTTCCTCATTTGCTGCTTTTTTGATGTCTTTAATAGCACTGTTAATAATATTCATCTTTGCCCCAGAAATTCTTTCCACTTTATTCTCTAGAGATTCTAGTTCGCCCTTCTTAGCATCGATATGACCACCACTCTGTTCTGCCTGTTTAATCTCCGTTTCCAGTATACGCACCCTGCTTTGAAGACTTTTAGAAACACTTTCTTGAGACTTTACCCTGCTTACAGCAGAATCTGCAGCAACAATTGATTTCATACGTTTTGATGACATCCCTGTTGATGATTTTTCTGTAACCTTTGGTTTTTCTTCCACAACTGTTGTATCTACTGATTTGTTAGTATTATCTGATTTTTGCTCTTGCTGCTGTCCATCACTTCTGGCGGCTTCCTCTGCCGCTTGCTGCTGTTTTTCTCTTCGCATCTCCATTTTATGTTCTCTAAGCATATTGTTGAGTTCCATAATCTGTTTCTGGATTTCTTGGCGTTTCTCTGCTTTTTCCTCGGAACTCATCTCCTGATTAGAAGATAATTTCTGAAGCTGCGTTTGTGCACTTGCAATCTGCGTCTGAAAACTTTTGGTTTCGGCATCCACAGTTGTTTGGTTCATAGTGCCACTATACTGCTGTATATCTGCAATGCCAGCTTTGCCGATTTTCATATCCACTTGGCCTCCCTTCTAAAATAAAACTGTCTGAATAGTAACAGTCCACTCGCATTTATAATTAATCAAACCATATTTTAAAAAATAAAAATGTTCATAATAATATTATCGGCAGCATTAACCATTGCCTTTATACACTTAAGGAAATCATTCTGCATTATTTTTATGGGCTAGAAGGGATTCAATCATATATCCTAGAGTCGTTAAATTGGTGGAGAGTATCTTTAGTTCTTCTCCGCTTAGACATTCGGAGAGTTGACATGCTATGGATGATAATAAGTAAAGATTTGAGCAATTATTTATCATAATACACTATACACCTAAAAATAGAAAAATAATTTTATATATAGTATTCATAAAAAAATCTGATGTTACATGGAAAGATGAATATCCACACATCAAAATGTACATACTTAAAAAAGATGTAACATTGCAGTTAGGTGGTGTGCAGAAATGAGGTATGTATGAGTATATTTACAGGCAATATTAATGATAGACGTAAAGAAGTTATAAAACTTTTGAATATTGGTGTTACTTTTGATATAATACAAAGGAATATAAAAGTTGCTGGAAGAGATATTATATTAATTGCTGTAAATGGTTTTTTAGACAGTGATTTAAGTGAAAAAATAATTGAATATTTCTATTCGATTAATGATGGCAGTTTGCCACAAGACTTACAAGGATTTATACAAAACTGCCTTCCATTCGCCAGTGTGACTCTCGTAGAAGATGAACGAGCATTTGAAGATGCTGTACTATCTGGACTTATATGTTTTATAATAGATGGCTATGATAAAATCTTATCTATTGACACAAGACAGTATCCATCAAGAAGTATTGATGAACCTGATAAGGACAAGGTGTTAAGGGGTTCAAGAGATGGTTTTGTAGAATCCTTGCTGCCAAATACTGCATTAATCAGAAGGCGTATACGAGATAAAAATCTTATATTTGAGATACAAAAAGTGGGGAGAAGTTCACGCACTGATGTGGCAGTTGGCTATATGAAAGGTAGAGTTAATGAGGATGTTATAACAAAAGTATTAAACCGCATTAAAAGCATAAATGTTGATTCACTGACTATGAATCAAGAAAGTCTTGCAGAAGCACTTTTCCCCGGTCATTGGTACAATCCTTATCCTAAGTTTAAATATACAGAGAGACCTGACGCGACAGCGGCAAGCCTTTTAGAGGGAAGTGTTGTAGTTGTTGTAGACAATTCCCCATCGGTTATGATTATACCTACATCGCTTTTTGATATTATAGAAGATGCCAATGACTACTATTTCCCTCCAGTGACAGGCACTTATTTAAGGCTTACAAGAATGTTGACAAACTTGCTTGCACTGTTTATGACACCTTTATTTTTACTTTTTGTTGAAAATCCAGACTGGATTCCAGCAGGTTTTGACTTTATAATGATTAAAGATGAGATAAATGTCAATCCTTTGTTACAGTTTCTTATACTTGAGCTTGCAGTAGATGGACTTAAAATGGCATCAGTTAATACCCCGTCAATGCTGTCAACTCCTTTAAGTGTAGTTGCTGCGATTGTATTTGGCGATTACACCGTACAGTCTGGATGGTTTAACTCAGAAATAATGCTTTACATGGCATTCGTCGCTGTGGCAAACTATACACAGAGCAATATGGAGCTTGGCTATGCACTTAAATTTAGCAGGATAATGCTTCTAATTTTCACCGAGTTGTTTGGAGTTTGGGGATTTATAGGAGGAACAGTTTTAATAGTTGTGGCACTTCTATTAAACAAAACATTTGCTGGAAAAGGATATCTATATCCGCTCTTTCCGTTTGACAGAATACAGCTTTTGAAGAGATTTTTTCGTATAAGCCTTAAAACAAATGAGAAATGGACGCGATATTGATATACAAAAATGGAGGATGAATTATGATATTTGATACACATGCACATTATGGAGATAACAGGTTTAATAAGGATAGGCATAAACTGCTTATGTCAATGAAACAAAATGGAATTGAAAATATTGTTGAGGTGGGTGCTGGCATACAGTCCACTAAAGATGCAATAGCCTTATCAGAAAAATATGACTTTATATATTCAGCAGTTGGTATCCATCCCAGTGAAGTGGCAGATATAGATGAACGTCATATGGAGTGGCTTTTATCTTTATCTACTAAAGAAAAAGTGGTTGCAATAGGTGAGATTGGACTTGATTACCACTATAATGAACCCGAGCGCCTAGTACAGAAAAAGTGGTTTAAGCGTCAATTAAAGCTTGCACGGGAAGCTATGCTTCCCGTAATTATACATAGTAGAGATGCAGCAGAAGATACTCTTGATATAATTAAGTCAGACTGTGATATAAAAAATGGTGGTGTGATACACTGTTTTTCTTATAGTCCAGAAATTGCACATATATATCTTGATATGGGATTTTATATTGGAGTGGGTGGTGTTATTACATTTAAAAATAGCAAAAAACTTGCAGATGTAGTAGAAAAAGCACCACTTGACAGAATTGTTATTGAAACGGATGCACCATATCTTGCTCCAGAACCATATCGTGGCAAAAGAAACTGTTCAATATATCTTAAATACGTGATAGATGAAATTGCAAGGATTAAAAAAATATCACAGAAAGAAATTATAGATATCACAGAAAGAAATGCAAAAAAACTCTATAGATTAGATTGATAGTGTTTAATATTGGTTTAATATCGGCGGTGCAAATTTATCGCACCGCCAAAGAGTTAAAGAATTTTTAACTATTAATTATTCTTATCTTTCGGACGTTTTTATCTCTTCAATACAATGCCTGATTACTGCAGTCGTTTTATCTATGCCAAGTCTACTGCTGTTAATACACATATCATATAGTCTTGAGTCTCCCCATTTACCATCAGAATAGTGGTTATGATACTGCTTTCTGTTGCGGTCATGTCTTCTCATTTTAGCGGCAGCGTCAGATGCATTTAAATTAAATTTATCCATAATACGTTTTAATTTAACTTCTTTATCACCAAGTATAAAAATAGAAACTAATGCTTCATTTCCCTTTAATACAGTTTCCGAACAACGTCCAACGATAACGAATGATTCGCCAGAGTTTGCTTTTTCACGGATATAGTCAAACTGCATTTCAGCGATTATCTGTTCATAAGAATTTGTAAAAGAGCCTACTTTTCTGGAATTAAATATGTTTCTAGGTTTTTCATCGTATTTTTTTAGATGTTCAATCTGCATATTTTTCTTTTTAGCAATTTCATCAAGCATATTTCTGTCATAAAACTTAAGCTTCATCTCTTTAGCAATATTTTCTGCAATTTCATGACCAGCACTTCCATATTCACGGCTTACTGATATAATTAACTGTTTTTCCATGGTAAGTAACCCTCCTTTTTTAACAATATCTTATAAATATAACAATCATAGATATCATTACTACAATAATAGTTGCTGGTGCAGCTGATTTACAGTACTCACCCCAGCCGATAAAGTAACCATTTTTTGCAGCTACGGATGTTCCAACTACATTAGCAGAAGCTCCAATAGGTGTTGCACTTCCACCAATATCTGTACCCATAGATAATGCCCATGCCAGAGTTGTAAGGTCAACTCCTTGTGTTGCTGCAAGGCTTCTGATAACAGGAATCATTGTAGCAGCAAAAGGAATATTGTCAACAAATGCACTTGCTATTGCTGACAGCCAGATAATAATTGCTACCATAAGTTTAAGGTTGCCTCCACTTATATCACCAATAAGAGCAGCTATTTTTTCAAGTATGCCTGTCTGCTCCAAGCCTCCAACAACCGCAAATAATCCTATAAAGAACAGAAGTGTCTTAAAATCAACCTTTTTTAACAGTTCAAAAGCATATTTTCCAGCAGCTATAAGAGTTGCCACTGCAACTGCTGTTCCGATAAAAGCAACTGTTAGTCCAGTCTGTGCATGTGTTATAAGAAGAACCACTGCAAATCCAAAAATAATACTGCTTATTATAAAATCTTTTTTATTCGTTATAGCTTCTTTTGGCTCTGGAATAGATGAAAAATCTATGTCTTGTGAACTACTTTTCGCCATTTGCCTTCCAAACACTAAGTAAAAATAGATTATAATTACAACCATACTAAGTGCCGCTATAACACCTGTATTAGTTAAAAAGTCTGCAAATGAATACTCAAATGATGTTCCTATAATTATGTTTGGAGGGTCTCCGCACATTGTAGCTGAACCTCCAAGGTTTGCACAAAAAATTTCTGATAAAATCATTGGAACAGGATTAAATTTTAAAAGCTTTGCCAGCTCAATAGTGACTGCTGCAAGGAACAAAATAACTGTAATACTATCAATAAACATCGCAAGTATGAACGACATAATCATAAATGTAATGAATAAAGGAACAGGTTTATAATTTACAAGTTTGGCAAGTCTCATACAAAGCCAGCGAAAGAAACCAGCCTTAGCCATTCCCTCTACCATAACCATCATTCCAAAAATAAAGATAATTGTTGCCCAGTTAATACCAGATGTTGACTCTCCACCACTTCCGGAAGTATACCAGAAATCTGATTTTATTATGCTGTGCAAGTTTAAAGTTTCAATAATTGCTGACGTACTCTGCATCGCTAAACCGAACACCAGTATTAATGTCAGCAGACCACATGACAATGTGATAATGTGCCTTTCAAATTTCTCTGTCACAATTAATAAAAACATTGTGGCAAAAATAACAACAGCCAAGACTTGAGCAATCATTTTTGTCCCCTCCTAAATTTATATAACTGCATTAATTGTTTGGCGTACAACTTTAGTGTTCATATAGTGTACATTTACCTTTTGACCATTACGAATTGTAATACTTTTAGAATTTATTGTCAATATATTTTTTTAGTGCTATACTGTATTAATATTGCTCTTTATGGATATGAAAGGGGAGGTATAAATGGCGACACTTGGCATACCACATAACACTATAAATATTATTAAAAAATATAACATTAAATTCCAAAAAAAATTTGGACAAAATTTTCTTATAGATACACACGTTCTGGAGAAAATAATAAGTGCTTCCAATGTTACAAAAAGTGATTTTGTGTTAGAAATAGGTCCTGGCATAGGAACTATGACACAATACTTGTGTGAAAATGCAAGAGAAGTTATGGCAGTTGAAATTGACAACAACCTTATACCAGTTCTTGCGGATACACTTTCGGCGTATGATAATGTAACAGTAATTAATGAAGATGTTCTTAAACTTGATATTAACAAAATTGTAAGAGAACACAATGGCAACAATGCTATTAAAGTTGTGGCAAATCTTCCATACTATATCACAACTCCAATTATTATGGGGCTTTTTGAAAGTCATGTACCTCTTGACAGTATCACTGTAATGGTACAAAAAGAGGTTGCACAGAGGATGCAGGCTACACCTGGTACAAAAGACTATGGTGCATTGTCACTAGCTGTGAGGTACTATTCAGATGCTTTAATTGTTGCCAATGTGCCTGCAAACTGCTTTATGCCACGACCAAGTGTAGGTTCAGCAGTTATAAAACTTATATGTCACAGTGATGCTCCAGTAAAGACGGATAATGAGCAGTTTATGTTCAATGTTATACATGCATCATTTAGCCAACGCAGAAAGACTTTACAAAACGGTCTTGCTAATGACAGCAGACTTGACATTAGTAAAAAAGAGGCAGCAGATGCGATAAGTCAAATGGGGCTTACCGACAATATCAGAGGTGAAACACTTACATTAGAACAATTTGCAGAACTTAGTAATATACTTTTAAGTTATAAGATTAAGAATAAGAAAGGGGTTTAGTTTTGGAGATATCAGAGAAAATAGATGCACTGCGTATACGTATGCAGGAAAAAGGTATAGATATGTATTATATACCATCAGATGACTTCCACAATTCGGAATATGTTGGCAGTTTTTTTAAATGCAGAGAGTTTATATCAGGCTTTGATGGTTCAGCAGGCACTGTTGTTATATCAATGAATGAAGCAGGGCTCTGGACTGATGGAAGGTATTTCATTCAGGCACAAAAACAGTTAGAAGGAAGTGGCATCACACTTTATAAGTCTGGCATGGAAGGTGTACCTAAAATTAAGGATTATATTATTGACAATCTTTTAAATGGACAGGTACTTGGCTTTGATGGAAGAACTGTACCAGC
The DNA here is from genome assembly GCA_947565985.1 of uncultured Lachnoclostridium sp. Lineage (GTDB taxonomy): Bacteria > Bacillota > Clostridia > Lachnospirales > Lachnospiraceae > Butyribacter. The sequence continues at coordinate 29,516 of CANOID010000012.1, forward strand.
ATCTTGGGCAGAAGAAATATCAGCAAAACTCTGGGAAAAAGGTGCAGATATTAACAGTGAACTTGATTTAGTGGGGGATATCTGGCAGGACAGACCGAAACTAGAATTTGCTCCTGTAAGGCTTCTTGATGTATGTTATACTGGAGAAACAAGAGAGAGTAAGATTGCAAGAATAAGACAGTATATGAGCAAATATAATGCAGATTATCATATTATAACCACACTTGATGATATTGCATGGATTTTAAATATCAGAGGAAGTGATATACACTGCAGTCCTGTGGTGCTTTCATATCTCATTATTGGTATGCAAGAGATTACACTTTTTGCACATAAAGAAGCATTTGGCAGTGAAGTACTTAATGCACTCCAGAAGGCTAATGTTTCGATTAAAAGATATGAAGATATATATGAGAGTATTAAAAATTTTTTACCAGAAAGTAAAGTAATGCTTGATAAAAATATTGTGAATCATGCAGTTGTAAATAGTATTTTGCCAGAGGTAAAGATTTTGGACCTCGTAAATCCTTCGATTTTATGGAAATCTATCAAAAACAATACAGAACTACAAAATATCAAAAAAGCCCATATTAAAGACGGAGTAGCAGTTACTAAGTTTATTTACTGGATTAAAAAGAATATGGGTAAAATTCATATGACAGAGTTAAGTGTAACCGAAAAGCTTGAAAAACTTAGAGATGTAGAAAAAAGTTATATGGGACCAAGCTTTGATACAATAGCTGGTTTTGGCAGACATGGTGCAATAGTCCACTATTGTGCAACCAATAAGTCAAATGCTATTATAGAACCAGATAACCTTCTTCTTGTTGACACAGGAGGACATTACCTTGAAGGAACAACGGATATAACAAGGACTATTCTTATTGGGAGCAATGCGACAGATGAGCAGAAGAAGTTTTATACAGCAGTGCTTCGCGGCAATCTAAATCTATGTGCTGCACATTTTTTATATGGATGTTCTGGTGCTGCATTGGATTACATTGCAAGAAAACCTCTTTGGGATATGGGATATGACTACAAGCATGGAACAGGTCATGGTGTAGGTTATTATTTAAATGTACATGAAGGACCTAATGCATTTAGATTCCACATACTGCCATGTCCCGGTGAAAATGCAGTGTTTGAAGAAGGCATGGTTACATCAGATGAACCGGGTGTCTATATTGAAGGCAAATTTGGCATACGTCTCGAAAACCTGATACTATGTGTCAAACGCGAAAAGACCTCATATGGACAGTTTATGGGATTTGAACCGCTTACATTTGTTCCATTTGACAATGAACTGATAAATACAAGCCTTATGGATACACAAGAACAAAAGCTTCTAGAGAACTACCATAAAAAGGTATATGACAATATTGCTCCATATCTTGACAATGAAGAAAGAAAGTGGCTTGCAAAGGTATGTGTTATGTAAAATCTTGTACTATACGCACCAGTTTCGATACTATTGTATCTTTCATAAAGAAATCACTGTTGACTGCTTTATCAATAAGCGACTGTATTTTTTCAGGTTTATTGACATCAACATAGACCTTGGCAAGCGTAGTAAAAGTACTTGTGATATCACTTTCATTTGCTATAGCATATTCCAATACCTGCATAGAGCGGTATGTGTCGCCTTTTGTATAAAGATAACCACCCCATCTATCAAGTGAAGCTAAAAACATTGAAAAATTTTGGTCATATTCTGACAGAATGTCAAGGTTTGCATGACCATATTCCAGTTTAATATCAGTATTAGTCATACCTGAAAGATTTATCATCTTTCTTGACATAATATTTTTTACATTGCCCTGAAGTCTTGCTTCCTCTTCGTCATCTGTTTCTAAAAATGGAAGCACCCCTTCTGGGACAGCAAAGTAATTAAGATTAGATATATCTTTTTTACGTGTAAAATTGGCCTCTTGTTCCCTTTTTAAGAACTCTTCTTTAGGATTATTAGATAATTTGTCCGCTTGTTTGGACTTGACGCGGAACCATAATATGAATACAATAAAGCATATAAAAATAACAGGCATATAATAGTTATCCTTTCATTTACAAGAGTATCCCTGCTGGTATAGCGGATTTATGCTAAGGAAGACTGTGTTGCCAGCAAGATTGGAGGTATGTTGCCATGAATTTTTTTAAGAAAAAGAACCAGCGCAAGGTTGCTGCTGCAATATGCATCTTGGTAATTATTGCAATGGTAGTACCTATGGTACTTGGGTCATTTTTATAATACATTTCCACCACTCATTGCAATAAATACGATTATAACAGATGTACACAAAAAACGCAAGAGTGGTGTAACTGTGAATAGTAACTACATACAAGATAACAATAAAGGTTTAGGTGCAAAGTTATGGGCAAAAAAAATAAAATACTGGCTAGCGTTTTTATTATTGGCTGCATATTAATTGTAGGTGTAGCAGCCGTGATAAAAGGTGTTTCAAATGGAAACTTTGGCAACGATAATGTTATGTATAATGGCATAGAAATTGACGGAGTTGACGTAAGCGGCATGACAGAAGAAGAAGCACAGGCGGCTATAGACAAGCATATTGCAGACTTGATATCACGTCCTGTTAAAATTATTATTAATAATAAAAAGTACATAGACACAACCTTTGCAGAACTTGGTTTTTCCAATGATGGAGACAGCCATGTTGCACAGGCCTTCCAGATAGGAAAGACCAATAATATTCTTGAAAGCTTATTTAATATGGTTTCTGTGTCAGACAAAGATAAAAAGTTTACTTTAAACTATACACTTGATAAAAGTGCAGTAGAAACATTTGTTAAAGAGAAGTGTACAGTTTTTAATGTAAGAGCAAAAAATTCAAAACTGATATTTAAGAAAAACGGAAAGTTTAAAACAACTAGGAGCCGTATTGGTGTTAAACTTTTGGTAGATGAAACTGTAGATAAAATTATAAGTGTGCTAGATGGCAATACAAAGGATACTTCTGTTGAAATAGAAGCTGTAGTTAAGACTAAACAGCCTAAATATCCACGTAAACTGTTAGCCAAGTGTAAAGACATGATAGGCTCATATTCTACGTCATATTCTTCATCAGGAGCTTCACGTGCCAATAATGTCCAAACGGCTGCAAAATATATAAATGGCACAATACTTTATCCGGGTCAAGTCTTTTCGACTATTAAAGTTATAAAAGACCGCACGGAAGAAAATGGTTATCAATCTGCCCCTGAATATTCAAGTGGAAAGGTAGTTGACGGAATTGGAGGCGGAGTATGTCAAGTGTCTACAACATTGTACAATGCTGTTATTAATGCAGAACTTAAAGTCACTGAACGTTCTCCTCATTCTATGATGGTAGCTTATGTGGATGTTTCAAGAGATGCAGCAATTTCAGGTGATTATAAGGACTTGAAGTTTAAAAATAACACAGATGCACCTGTATACATATGGGCGGATGCATCTGGCGGCGTACTTAGTTTTAAAATATATGGCGAAGAGACAAGACCAAAGAATCGTAAGATAGAATTTGTATCAGAAATTCTTGAAACTATCCAGCCAGGAGCAGATATTATTACAGAAGATAAAAGTCTTCCATCTTATTATAGGTCTGTTACTCAGTCTGCACATACAGGATATCGAGCAAAACTGTGGAAAGTTGTATATATGAATGGTGTAGAAACAGAACGAATAGAAGTTAATACAAGCACATACAATGCTGAACCACAGCATGTAACCGTTGGCAATCAAACTCCGGTAAGCACACCAGCTCCAACTCAGGAACCGAAGCCTTCTAAAGAACCAGAAGAACCAGAAGAACCAGAGGAAACAAAAGAGCCAAAAGCAGATGAAAAAACAGACGAAGAAGAAGAGACAAAAAAACCAAAAAAGGATAAAAAAGACCAAGAATTTATAGAGAGCAGCTTATAGATGGCAGTCTGGAGGATTAGCATGGAGATAGGAAAAGTTCCTGAAAATATATTAAAAAGGTCTGTTTTTAAACAGATACACCACCGCAGACCAGAAGTGTTGTCAACTCCTGGTGTTGGTGAAGACTGCTGTGCAGTTGCTGTAAATAGTAATGAGTTACTTGTCTTTTCTACTGACCCTATAACTGGTACAGATAAAGGTATAGGCAAGTTGGCTGTGCATATCAATGCGAACGATATAGCCTCAAGTGGTGCTAAACCTATAGGAATATTAACTAGCATTATACTCCCTCCAGAGGCGTGTGAAAATGATTTAAAACAGATTATGAGAGATATAGAGGAGACGTGTAATGAACTCGACATTGAAATAATGGGAGGGCATACGGAAGTTTCAGATGCTGTGAAAAGAACAGTTATAAATGTTACTTGTGTTGGTAAAGTTAAAAAAGACAAGTTTATATCAACAGGTGGGCTTTGCGTGGGTGACGAACTTGTTATGACAAAGTGGGCTGGACTTGAGGGGACTTCTATTATTGCAGCTGAAAAGGCAGAAATACTTCAAAAAACACTTCCTTATGAGCTGATAGAGATGGCAGCTTCATATAAAAATTATCTCTCAGTTGTACCAGAAGCGGCGGTTGCGGCAGCTTTTGGTGCTACGGCTATGCATGATATTACAGAGGGTGGCATATTTGGGGCATTGTGGGAAATTGGTGCGGCCTCAGGTGTGGGAATAACAGCAGATTTGCACAAGATACCTATAAAGCAGGAGACTATTGAAGTATGTGAAATCTTTGATATAAATCCTTATATGCTTATTTCAAGTGGAAGTATGCTTATAGGGTGCTTACATGGCAATGAGCTTGTAGAGGAGCTTGCCAAAAAAGGTATCGAAGCAGCGGTAATTGGAAGAGCAACAAGCGGCAACGACCGAATCGTCATAAATGGTGAGGAGATAAGATATTTAGGTCCAGCTTTAAGCGATGAACTTTATAAAATTTATCAATAGAGCAAGGTTTGCAGCATTAACTTTGCAGAAACGAGGGAATTATGAGTAAGGATATTGCAAATAAAAAGAGTTTAAATAAAGGTATTTTAGATATAATAGGCAAAAACAGTCGTTTCTCTTTAGAGGATTTGGCGGCTATGCTAGAAACCGACAAAGAGACTGTAGAACGTGAAATCAAGGCAATGGAAGATGATAAGATTATCTGTGGCTATCCTGCTCTTATCAACTGGGATAATACAGACCATGAAAAGGTCACGGCACTTATCGAAGTAAATGTAACGCCACAGCGTGATATGGGTTTTAATAAGGTTGCAGAGCGCATTTACAAATTTGAAGAAGTAGAAAGCGTATATCTTATGTCAGGTGATTTTGACCTCACTGTAATAATACAGGGAAAAAGCATGAACGAGGTTGCGAGATTTGTTTCTGAAAAGCTTTCTACACTTGAATATGTCAACAGCACAGCGACATATTTTGTTATGAAAAAGTATAAAGAACATGGAATTATAATGGAAGCAGAACATGATGATAAGGAAAGGATGCTAGTAACACCATGAGAGACCCATTATCAAAGAAAATAGTACAGATACAGCCCTCTGGGATAAGAAAATTTTTTGATATAGTAAGTGAGATGAAAGACGCAATATCCCTTGGTGTTGGTGAACCTGATTTTGATACGCCTTGGCATATAAGGGAAGAGGGAATTTATTCGCTTGAACGTGGAAGAACTTTCTATACTTCAAATGCAGGGCTTAAAGAACTTAAAGAAGAAATATCTAAATACTTAGAAAGACGCTTTGGACTTACATATAACCCAGTTGGTGAGATATATGTAACTGTAGGAGGAAGCGAGGCTATAGACAATGCATTGCGTGCAATGCTTGATGTAGGTGATGAAGTTATAATCCCACAGCCATGTTATGTATCTTATGAACCTTGTGTAATTCTTGCTGATGCTGTTCCTGTAATTATAGAATTAAAAGAAGAGAATGAATTTAAGCTGACTAAAGCACAGCTTGAAGCAGCGATTACAGAAAAGACAAAGATTCTTGTAATGCCTTTTCCTAATAATCCTACAGGTGCTATTATGACAAAAGATGATTTAGCGGATATTGCAGAAGTTGTAATTAAACATGACTTATTTGTTATATCAGACGAAATATATTCAGAGCTTACATATGGCAGTAACCATGTGTCAATAGCATCATTCTCAGGGCTTAGAGAAAGAACTATTGTTATAAATGGATTTTCAAAGTCATATGCGATGACTGGATGGCGTTTAGGGTATGCCTGCGGACCTAAAGCTATAGTAGACCAAATGCTTAAAATACACCAGTATGCTATAATGTGTGCACCGACAACAAGCCAATATGCAGCAATAGAAGCACTTCGCAATGGAGATAACGATGTAGAAAATATGAGAAATGCATATGACAGACGCAGGAAATTCCTTATAAAAGCATTGCATAATATGGGGCTAAAATGCTTTGAGCCATTTGGTGCTTTTTATGTATTTCCATGTATTAAAGAATTTAAAATGTCATCAGAAGAATTTGCTGAGGCATTGCTTAATGAAGAGAAACTGGCAGTTGTTCCCGGAACAGCTTTTGGAAACTGCGGCGAGGGATTTTTAAGAATATCTTATGCGTATTCAATAGAAGATTTAAAAAATGCACTTGAACGCATAGAACGTTTTATTAAGAGGCATAGAAAATAATATGATAAATATTGTACTCCTTGAGCCTGAAATGCCTGCAAATACCGGCAATATAGGACGTACCTGCTGTGCAGTGGGTGCAAAGCTCCATCTTATAGAGCCTATGGGATTTAGAGTAAATGACAAAATGCTAAAAAGGGCAGGGCTTGACTACTGGAATGATTTAGACGTGGAAATTTATGACTGTTATAGTGATTTTCTTGAAAAAAATCCTTTGGCAGCAAAAAAAATGTATATGGCAACTACTAAGGCAAAAAAAGACTACACTGATGTCAGCTATGAGCCTGATTGTTATATAATGTTTGGCAAAGAAAGTGCTGGGATACCAGAAGAAATACTTGTAGATTCAAGAGAAACAGCCATAAGAATACCGATGAACCAAAATATTCGTTCTTTAAACTTGTCAAATTCTGTTGCCATTGTATTATATGAAGCATTGCGACAAAGTGGTTTTGCTGGTCTGCAGCTTAAAGGAAACCTTCACCACTTAAACTGGTAAAAAAAGACATCGCAAAATTAAATATATATAGAAGAACAGAGTAGGATGCCATGCGTTAAGTGCCAAAGGATGGGAAGTTGCCTTTGGACGAAAAGCTTAGTCTTGCGGTGTGGCTCCGCATCCGCTGTCAGAAATGAATGAAATAAGCACTAATTTCCGGGACGGACTACTTTGGGTGCTTATTTTCTTTCTGCTGCTGTTCCATTCATTTAAGAAAGGACATGAAGTATGTTAGAGTTAATTAAAACTGTATTTGCAAGTGATATTTCAAGATACATACTTGTATCATTAGTAATTCTTGTTATTTTTTGTGTATTAGCACAAAAAAAGAAAATTTCGGTTAAAAGCATCGCATTAATGGGTCTGATGATAGCACTTCAGATAACATTTTCAAGATTTCTTTCAATCCAGACATGGAATTTAAAAATCAGTTTTGGATTTCTGCCACTTGTAATAACTGGCATTTTACTCGGTCCTGCCGAAGCAGGAATAGTTGGAGCTTTGGCTGATTTTCTTGGAACAATAATATTTCCGACAGGACCTTATTTTCCAGGGCTTACACTTACGGCTCTTATTACAGGTGTTGTATGGGGATTATTTTTCCATAAAAAAGTTACACTTCCAAGAGTAATATGTGCCGCTGCTATTAATAATTTTGTATTTAGTATGCTACTTAATGGATACTGGATTTCAATATTATATGGAAGCCCATATATGGGAATATTGCAGGTGAGAGTGCCACAGGCATGTCTGATGTTTATGGTTGAAATAGTAGTAATACCAGTGTTGCAGGAAGTTTTATTTAAAAAGATTAAAATGATATTTGACCATCCTGCACTAAACTGATATATAGTTATAAAATAGAGAAAAGCTGGTGCAGTCCCGGACACCAGCTTTTTTAAATATAATTTTTAGGAAGCAGATGGTAATGAAAAAATAAATTCTGTACCTGCTCCTTCTGTACTTATTACATTAATATTCTCGCCATGTGCTTCTATTATTTCTTTTGTAATAGAAAGTCCAAGACCAGTTCCCTTTTTATCTTTACCACGAGAGTTATCTGTTTTATAAAATCTATCCCATACTTTATTTATACTGTCTTTTGGTATTCCTATTCCATAGTCTTTAACTGACACAAATATTTTCCGATTTTTTTCGGTGGTGTGTATTTCGATAACTGAATTGTGGTGACTAAATTTAATTGCATTATCAAGTAGGTTTTGTATAACAAGTTCAATTTTACTAGTGTCCGCCCTAACCATTAATTCCTTTCTGTCAAATATAAGTTCTAATGAGATTTGCTTTGCAGTGCATCTTTGCTCAAAAGCTGCAGAACAGCGTTTTATCTCATAATTTAAGTCAAAGATAGAGATATCCATAGGCGTAGTGCCAGTTTCAAACTGGTTTAGTGTTAAAAGACTTGTGGTAAGCTTTGTTAGTCGTTCTGTTTCAAAAATTATTATATCAAGGTATTTTTGCTGCATTTCTTGTGGTATAGTACCATCAAGTAGTGCCTCTGTATAGCCTTTTATAGATGTGAGCGGCGAACGAAAATCATGAGATACATTGGCAATAAATTTACGTTGGTAATTGTCCATATCTGACATTTTATCTGCCATATATCTAATTGCACCTGCAAGTGCTGACTGGTCTTTTCCCGGAAAATTTGCCATTGGATAGTCAAACTGACCATCTGCATATTTTTTGGCAGCAGTTGTCATCGCATTTATAGGCATGGCAGTCTGTATATATAGATAAATAAACACAATCATAAGAAGGACTGCCAGTATAATAAAGCACAATATTACTGAATCTGTATATTGCAGTGCTGTGTTCTTTATTGGGTCAAGTGGTTTTAAAAGTACAATATAAGCTATTGTCTCCATTGATAAAGTTACAGGATAAATAACAGCAATGGATTTTTCAGTCAACAGGTGGTTTAAATCAGTTTCTGTTACAGTCTGATTTGAAAGGAATGTTTTGTCATAATCATTCAGATATTTTCCTTCATAGCTGTGTGCATTACCAGAATCGACTACTATTTCGCTGTCTGGCATTGCTAGAAGAATCTGTGTACCTGTCAATTCATGCAGAACCATAAAGTGCCGCCTAAGAATTGGAAAATAAGTACTAGAAAACTTCAGACCAGACAGATATTCTTCTGCAATAATTGTTGCTTCATTATAAAGTGAAGCCTCTGATTCGCCAAGCATTTTTTTATAGATACGTAATTGTCCATATGTATTTAGAAGTAAAAAAATCATTATTATGATAAATACATATGAGAATACAAATTTTTTTCTAAGTGAAATTTTCATCAGTTAGCACCTATTTTCCGTGGTAATCGAATTTATAACCAATGCCCCAGACAGTTTTTATCTCCCATTCAGGATGGTCTTTAAATTTTTCTCTAAGTCTTTTAATATGGACATCAACTGTACGTGTATCTCCAATGTAATCATAACTCCAGATATGGTCTAAAATCTGTTCTCGTGTAAATACCTGATTTGCATGTGATGCGAGAAAATATAAAAGCTCTAGTTCTTTAGGCGGCATTTCAATTTTTTTGTTATTATAAGTTACAGAGTAGTCTGTTTGGTTAACAATTAAATCAGGAAAAAATACACATTCTTTTGGAAGCTCATCAGTGTCTGGCACATTTTTTTCATGTACAAAGCGTCTTAATACTGCTTTGACCCTTGCAACCATTTCTTTTGAATCAAACGGCTTCATTATATAGTCATCTGCTCCAAGTTCAAGACCTAGCACTTTGTCAAATGTCTCGCCTTTTGCAGAAAGTAAAATTATTGGCAGTGATGAAGATTTTCTAATCTCTCTAAGCACCTCATAACCATCTATACCTGGTAGCATAATATCAAGCAACATAAGGTCTGGCATATATGTTTTAAATACTGATATGGCTGCTTCACCGTCGTTTGCTATTTTAGTGTCAAAACACTCTTTCGTAAGATAGAGAGACACAAGCTCTGCAATATTTTCATCATCGTCAACTATCAGGATTTTTTGTCTGTCTAGCATATTAATTCCTCTTTTCCTTTTATTTAAACTCCGCAATAGTTACACCCATATCTCCTTCGCCAAATTCACCAAGGCGAAAAGATTTCACATACTTTGTGCGTTTAAGATGACCATGTACGGCATTTCTCAATGCACCTGTGCCTCTGCCATGTATAATCGTAATATGTTCCATATGTGCAAGGTATGCGTCATCAAGGTATTTGCCAAGTATAGGAATGGCTTCATCAACTGTCATACCTATAAGGTTTATTTCTTGGTGTATAGATGAAGCCTTATCCATTCTTATATTACCACTTCCAGTATTTTTTCTGCTTTTTTCAGGTTTAGTTTTTTCTTGTGGTACTTTAATTAGTTCAATATCTTTAATATTTACCTTTGTCCTTAACAATCCCGCCTGTACGAATAAGTCTCCCTTGTCATTTGGAAGTGTACTTACCGTTCCAGTAGAGTTAAGTGAAAGAATTTTTACATCTGAGCCTATCATAAGGTCAGATGCTTTAATAGATTTTGTCTTTGACTGAACTTTCTTTATAGCCACCTTTGATTGGCTGTCACTCAGCTTATCCCTTAAATTCGCACGTTCAGCTTCCATTTCTCTTATATGTTCATCACTTTGTGCCCATTTAGTATATTTGCGTATAGTTTCATCTGCAAATTCTTTAGCTTCATTAAGAATTTTAGCTGCTTCAGTATTGGCATTTTGTAATATGCGCTCTTTGGAATTTTCAAGTTTTTCTGTCTTTTCACGCAACTCTTTCTTTAATGCAGATATTTCTTTTCTATTTTCAGAAACTTTATTTCGCTCTTTTTCAAGCTGTAATCTGGTTTGTTCAAGGTTATTTATGACATCTTCAAACTGTTTAGCATCAGATGACACGTGCATTTTAGCATCATCTATTATTTCATCAGACAACCCTAACCTGCTTGATATTGCAAAGGCATTGCTTTTGCCCGGTACACCAATTAAAAGTCGATATGTCGGACGCAGTGTTGAAACATCAAACTCGCAGCAGGCATTTTCTACGCCAGATGTTTGTAAAGCATAGAGCTTAAGTTCACTGTAATGAGTAGTTGCCATAACTATAGAGCCACGTCTATGAAGGGTTGAAAGAATAGCCGTTGCAAGAGCAGCACCCTCTATAGGGTCGGTTCCTGCTCCAAGCTCATCAAATAGTACAAGGCTTTCTTCATCTGCATTGTTAAGTATTGAAACTGTGTTTACCATATGTGATGAAAATGTACTAAGGCTCTGCTCAATGCTTTGTTCATCACCTATATCTGCAAATACTTCGTTAAATATACGTAGTGATGAGCCATCAAAAGCTGGAATATGAAGACCTGCCTGTCCCATAAGCGTAAACAGTCCTATAGTTTTAAGGGAAACAGTCTTTCCACCAGTATTAGGACCAGTGACAATAAGCAAGGAAAAATCTTTTCCAACATTTAAGTCTATAGGAACTACTTTTTTACTATCTATAAGTGGATGTCGACCTTTTTTAATTTCAATATAATTCTCTTCTGGAAATTTAGGTTCAGTTGCACGCATCTTTTTTGACAACATTGCTTTGGCAAATATAAAATCCAGTTCTGATAGTACATTAAAATTTTGTTCAATATAAAAGTTCTGTTCTGCTGCTTGATTGCTTAAATCTGCAAGAATTTTTTCAATCTCTTGCTGTTCCTTTACCTCAAGTTCACGTATTTCATTATTTAACTTTACTACAGCCGCTGGCTCTATAAAAAGTGTAGAACCTGTAGAGGACTGGTCGTGTAACATTCCGTTAAATGATGCACGATATTCTGATTTAACAGGAAGACAATATCTGCCATTGCGCATAGTGATAATCGCATCTTGAAGCATCCCTCTACTGCTGTTTAATATGCTGCCAAGCTGTTCATGAATTTTATCACTTGTTATTTTAAGCCGCCGCCTTGTCTGTGCAAGCCCAGAACTTGCATCATCTGCTATTTCATCTTCTGCCAGTATACAGCGTCTTATCTCCTGCATAAGCGGAAAAAGAGGCTCTATAAGCATATATCTTTCATTTAATGAGTCTCCCGTTTCATCATCCTCATTAATGCTTTGGCGAAAATAGTTTTTAATTCGTCCTGCTGTATTAAGAAGTGCTGATATAGCAAGCAGTTCACCCGCTCCAAGTATTGAGCCTATTTCAAGCCGTTTTAAACTTACACGTATATCAGATACACCACTAAAAGATATCTCACCCTGTGTAAGAATATGTGTAAGTGCATCTGATGTTTCACGCTGTGATGTTTCAATCCATTCTCTATCACTGCATGGAAGCAAGTTTTTGCAGTATTCCTTGCCAACAGGTGAAAAGGCAAGGTCTTCAAGTTGTTTTATAATTTTATCATACTCTAAAGTATGCAAAGCT
>CANOID010000013.1 GCA_947565985.1 uncultured Lachnoclostridium sp.
TGCGAGGTCGGTGAAGCAGGAAGCCCATTGGCTTTAGACAATGGGTAGTTCACGTCGCATAAATACTGAAAATCTTCCAGACGGAAACGTTGTTCTGGATGCAGACTGTAGCATGAAAACAGCACATACGCGGTACTGACACTTGCCACATCACAGAACTGCTTGCCAACGTTTATTTCATCCATTACCTCTAGCGAGCTTCCAGACATCTAATACATAATCTGGTTATGATAATCGTCCCAATAATCTTTGGCAAGTTTGGCTGCAATATCTTCCATCTGATCCTGTAAACCTTTGTCACAAGAAACGTCGAAACGCTCAAGAGCCTTTGTGACAGCTTCCCAGTACTCATCCTTGTACTGCCATAATATAAGATTGCAGAAATTGTTTTTTTGTTCCATATCAGATATATCAAAAACATACTGCAGGCACGGATATCCGTTATTTACATGTACAAGAGCCATCCTTTTAGAGCCACGTCTTACATAACGGCACATGCACTTTGTCCAGATGTCAAAACCTGCTAAGGCTGTAGACTTTGGGTTCTGGGTGTGGATTATAGAGCTGATCGGAAAACGGATACTTATTTCTGTCTCATGGCAGAAAAATTTAAGCCATCCGATTATGGATAGCTTAATATTGGGAAGCCATGATATTTTTTAAAGAAGAAGGCAAAAAAAGTCACCGCCCTTACTTTTTAATCCTAAAATAAATCGCTGTGCGTTCCTGTCCTTGTCAGATACAGCATAAGTGTCTCATCCATGATTTCATAAATCAACAACCAGTCTGGTGTCACATGGCATTCTCTACACCCAGCATAATCACCACTCAACGGATGGTCTTTGTTCCGTTCCGGCAACGGCTCTCCTGCTGCTAGCTTCTTAATCACTTTGGTAATCAGGGACATATCATACCCACGCTTCTGGATACGCTTCAGATCCCGTTGAAACTTCGTAGTTGGTTTTACAGAGTACATCAGTCCAACAACTCCTTCATCATCTCATCAACATCGGTATATGCCTTGCCTATAGAGGGATTTCTCTTCATTTCCTGCACCTCTTTAATAGCCTCCACCGTTTCCTTGTTTGGCATCTCACCACCAATCTCAAAAGGAATACGGTACTCCCGCACTGTTTTTTTCGCAAAAACATTAAAAGCAGTTGTCATAGTCATCCCCATATCAGAACAAAATGCCTCAAACTGCTGCTTCAATTCACTATCCATACGGATATTTACATTTGTGCTTGCCATAAGCCCAACTCCTCTCACGCTTTATTATTTATATTGTATTAATTTTTATTCACATTGTCAACATAAATGAAAAGAAGTATTCATATACTTTTTCTACATGCCAACACTGATACACTTGGAGTAATACATGTCGTATTATAACGCTGAACAGCATACAGGAGAACTTTATCCAATACGTTTGCATCAAGAAGTGAAAAATTGTAAAGTTTTGCTGTGGTTACTTACAAAAAATGCTTTACAGGAAAAACAAAATAACCGACTAAACTAATTTTTTGCTGAATTACTTTGGGCTGTAAAATATAAAAAACAAATTTTCTTTTTAGTAGCCGATAATTTTAATATAGAAGAAATAAAAGTGGTTGGAATATATTGAATATTTCAGCAATTTTATTCCTAATCGCACAGGTAGAAAAATTTAATAGCATAAAACACTCTCTAAAACCTTATATTTTGTACATTTTTTGCTTAAGTTCGCACTTATGTGATAGTTCATATTCCTAATTGCGTAACAATCTCTTTTAGCTTATTCCAATCATATATATATTTGTGCAATACTTCTAATCCATGTTCCGTTAATTTATAATATTTTCTTCTTGGTCCACCAGATTCCTCCCCATAATACATCTCTGCCGCTCCCTCTTTCTTTAGTCTTCTTAAAACCGCATAGAAAGTACTATCATTGACCTCTGGAAATATTATCTTCATTTCTCGCATTAAACTATATCCATAATAGTCTTTTTGAGATAACTTATATAATAAACACATTTCTAAAATTCCTTTTTTAATTTGTGCATCCATTTTTAATACCTTTTTGTCTTTTATAAATATATATCCAATATAAAAATACAACTGGCAAGCAAATAAAATAAGATGTAAACATAAATTGTATTTTTTCTATTGTCTCAATGTTTTTTAAAAAATTAATATACAAAAATACTCCTGATATAATAGAAATATTTTGTATTATGACAATAAACATATCTATATTACCTTGTAACATTTTTTTCAAAGAAAAGAATGTTATTAAAGATAATAAAACTACTGTGAAATAAATGAATAAAACAATATTTTTTAAAAAAAATGTATTATATCCCTCACTAGCTATATATGGTATTAAAACTATTGAACATAAATGTAAAAGAAGAATAAATATTAATGTAATAATCTGACCTTTTACAAAATCATGTTGTTTATCTTTTGTTCTTGGTAAAATTCCAACTACACAGTTATTTCCAAACAAATACCAAATAAAAACAGAACTTGGAATAGCCAAAATATTTAAAACTATATTTAAAGGAAACACATAAAAAGCAGCCAATATTATAAAGACACATATAATAAATAATATTAATTTTCTTATTACAAGCATCTTCCTTTTCTTTTCAATCGAATCAATTTCCATTCTTAACTCTTTTACTATTTCTCCCGGTTTACCATATTCATCAATGATTTCCTCATCAGATAAGCCATCAGTATATGAAGTTTCAAAATGTGTATTTAATTCTTCAAGAGTATCTTTGATTTCTAATGAACCAAAATGCCAAAACATAGCATTTTTAATATCAAGTAAATACTTCTCTTTCATATCATCACCTCTTTCTTTAATAATTTTTATATTTATATTATAACATCTATTGTGTAAAAGTCAATAGTTATAAACAGTAATTTACAAAAAAAATAACGTCTAAGATATTTTTAAATTCTATGTAGTGTTAAGCCTTCTGACAAGAGGTATTTCCACATAAAAAAAGGAGTATCAAAGGAACTTACTCCCTTGATACCCTTATTTTACTACATATATAAAGTATCAGATTTTTGCAAAAAACAAATACTTAAGCATTCACAATCTTACCAAAATCAGCTTTAAGTGAAGCACCACCAATAAGACCACCATCAATATCTGGTTTTGCAAGCAGTTCAGCAGCATTTCCTGCATTCATAGAACCGCCATACTGTATGCGAACTGCCTCAGCTGTATCATTATCATACATTTCTGCAATAAGGCTGCGTATTCCTTGACATACTTCCTGTGCCTGGTCTGATGTTGCTGTCTTGCCTGTGCCGATTGCCCAAATTGGCTCATAAGCGATAACAAGCTTTTTAACTTGGTCAGCGGTTATACCTGCAAGGTCTGACTTAATCTGCAAACGTATCCAATCCATAGTTACGCCTGTTTCTCTCTGTTCTAATGACTCACCACAGCAAAGTATAGGAGTAATTCCTGCCTCAAATGCTTTCTTAACTTTCTTATTTAATAGGCAATCATCTTCTTTAAAATAGTCACGACGCTCTGAATGTCCGATAATTACGTATTTAACACCTGCATCGGTAAGCATTGCAGCAGAAATTTCGCCTGTATATGCACCACTCTCTTCAAAGTACATATTTTCAGCACCAACTTCTACATTTGTGCCTTTTACTGCTTCTACAACAGGTACTATGTCAACTGCTGGTACACAGTATACAACATCTACATTATCATTTTTTACTAAATCTTTTAATTCATTTACAAGAGCAACTGCCTCACTAGGAGTTTTGTTCATCTTCCAGTTACCTGCAATAATCCTTCTTCTTTCCATTATATTCCTCATTTCTGCAAAGCCAGTTAGGTTTACTGACTTTAACATTTTTTAATAGTTATAATTATACTTTTACTTATTTATCATCTGCTGCAACTACACCGGGAAGTTCTTTACCCTCTAAGAATTCAAGGGAAGCACCACCTCCTGTAGAAATATGTGTCATCTTATCACCAAAACCAAGCTGGTTTACAGCCGCTGCACTGTCACCGCCACCAATAATTGTTGTTGCGTCTTCAAGTTCTGCCATAGCTTTAGCAACTTCAATAGTACCTTTAGCAAAGTTAGGCATTTCAAAGCATCCCATAGGTCCATTCCATACTACTGTCTTTGCACCCTTAATTGCATCTGCAAATAATTTAGATGTTTCAGCTCCAATATCAAGTCCCTGCATATCAGCAGGAATCTCTCCACGTCCTACAGTCTTAAAGTTAGCATCATTTGAGAAATCATCTGCTACAACGGTATCAATAGGGATAAGAAGTTTTACGCCTTTTTCTTCTGCTTTCTTCTCCATATCAAGAGCATACTGCTTATAGTCTTCTTCAAGAAGTGAACTGCCAATTTCTTCGCCATGTGCAGCCATAAATGTATAAGCCATTCCACCACCAATTATAAGTGTATCAACTTTGTCAAGAAGGTTGTTGATAACAGAAATTTTTGAAGAAACTTTAGCACCGCCAAGAATAGCAACAAATGGTCTTACAGGGTTATTTACTGCATTGCCAAGGAAGTCAATCTCTTTCTGCATAAGATATCCAACTGCACAGTCACCTTCAACAAACTTTGTAACACCAACATTTGAGCAGTGTGCTCTATGTGCTGTACCAAATGCATCGTTTACAAATACATCACAAAGTGAAGCAAGCTCTTTAGAGAATTCTTCTCCATTCTTTGTCTCTTCTACCCTGTAACGTGTATTTTCAAGAAGGATTACATCTCCATCACTCATAGCTTCCACAGCAGCTTTTGCATTGTCACCTACAACATTGTTGTCAGCTGCAAACTTAACTTCCTGTCCTAAAAGCTCTGACAGTCTTTTTGCAACTGGAGCTAATGAAAGCTCTGGTTTTGGTTCTCCCTTAGGTTTGCCAAGGTGTGAGCAAAGAATTATCTTGCCACCATCTGCTATTAACTTCTTGATTGTAGGAAGGGCTGCTACAAGGCGATTTTCGTCTGTAATTTTTCCATCTTGTAATGGCACATTAAAATCACATCTTACTAAAACTTTTTTACCCTTTACGTTGATATCATCAACTGATTTCTTATTTAACATAATATACCTCTTTCTGCGCAACTACCTTGCGCCAAGCTCTGATAAAATACACAAAAACATAATATACGGGTCCGGTCCATAAAAGACCGGACCCGTGTATGAAGCGTATCCAGATATTAAACTATACAATTACTACTCACTGCCAATTAAATTCCAAGATTTTTGACTGTTTTCTGTTAAAAATACGAGTTTAACATCACTAATTTGTGTTGCTTTTACACAAATTGTGTGCATTCCAGTGCTGAAAACACTGTTAATTACTATGAAACGGCATAACCGTGAAAGTAACTTTAAGCTAACTCTGAGAAATACTTGATTGTCCTTACCATCTGTGATGTATAAGAATTTTCATTATCATACCATGAAACTACCTGTACTTCATAAAGGTCATCTGAAACTTTAGAAACCATTGTCTGTGTAGCATCAAAGAGAGAACCATATCTCATACCTACAATATCTGAAGAAACAATTTCATCCTCATTGTAGCCAAATGATTCATTAGCTGCTGCCTTCATAGCTGCGTTGATAGCTTCAACAGTTACGTCACTCTTCTTAACAACTGCTGTTAAGATAGTAGTTGAACCTGTAGGAGTTGGAACACGCTGTGCAGAACCAATAAGCTTGCCATTTAACTCAGGGATAACAAGACCAATAGCTTTAGCAGCACCTGTGCTGTTAGGAACGATATTAACAGCTGCAGCACGTGACCTTCTTAAATCGCCTTTTCTCTGTGGACCATCAAGTGTCATCTGGTCACCTGTGTAAGCATGGATTGTTACCATAATACCTGACTGTACTTCTGCGTACTTGTTAAGTGCATCAGCCATAGGAGCTAAACAGTTTGTTGTACATGAAGCAGCTGAGATAATATTGTCTTCAGGCTTTAATGTCTCATGGTTTGTGTTATACACGATTGTAGGAAGGTCATTGCCAGCTGGAGCTGAAATAACTACTTTACGTGCACCTGCATCAATATGTGCCTGAGCCTTAGCCTTTGAAGTATAGAAGCCTGAGCATTCAAGAACTACATCAACACCAAGCTCACCCCAAGGGCAGTTTTTAGCATCAGGGAATGCATAAATCTTAATCTCCTTGCCATCAACTGTGATTGAATCTTCGCCAGCGGAAACTGAATCAGCCTTGTCATATTTACCCTGTGATGAATCATACTTTAAAAGATGTGCAAGCATCTTAGGGCTTGTTAAATCGTTGATAGCTACTACTTCATAACCTTCTGCACCAAACATCTGTCTGAAAGCAAGACGTCCGATACGTCCAAAACCATTGATTGCAACTTTAACTGCCATGTTTAAAATTCCTCCTAAATAATATAATTTTATACTATGCAGGCCTGTCCTGAGTAAAACTGGAAAAACCTGACAAAATACCATATCTGATTCCTTTTTGTTTCTTTCTTGTCCTATTGTACCTAATTATGGCAAAAATTTCAAGTTAAATTTAAAAAGTTTCTATAAAGTTTATAATTTACACAACAGCAAATGAAAGAATTAGTTGTAACTTTTGCACTAATATTAGTAGTTTCTTTCCCAAATAACTAGTTTTTTTGACTTTATGCTTTCTTTAACCTTTATGGTTCTCTGATTAGAAGAACCTTTAAATGCAAGTCCCAAATCCTTTTTATCTGCCATAAATTCACCATCGACCATAACATCTATATAAGAAAGCATTTCCGATGTTTCTTTCCACTCATCCACCATGCGACCAATTACATCTTTTTCAAAGTCATACCCTGTAAAACACCACACAGTCTTTTTAGGATATACCTGTTTAATCTTTCTTAACAACGGAAGAAGCCCTTGCTGGTTTATATGCTCTAAGGGTTCCCCGCCAAGCAGTGTTATCCCCTTTATATAATCTGGCTCCATATATTTTATAATTTTATCTTCTGTATCTTTTGTAAACAGCTTTCCATAGTTAAAATCCCATGTTTCGGGGTTAAAACATTCCTTACAGTGGTGGGTGCAGCCGCTTACAAACAGTGATACCCGCACCCCCGGTCCGTTTGCAACATCACATATCTTTATATCTGCATAATTCACAATAACAGCCACGCCTCTCAAAAAAACTACACCTATAGATGCAACACCCTTGCACTAATCTCTTTAGTTTTACCATCATTCCAGAAATTTTCACCCAGATAACCACAAGTCCTTCTTGTAACATTCATTTTATTTTTATCCTTGTTGTGGCACTGTGGACATTCCCATTCAAGATTGTCATTTACAATAATCTCTCCGTCATAACCACAGACGTGACAGTAATCTGATTTTGTGTTAAACTCAGCATACTGGATATTCTCATAAATAAAACGTATTATATCTTCTAAAGCTTCTAGGTTATGCCTCATATTTGGTATCTCCACATATGAAATAGCACCACCTGAAGAAATTTTCTGAAACTGGCTTTCAAATGTAAATTTGCTAAAAGCATCTATCTTTTCACGTACATCAACATGGTATGAATTAGTATAATAACCTTTATCTGTAATGTCTTTAATACTTCCAAATTTCTTTTTATCTATTTCTGCAAAGCGGTAACATAGACTTTCCGCAGGTGTACCATATAAGCCAAATCCTATACCAGTTTCAAGTTTCCATGTGTCACACGCAAGACGTAACCTTTTCATAAGACGCAGTGCAAAATTAGTACCCCTTGGCTTAGTGTGGCTTACACCTGTCATAAGCTTTGTAACTTCGTATAAGCCAATATATCCCAGAGAAATTGTTGAATAGCCATTGTGCAGCAGCTTATCTATAGGCTCATTCTTCTCCAGTCTTGCAATAGCACCATACTGCCAGTGTATAGGGCTTACACTTGACAGTGTACCTTCAAGTGCATGGTGTCTGCACATAAGAGCTTCAAAGCAAAGCGAAAGACGTTCTTCAAGAAGTTCCCAGAAGACTTCTTCATCGCCATCTGCTATTATTCCTATCTGTGGAAGATTTATGCTGACAACCCCCTGATTAAAACGTCCCTCAAATTTGTACTTTCCATTTTCATCCTTCCAAGGTGTAAGAAAACTTCTGCATCCCATACATGAGAATACATTGCCTTCATAGTTTTCACGCATTTTCTTAGCAGAGATATAATCAGGATACATCCTTTTAGCTGAACATCTGGCTGCAAGTCTTGTAAGGTAATCATATTTTCCGCCTTTTAAGCAGTTATGCTCGTCAAGCACATATATAAGCTTAGGAAAAGCCGGAGTAATGTAAACACCTTTTTCGTTCTTTATGCCCTCAATACGCTGACGAAGTATTTCTTCGATAATCATCGCATTTTCTTCTACATATGGGTCATTGATATCAAGATTTAAAAATAGTGTAACAAATGGTGACTGCCCGTTTGTAGTCATAAGTGTATTAATTTGGTATTGTATAGTCTGCACGCCTGATTTAAGTTCATCAGAAAGCCTGTCATATACAAATTCTTTAAGAACTTCATCACTTATTGTATCACCATATTTTTCTTTATAATGTGCCATGTATTTATCATGGCTTTTTCTAAGATATTTGCCAAGATGTCTTACATCAACTGACTGCCCGCCATACTGGCTGCTTGCAACCGCTGATATAATCTGTGTCATCACAGTACACGCTACCTGAAAGCTCTTTGGACTTTCTATAAGCTTGCCATTCATTACTGTACCATTTTCGAGCATATCACCTATATTAATAAGGCAGCAGTTAAATATGCTTTGTAAAAAATAATCCATATCGTGAAAATGGAGGATGCCTTCTTCATGCGCTTTGACAATTTTTTCCGGAAGAAGCACTCTTTTTGTCAAATCTTTAGATACTTCTCCAGCGATTAAATCTCTCTGTGTAGATGCAATATAAGCGTTTTTATTGGAATTTTCTTCCATTACATCCTTATTACTGTTTCTAATAAGGCTCATTATAGAATCATCAGTTGTATTGGCACGGCGTACAAGTTCACGTTTATATCTGTATATTATATACCTTTTAGCAAGCTCAAACTTCCCCCTACCCATAAGTTTTCTCTCAATCATGTCTTGGATATCTTCAACCATAAGATTGTCCATATGTTTATTTTCAATACCAGCAACGATTGAATCAATGTTCTCCTCTGACACTTGTTCATAATAGCTAACCTCAGCATTTGCTTTCTGTATTGCAGTTACTATCTTATTGCGGTCGTATTCCACAACTCTGCCATCACGCTTTGTAACTTTCATGCTATCCCCTCACTTTTGCTCATTTTCAATAAAAAATCTTGTTCTCCCCCGTTACACGCATTAACCATTATAACATCAGATAATAAAAATGTCCACAATATATTGTAAAATCTGGAACAAATTTACTATATTTTGTGGACATAGCCTTTTTTCTAAGTGTTACAAGTGTAGACAGCTATTGTGTTATAAAGACTAATTTTCGGAAGATATAACTTTCTTAGTATCTTTTGAAATACTCATTATATCATTAATTTCTTTGGTAGAAACCTTTGTATATGCAGATAATTCTACCTTAGAAGGTATTCTTCCATATTCTTGTGCAAGGTGCTGTGTTGCTTGATGAAGCAAATTGGCTTTAGCAAGAAATGCACTTTCCCAATCACTATTTTCAGAAACCGTATCAATCATACTTTCCATCGCATTTACAATTTCCATATTAATTATGCCATTAACAGTTTCATAATCAGGTTCACCATTGTTTTTAAGATATTGCGACTTGTCTTTTTCAATAACAGAAATACCTACAAGAAGACCTACATTGCCCTCAGCGATTATATCATCCATAGTTATAATTTGATTTACTACTGCTTCACGTTGCTTATAAGCTGCTGCTAACTCTATAACATGACTTAATTTACTCTTAGCCAGCGTGTCTCTTGCAGATGCCTCTCCCATAAGAAAATCCTTTATAATTCCATTTATTTTACTACTGTCAGTTAAACTTGTAGTCTCCTGATAGATATTTTCTTTTGTCCCATGAATTTTGATTCCTGCTGCTGCCAGATAGCGACATACTGCATTTAATTTCTCATCACTAAGCTCCATATAGTTTAAATACTGTTTTATCTCTTCCTTTGTCATCTGATTATCCTGAGAAATCGCAATCTCTTTTATTTCATTAAGTATTTCTAAAAACTGTTCTTGTTCTTCCATAAGTCCAAATTTCCTTTCTATAATTTTATTCTATAATTTTGTTACTGGAAAACAAATCGACGGGTTTGCCACATAATGGCAAACCCGCCGGTCTTATCTCCGATTACATCCCCAAGTAACTATAAAGATACCGTTACTGAAAACTTATAAAAAGTTATAAACTTTTATGTTTCATTCCTACTTTAACGAATATGCTTTTGTTATACATCAACTAAATGTAGAATTGTACATTTAAAGTGCTTTTTTATAATACACTATTAGTCTAATTTTGTCAATATTTTATATATTATTTTTATAAAAATATATATTTTGCACAAATGATAATTTCTATCTTGCAATGATGTCTGTAACCTCTGCTATATAAAGTGTATGATAATCTTTGTCTCTATACCATGTTTCATCAATATTTTTGTCAATAAAATCTTCTGGTTTAAGTAATGTCGTAGACATAACACGACAAATTAAAATAAAATTCGCTTGGTCAACAATAGGCACGCCATCATAGTAGCCGATTTCTACACCAGCCTCTTTAATTTTATCCACGTCACGTCCTGAAACAGCACCTAAAAATTTCATAAGATTGCGGCTTTTTTCATTTAAAAAGCTCAGTGAAAATCTGCCCTCTTTGTCTATAAATTCTTTTGTATAGCGGCTTTGCCTGATAACTATAAATACAGCATTTTTGCCCCACATCTGCCCAATTGCTCCCCATGATGCAGTCATTGTATTTACTTTTTCTTCATTGCCTGCTGTTACAAGCATCCAGTCTTTTCCTATTTTTTCAAATGGATTCAGCTCAACTATGTCCGATGTAATTTTTTGAAAAGAATGCATAATTCCTACCTCCATGAATTAATTATGTTGTAACTATTTATATTTATACATATTAACATAATATCATATTTTATAATATGTGACTATTATATTTTTAAAAAATAAATTTTGATTGCAAGTCTGCTTATAAATATGGTATGATTCTGTCTATACCCAATTTATTACCATTATGTGGAATGGAGGATTTTTATGAAAGTTGAAATGCATACACATACAAGTGAAACAAGCCCTTGTGCAAAAATCAGTGCCAAAAAGCTTGTAAATATGTATAAAAATAAAGGATATGACGCTGTTGTTATTACCGACCATTACAGTAAATGGGTTATGGAACATAACCATATTATAGAACCAGAAGAATTTACCAAGTTTTTTCTTGGTGGGTACCACAAAGCATACAAATATGTACAAGATAACGGCTTTGATATAAAAATACTGCTTGGTGTTGAAGTAACTTTGTTAGAAGGTCCAAATGATTACTTACTCTATGGTATAGATGAGGAGTTTTTATATCAGAATCCTTTATTATTTAAAATGTCTCTTAAAAAGCTTTATAAATTGTGCTATAAAAACAATATACTGCTTGTGCAGGCACACCCCTACAGGGCTTACTGTATACCTGCTGATACACACTTTCTTGATGGTGCAGAGGTATATAATGGCAATCCACGCCATAATAGTAATAATAACAAAACTTACAAATGGGCAAAGGAAAATGGTCTTATAATGACTTCTGGAAGTGATTTTCATCAAGAAGAAGACCTTGCAAAAGGCGGAATTATTACTCAGTCAAGTTTTGATTCAATACATCAGCTTACAGAAATACTAAAGAACAGCAATTACAGCATTATTACCTCTTAGTTATGAAGAAAGGGAATAAATATATGAAACCAAATATATTAATACGGTCTTTTTTAAAAGTATATAATTTGATAGAAGTATTTTCAAATGAAATAAAAAAAACCGCTATTTCAGCTTTTTCAGGACAATCAGCCTTTTTTATGATGTTGTCATTTTTTCCTTTTATTATGTTTTTACTGGCTCTTCTTAGGTTTATGCCATTTACAGAAGATGCTCTTATAAGTGTTTTAGAGGCATTTGTGCCAACATCATTTCACCAATTTTTAGAAACAATTATATTTGGTATATATCATAGCCAGACTGCTACACTTTTGCCTGTAACGATTATCACTTCTGTGTGGCTTGCCTCTAAATCATTTCTCTCTCTTGCCAATGGACTGAACTTTGTATATGAAATTGATGAAACCAGAAACTTTATACTTATACGCATTTATTCAGTTGTTTATACAATAATATTTGCACTGCTTATAATCGCCAGTCTTACAGTTATGGTATTTGGAAATAGTATATATCTTTTTATACAAAAACATTTTCCATTTCTACAAGGATTCATCTTATCAATAATAAGTTTACGGTCTCTTGTGAGCTTTTTTATAATGTTTTGCTTTTTTATAATAATGTATAAAGCCATACCCAATCGAAAAAGCAATTTTAAAAGCCAAGTCCCAGGAGCCATTATTGCAACATGTGGCTGGCTAATTTTTTCATGGTTATATTCATTTTATGTTGATAACTTTAACAATTATTCAACATTCTATGGTACCATGACAGTTATTGCACTTCTTATGGTATGGCTCTATGCCTGTATGTATATACTTTTTCTTGGTGGTTTAATAAACAAAATGCTGGATAAAAAAATAATTTTTTATAAATAGTTATTTTAACACCTGTTTAATATTTTGCACCTTTGTCCCTTGAAAATAATGTTTAAGAATTGTTTCATAATTATCGCCAGACTGTGCCATAGCCTCAGCTCCAGTCTGACTAAGCCCTGCACCATGACCAAAACCGCCACCTGTGATATTAAAGTAAATACGTTTTTTGCTCTGTTTTGTATCAATATAAAATGCCGCACTAGGAAGCAGAGAATATGAAGACACGTTTGTACTTCCATTCCTGTTTATTTTTTCATGCACAGGAGCAAGGACCTTTCTTATATTATACTGTGTACAAACTTTGACTACATTACCAGTACCAACAATTACAAGTTCTGTAACAAGTCCACTCTCTTCTCTTTTTTCAACACGCAGCTTTTTAATCTTTCCAATGCTTCTTAACGGCTTTGATACATATTTTCCATTTTTATTCTGCGTAAGCACAAGTGATTTATTAGAAAGATAGCAGTTATACAACGCAGAGTCAATTCTATTACTTAGGCTGACAGAGTCAAGTGTCACATTCCATCTATACCAATCATCGCCACTATCATATGTTTTATAACTGTTAGAATCAATAAAATTCCTAAAAATATTTTCTTCTGATAAATTTATGGCAGTGTCTTCTGAAACTTCTTTTTTGCGTATCTGCATCGCACCTTTAAGATATGGCACTTCTTCTGGTGTATTCCAGACATCTTTGCCATCAGCAGTACACCCCCATGATGTTGCAAAATAATATGCGACAATAATTTCTCCCTTCCTTGTCACGACTTGGCCATAAGTTTCATCTACTGCTTGTCGTGAACGTCTGTCTTCTGGTATATTATTGTACACTTGACATGCAGTACTATCATCAAGGTCGGCATTATAAGCTTTATACCTTTCTTCCTTAATCTGATTGTAAGCATAGCTCCTTGCACATACTGCTTGAGCTTTAAGCGCCTCTATATTGCTTTCCGTAGGCATTTCACTCGGCACTACAGCATACAGATATTGTTCAAGTGGTAGTTCATTAATAATAATAAACCCCTTTTTAGTCCACTTTATCTCCATTATACCACGATATACCGGATGTATATTTCGCCTTTTAAAAGACAACATCTTAATCCCTGTTCTGCTAGAAGAACTTACTGTAAATTTCTTCTTTTTTACATTTTTCTTTGATAAATTAAAAGAAACTTTCTTGCCTGCTTTATAATTGGTTGTTTTACTGCCTGTCGCAATAGTAAATGCACTATCACATGACAGCTCTACTTTATTATGATAATAACTTCCAAAATCATCTGACATAATAAGAATTCTTACATTCCTAGAAGTTCCTTGTTTAATAACCTTAACTGGTTGTTTGGTACTTTCTGGTTTTTGTGTTACTTTTGGTTTTTGTGTGATTTTTGGTTTTTCTGTACCTTCTGGTTCTTGTGTAATTACTGGTTTATCCGTTATTTTTGGTATTGGAGTATTTTCATTCTCTACAATATTTTGACTGGTTTCTTTTTTTACACTTTTCAGCGTAATATAACCTTTCAAATATGCCTCTGATACTACGCAGATAAGACAAAGGACAGATAACATCAGTAACAGTTTTAATTTTTTTTTGCTCATCTACTTTCTCCTTACTAAATTAAAATACAACACTTTAAAAATGCCATTCCAGATTTCTAGAATGGCCTGAAAATAAGATTTTTTGCACAGTGACATTTATTGTACTTTGTACATACTAATACTATATATATTAACACTTCTCTGGTTCAGGATATTCCTCCCCATTTGTATCTGCTGACACTTTAATCATAACTTGTGGTTCTAATGGCATATCCTGTCTATCTGTAGCTGTTTCTGCGATAGCATTTACTACATCCATTCCCTCTGTTACCATGCCAAAAGCTGCATATGAGCCATCAAGATGTGGTGCATCTTTGTGCATAATAAAAAACTGTGAGCCAGCAGAATTTGGCATAGCAGAGCGTGCCATTGAAAGTACACCTGCTGTATGTTTTAAATCATTTTCAAAACCATTTATCGCAAACTCACCTTTAATTGAATATCCAGGACCACCTGTTCCAATTCCGTCTGGGTCACCGCCCTGTATCATAAATCCATTAATCACTCTATGAAACACAAGCCCATTGTAAAATCCTTTATTTATAAGCGAAATAAAATTATTCACTGTATTTGGTGCTACATCAGGATATAATTCTGCTTTAATAACACCTGCTGTTGTTTCAAAAGTTATGATTGGATTGTTTTCTGCCATAATAACTAATAACCTCCATCTTTCCTTAAGTTTTTTTGCTATTATAATACGACTTTTAAAATAAGTCAATAATCTTGCCGAGCCAGCGTATACACTCCATCTTTAATTTCTTGTACTGCATAATTGCCTGTTTCATTTCCTTCAATGCTTTTTTTCTTAAGGATTTCATCTGCCCTGCCACGCCTAAATCCAAACTTGCTTACACCATCAAATGCTGTATAGTTACCCCATGATTTAATTGATACTATATACATATTACAAAGTCTGTTTACAAAACTAAATTTTCTTTTACCTTTTACAGTAATTTCGACTGTCTGGTTATTAATTTTTTTAATTCCACTTATATTTTTAACGCGATACTTAAACTTTTTATTATTATTTTGTATAGAATACAATGCAATATTTTCTGCCTTTTTTCTATAATTTTCACCAGTGACTTTCCCAAGTCTGACATAATTTGTGCCATACGATTTAATCACATCATTTATAACTTGTCTAGTATTTTTGCCTTTAGTTTTATAATCTGTACCATATGCAAAGAAATACACAAATAAATCTTTTTTACGTGGATATTTATCTGTTATATAGTCATACATTTCCTGTCCATAAAGTGAACATACCCACTTATATTCTTCTTCTAGTACAGGTTTTATAATATTTTTTCTTATAAGTGCTGCTGTTGTTTTATCAGGATTTTTTAATTTCCTTGCTATTTTCCTTTTCATAGCTGCTGTATTTTTTGTTCCATATCTATATTCCTGTAAACCTGTTATTGGAAGAGTTGCAATATTTCCATCTGCCGTATAACCAACATCGGCACGCAGATAATAATTAAATAGCACATCATCTGCTGTTATTTTTTCTCCAGAGACATTTTTTTCGTTTTCTTCAAGTGTAATACGATATTTTGTAACTTTCCTTTTTTTATCGTAAGAACTTGATACATTTTTACTTATACATTTTCTGTCCTTCATTCTACAAAGCCCTGCATAACACAAATCAAGAAGATACTGGTCAGCCGTAGTTTTATAATTAAATGGTGTGACATTTTCTGATATGTCACCCTTAACAACTACTGTATCTTCTATTTTATTTTTCTCCACTTTTTGCTCTTGTTCTGTTTTTTGTTCTACTTCTGGCTTTGTTTCAGAAGTAGAATTTTCTGTTGTGGCAACAACTTCACCACTCTGTAAAACACTTTCATTAAGCTGCTTCCCAATATTGTATACACTTATAATAAGTAATATAAAAAGACAAATATAAATTATTCCTGTAGCAAACACTTTTTTCATATAACTAGTCCTTTCTGATTTCATAAAAAATAGCAGCTTGTAACCAGCTACTACAAGAATAAACCACTATAAAGATATGTTCAATTATATTACTATGACAAAATATACTATAAATCTTCATAAGTCCATTTTGTTCGGCAAAACTTTGTGTTAAAACAATTTCTGTCTTTTATACATAATTTATATGATTGTCCCATATTTATATATCAATATAAATTTTGGATTCTAAATTAAAATCCATGGAGGTTTAATGAAATCTGTTGCTCAAAAAGCTAAAGTAAATAAAAAACTTCCTGCATCATGTAAAATAACACTGTTCTTTGCTATTATTGGCATAATTATCGGCTGCATTACAGGAAACTTATTAAAAGAAAATCTTTATTCACCTCTTATAACTATTTATAATGAGACGCTTAATAATATACCAGAACTGGATATAAATAAATCCGACATACTCCTGTTAGCAATAAAAAGAAATTTAAAACTTTTTGTACTTTTATATCTCTTCTCGCTCACTAATTTGTGGACATATTATTACTGTGCATTTGCACTTTACACAGGATTTACTAATGGACTATTGCTGTCATTTAATATTATACTTCATGGTTTGCCTGGAATAATGCATTTTTTGTTCTATCTCTGCCCTCAGGCTTTGCTTTTTGCTCCACTTTACTTGATGATAATTGCACACTGTGACCGTTTTCATGATGAATTTATATCATATGTCAACTATCCATCACATGACAATGCATATAATTATTCTACTAAACAAAAAAAAGGAAAACTGGCTTTATACCAGTTTCCATTTATAGTGATGTGTCTATTATTTATAGTTGCAGGATGCTTTATAGAGGCAAATCTTAACCTACCACTTGTAATATGGTATTCAAGCCATCTAATATAGTATTTAAAAAATTTTAGATAGCAATAACTCTAGAAATGGTATAATTATATGCCATTTCTAGAGTGAGATTATCATATTCCAACTTTGCCACTGTTCATACCTGCCATTCCATCACTAAGCGGCAACCAATCTAAGAACTTTTTAATATATCGATTCCAGAAATCCCATTCATGGCTTCCTGATCCTTCCTCCAATATAACATTTATACCAGCAGATTTTAATGTACTATAAAACTTCCTATTTGCATCCATAAGTGAATCATCTACACCACATGCCATATATATTTTGGGAAGTTTGATTCCCTCTTCTTTTAATTTTAATGCAAGCCATTCTGGATTTTTATCACTTTCCTTTAACTTGGATAAATCACCAAAAATAGCTTCTGCATAACTTCTAGTTTCCATAAAAAGAGGACTTTCATCTGTGCGTTTTTCCAATCCATCTATAATTAATGCGGATGAAAATGCTCCTATATATCCAAATGTTTCATGATATTTAAGACCATTTCTAAGAGCACCATAACCTCCCATAGATAATCCAGCAATAAATGTGTCCTCTCGCTTATCAGACAGCGGAAACATCTTACGTGTTATATCTACCAGTTCTCGTCCAATAAATTCACTATACATTGCATGGAATTTTTCTTGATCCAAATAAAACATATTTTCACCAGATGGCATTACAACTGCAACATTCTTTTCATCTGACCATCTTTGGATATTAGTGCCATTTATCCAGTCTGTGTAATTACCCAAAATGCCATGCAACAGATACAAAGTTTTATATGGGGTATCCTCTGATTTGAGTGACTCTCCTGGAAGTGCCAACTTGTCCGCTGGCAGCAGGACATTCACTGTTACTGTCCTCATCAATGCCTGCGAAATAAAATTTACTTGTAAAAAAGCCATATTTACATCTCCTTTTCTTTAATATTTACTTTCCAATTCTGCCACAACACTGCTTGTATTTTTTGCAACTTACACATATGCAATATTTTCGATTTCAAGCTGCGTAAAAAATTCTTTCATTTCTTTATAATATATGTTTCAAGTCGCTGCCCCTAAAATATATAATATCATATATAATATCACAAGCAACCCATTTACAACAGAACCTATGGCAGGAAAAAGAGGTCTTATATTTTCTTGGTGTAAACCCAGCCATGCCATAATAAATCCTGCAACACTTACAAAAAAGCTTAATATTCCAGTAATACCTACATTTAATCCGCCATTGCCTCCATTCCATCCTGACATAATACAAGCAGCAGCAAATAATATAAATGAAATTATACTAAGTACAAATGATGCTATTCCTAATGGAGGATGCCTTTTATCGGTTAGACGAAGTTCTCTTTTCTCCCTCTTATGTCCCCTTTTTCTCACTTTATCACCTTACCTTTTTTCTGTAAATTTATGCATAATGCATATGCATATGCAAAACATTACATAACCTAGAAACCCTCCCATTGTATTTAATATAACATCATCTACATCACATGAGCCAAGTTTTGAAATAAGCTGTATAATTTCAATTATTACTGAACATAAAAAACTTAAAAATGTCACTTTAAATATATTTCTCTGTTTATTTGAAAGTATTGGCATTACAAATCCAAATGGCATAAAACATACAACATTTCCTATAAGGTTAAGCATTACATTAAAAGTTCCAATCGTCTTACTATAGTTGATATATCTTTTAATTTCAGTAAACGGTTCTAAATTATAACGATATGTGTCACTTTGAACACGCCCAAGCTGCTCACTGAAGAATAAAAAATAGACCATAATGCATAAATATATAATAAATAAAATCCACGAAAATATACGGATTATTTTTTTATGTTTCTTTTTCACAATAATTTCCTGCCTATTTTTAAATATTTAAAAATGGACAGTGCTGGTCTTAACCGGCACTGTCTGCTCTTTCAAACCTCAATTATTTATTATATACTAATGTTTATTTTTCGTAAAGTAAAATTTATTGACGGAGTACGACTTCTTTTTTTGCAAGAGAAGAAATTATTTTATCCATAATCTGCCCTGCATCACCATCTGTAAGAGTTCTGTCTTGTGCTCTAAATACTATCTTATAGGCAAGGGATTTATACCCTTTAAGAAGCTGTGAGCCTTCATATATATCAAAAAGTTCATATGACTCCAAAAGTTTTCCACCTGCCTGTCTTATTACTTCTTCTATTTCTCCTGCAGTTACTTCTTTTTTCATACTAAGACTGATATCACGTGTAATTGCTGGAAACTTAGGTACTCCCTGATATTTTGTATAAGAACCTGCCATACTTAGAGCTATCTTTATATCAATTACTGCTATATATGTCTTTTCTCCAATTTCAAAGTTTTTCTGAACAACTGGATGCACCTCTCCAAGAAATGCGATACATTTATCTTTATAAATAACATCTGCCTGTCTGCCGGGATGAAAATAACTTTTTCCTGCATCTGCTCTATATTCTGCTCTTTCTTTAAGACCAAGCTTATTGAGTACATCTTCTACAACACCTTTCATTGTAAAGAAATCCCCTTCGCCATACATACCAAGTGCAAGTTGCATACGTTCGTCAGGAAGTTCTTCCATAGGAAGCTGTTTTGGAATATAAATATTAGCAAGCTCATAAAGACGTACATTTTTGTTTCTTCTATTGTAATTGGTTGAAAGTGATGACAACATACCTCCAAGAGCAGATGTACGCATTACACTGTAGTCTTCTCCAAGTGGATTATTTATACGTATACTTTTTCTAAGTATATCATTCTCTTCAAGACAAAGTTTGTCATAGACCTTTGGGCTTTCAAATGAAAAAGTCATTCCCTCACAGAAGCCATATCCTTCAACAACTGTCCTTACTGCCTTCTCACACCTTAATTTTTCTGACAGTCCACCTGTGGTTGCTGAACTCTTTGGAAGCGTGACTGGTATCTTATCATATCCATAGAAACGTGCAACCTCTTCTGCAAGGTCTGCCATACGCTCAAGGTCTTGTCTCCATGTAGGCACAGTCACAATCTTTTTATCTTGGTCAACTATTAAATCTATAGTCTCAAAATATTTTATCATTTCTTCTTCTGATATATCTGTACCAAGAAGTGCATTTATCTTAGCTGTGTCATATGGTATATTAACAGGCTCTTTTTTTATTGGATAAAAATCGGCAACACCGCCAACAACTTCACCAGCTCCGAGTTCTTCCACAAGCTGACAGGCACGATTCATAGCCTCCAATGCATTATTTGGGTCAAGCCCTTTTTCAAATTTAGCCTGTGCATCAGTACGCATACCAAGCTTTTTACCTGAAAGACGTATATTAGTACCATCAAATGTTGCAGCTTCAAAAAGCATTGTGGTTACATTGTCTGTTATCATAGAATTTTCTCCACCCATAATACCAGCAAGACCTATAGCTTTCTTTCCGTCACATATCATAAGCATTGTATCATCAAGTTCTCTTTCCTGACCATCAAGAGTTGTAAATTTTTCTCCTGCTTTGGCTTTTCTTACTACAATCTTTCTGTCCTCTATAGTGTCAAGGTCATATGCGTGCATTGGCTGTGCATACTCTTCCATAACATAATTTGTAATATCTACTATATTATTAATTGGTCTTATACCTACCGATGCAAGCCGTCTCTGCATCCACTCAGGTGATGGTGCAAGCTTTATATTTTTAACTACTCTTGCTGTATATCTAGGACAGAGGTCTGGATTTTTCACATCTATTGTAATATAGTCATTTACATCTTCATCATTGCCTGTTTCTGTTATTACAGGAGGCACAAACTTTTTACCAAACGTTGCAGCTGCTTCACGCGCTATTCCCAGAACGCCAAAACAGTCAACACGGTTTGATGTAACTTCATATTCAAATACAATGTCATGAAGTCCCAGAAGTTCTACAGCATCAGAACCAATTTTAGCATTTGCATATTCTGGGTTATCACTAAGAATATAAATACCATCTGGGTCTGCATCAGGGTACATATTGGAATTAGAACCAAGTTCCTCTATTGAACACATCATTCCACATGATTCTACACCACGCAATTTACCTTTTTTTATCTTATAACCCTTTTCAGACTCACCATCTTTATGTGAGCCTGCAACACGACCGCCATCAAGTACAACAGGAATATTCTGTCCTTCTTTTACATTTGTTGCACCTGTAACAATCTGTACCTGTGTTCCTTCTTCATCAATCTGCACTTGGCAGACAACAAGTTTATTCGCGTTAGGATGTTTTTCTATTTTATTTATCTTTCCCACAACTATTTTATCAAGATTCTTGTCAAATTCCTTAAAACCTTCAACCTTTGTACCTGACAGTGTCATAGCATCAGTGTACTCCTGTGCACTGCAATCAAGGTCTGGCACATATGCTTTTATCCATGATAATGATGTATCCATCTTATTAACCTCCTGATTTTACAATTTAGAACTGCTTAAGAAAACGTGTGTCATTTTCATATAAAAGCCTCATATCATCTATTTCATATTTAAATAGTGCAATGCGCTCAAGTCCCACACCAAACGCAAATCCTGTATATTCTTCTGGGTTTATTCCACTCATTTCAAGTACGTGAGGATGTACCATCCCACAGCCAAGTATCTCAACCCATCCAGAACCTTTACAGAAACGACACCCTTTGCCACCACACTTAAAACATGATACATCCATCTCTGCACTAGGCTCTGTAAACTGGAAGTGGTGAGGTCTGAATTTTACTTTTGTGTCTTCTCCAAAAAGCCTCTTGGCAAATTCCTGCAAAGTACCCTTAAGGTCAGCAAATGTAATGCCTTTGTCAATTACAAGTCCCTCTATCTGGTGGAATGTGGGGGAATGTGTTGCATCCACCTCATCAGAACGAAAAACTCTGCCCGGAGCTATCATCCTAATTGGAAGTTTTCCTTTCTCCATTTCATGTACTTGAACAGAAGATGTCTGTGTGCGCAGCAATATATCCTTTGTAATATAAAACGTGTCCTGTTCATCTTTTGCCGGATGGTTATCAGGAATATTCAATGCCTCAAAGTTATAATAGTCTTTTTCAATTTCAGGTCCTTCAACAACCTTATACCCCATTCCTATAAATATATCTTCAACCTCTTCAAGTGTGATTGTATTTGGATGACGGTGTCCCTCTGCGAGCTTTTTACCCGGCAGCGTAACATCTATTTTTTCACTAGCAAGTTTTTCTTCAAGCATTGCCTGCTCAAATTCTTTTCTCTTGGTAGTTAATGTTTCTTCAATTTTAGCTCTTGCTTCATTCACCATCTGACCAGCTTTTGGTCTGTCTTCTGGTGCAATTTCTTTCATAGATTTAAGTAAAGATGTAAGTTCACCTTTCTTACCCAAAAAAGAAACCTTGATATCACCCAGCTTGTCAAGCTGTTCTGATAATTCAATCTGTGCCATGGCATTTTCCAAGATTTTTTTTAACTTGTTTTCCATATCGTCTTTTCCCTTCTTCATACTATTTTTCCTTCCTGTTCTATAATAAAAAAACGCCCCTGCCAAAAACGGCAGGGACGGAATTACCGCGGTACCACCCTGTTTTCTATGATATACAGATATATACAATATAATACCATAGACTCTTAAACTGCATATAACGTATGCCAAACGTCGCTTCTTACTCAACTAAGACCAAAGTCTTATATTCAGAAACGCAGCTCCCGTGGGAAATTCGGACATACTGCTCTGTAAGGATGCTTCCAGCCGAGTACATCCTCTCTCTAAACAGGTATAAGTACATCTTACTACAGCAAATACAATATCTGCTTACACGTTCTTCGCCTTTCAAAACGTATTATAACAAAAGATTTGTATTGTGACAACTACTAATTTATGAAAATAAATAATTAAATCTATACACTTAAGCAATGAACAATCTTGCCAAACTCCATTGCATGTGATGCCTTAACAAGTATAGAATCGCCTTTTTTTACAATGCTTTTAATCATGTCCAATGCTTTTTCTGTATTTTCATAGTACAGTATATTGTGGTTTTCATCTATTGCCAGTGCTCCTGCAACGTATTGCTTTGCAAGTTCTCCAACACATACTATACAGTCAATGCCTTTTCTTACAGCATATGCACCTATATCATAGTGAAGTATTTTTTCATTAGTGCCAAGTTCAAACATATCACCTATTATCGCAACTTTCCTGCCACTGGTTCCAGAAAGCACATCTAGTGCAGCTCTCATCGACACTGGATTTGCATTATAACAGTCATCCATTATTGTAAATTTATCTGTTCTTATAATGTTGCTGTGACCGCCAACAGGTGTAAACTTGCTTATTCCTGCTGCGATTTCCTCTGCCTCCATGCCAAAGTCTGTAGCTATTGCTATAGCCACAAGGGCATTAGACACCATATGCATACCAGGAACTGGTACATGGACAGATACCTTTCCTACACTTGTCACTGCATCAAAGGATGTGCCATCAAGCCCCTTATCTATTATATTATCTGCAAAGACATCACAGTCATTTCTTAAACCATAATAGATTGGCTTTTTTCCATTTAACTTCGTTACTTGTCTGAGTTTGTCATCATCGCCATTAAGGTAAACCCTGCCATCGCTTGCCATAGATGAAAAAATTTCAGTTTTTGCTTTTAAAACACCATCTCTGTCACCAAGTGTCTCAAGGTGACACTGTCCAATATTAGTTATAACACATATATCAGGTTTTGCAATCTGGCTAAGTCTTGTCATCTCGCCAAATTCACTTATACCCATCTCTACAACTGCAATTTCATGCTCTTCACGCACCCGAAATAGCGTAAGTGGTACTCCAACCTCGTTGTTGTAGTTTCCTTGTGTTTTTAATGTGTTAAAATGCTCTGAAAGTACAGAGGCTATCATTTCTTTTGTCGTAGTCTTGCCAACACTTCCTGTTATACCTATAACTTTAGTTTCACAGACTGTACGATAGTACTCTGCAATATCCTTTAATGCCTGATAACACGACTCTACTTGTATAAAAGCTCTCTCTTGTAGAAAGTCTGTACTGTTATCTTTGCTTATTTTAAAAGCTTCCTCTGGTTCTGCTTCTGAAATGCAACAAACGGCTCCAGCTTTATACATATCCAGAATAAATTTGTTGCCATCAGTGCGTGCACCTCTTATAGCAATAAAAGCTCCTTCTGCAGTAATATTGCGGCTGTCTGTGGTTATAGAAGACACTTCTGTATCTTTTACTTTACTGCTGCCATAGTATATACCATTACATACCATAGCAATTCTTGCTGGTGTTATTTGTCTCATACTACTTTTAATCCTTTTTATATTTTTCCATAGAAACAGATACTATTTTCTCACAAAGTTCTTCATAACTTATATTGTCCGCTTTCGCTTCCTGTGGAAGCAAGCTCGTCGGTGTCATGCCCGGAAGTGTGTTGGCTTCAAGACAATATATTTCACCATCCGCATTAACTAGGAAGTCTATTCTTGCATATGCCTCAAGTCCAAGTACATTGTATACGTCTTTTGCATACTTTTTTAATTGACCAGCCAGTTCTTCACTAATCATAGCTGGGCATATATCATCTGCCATTCCTGGCTGATATTTTGTTTTATAATCATAAAATCCCTGCTTTGGAATTATTTCGATAACAGGATATGCTTTCCCATCAACTACTCCTACTGAAAATTCTCTTCCTTTTATATAGTTCTCCACAAGGATTAAATCTTCATACCCAAATGCCGTTTCCAGAGCCTCCATATATTCTTCTTTATTATTAGCTATGCTTACACCAACACTTGAGCCACCACAGCATGGCTTAACAACACATGGAAAATCTGGAACTCGGCTTTCTCTATTTTCTTTTATAACTGTAAAACCTTTTGGGACTGGTATACCACTCTCTTTTAATATCTTTTTAGATATTAGTTTATCCATAGCAAGTGCACTTCCCATCAAGCCTGAACCTGTATACTTTATACCTAAAATATCAAATGTAGCTTGGAGTTTGCCATTCTCGCCATCAGCACCATGAAGTGCCATAAATACAATATCTGCCATACGACATATATTAAGTACATTAGAGCCTAACAGGGAGTTATTGTCTCCTTTGCGTAGTTTCTTTATTTCATCAATATTAGGGTCTATAACATTTATATCATGTATTGCATCATTAATTAGAGATTCTTTTTCAAAAACATTATCTAAAGAAATCCCATCTTCCCCATATCCAAAAAATAAATCCAAGAGTACAGCTTTGTGACCGTTTTTTCTTAAAGCATCACATACGCCCTTTCCAGTAACTAATGAAACTTCCCTCTCTGTACTAATTCCTCCAGCTAATACAACTATTTTCATGGCAACCGGCAACCTCCGTTTTAAATTTTAATTATTTTACAGGTCTTGCAATCATAACTATAGATTTATTCTGTGAATATTCGTAGTGTATAACTCTATTATTACTGCTGCTTGCTGACACATCCATATCTTGACCTGTATACATCTCTACGTGTGATATATTCTTATAACGTCCATTTTTAGTATATGAGAAGAAAATCAAGTCACCCGGCAGAAGTTTGTCAGAAGAAACTGCCTTGTCATAAATCTTCTTTCCATTAGTAGTACACCACTTTGCTATCTCTGCAGCAGTTGGTGCCCATCCAGCATTTACACCAAAGTATACATTATATTGTGAATAAATTCTCCATATAAGAGAACTGCAGTCATAGTAACCTTTGCTCATTCTCTTTGCTTGACTATACTTTGTTTTTGTATTTGATATAGAAATTGCCTTTTGGGCAGCCTTATATCCTTTCAGCGAAGCTACTTCGACTGGTATTTCTATCTTGCGACCATCAGCGTTGGCAACGATAACTGTACTGCCCACTTTCTTGGCTTCAATAGAACCATACTCATCTACGTCTGCTATAGCTTTTTTCTTACTTTTAAATGTAACTGTACTAACACTTTCATCTATGCCTTCTATTATTATTTCATCCGAAGCACCTTTATAAGTAGCTATGCCATCTTCGTCATAATAAGGGTCTGTTACTGTAACATAAAAATCAATATCCTTACCATCAACATTTATTGTAACAATATCCTCACCAACACTGCTGGCATAGAGTTTTCCCTCTTTTTTAAAATATGCACAGCCCTCAGAACTAATGCCTATATTCCACTCAACGACACTTGTTTCACAAAGCCCATCTATTATAATATCCATAGTAACATCTGTAGCTATTACAATATCACTTTCTGAAACTATAGGGTCTGTAGCTGTAATCTTTGTTGTAATCTTTACAGCATCGCCCTTTTCAGGTTTAATAACAGCTGTTACGTCTGTTTCACCAGTTGCCATTGCCATAATTCCACCATTAGTAGCTGCTACAACTGTCTCATCTGCAATTTCCCATTTAATTGCTTCATCCCCTTCTAATGGTGTGTAACCAGTTATTTCAGGGATATATGCTAAAGCACCTACTGCTCTAGTCTGGCTCTCCATACTAAATGTTGGAGTTTCCACATTTACCTGAGCTACTTCAATTTTCTTGCCATCATCGCCTGAAACGTAAACTTTCGCACTGTTAAAACTATGTGCTGTTACGCTTCCATCACTGTTCACTACAATACCTTCATCAGATGATGTATACATATATTTTCCTGTATCATATATCTGTGCTGCCAAAAGAGAAACACTCTCTCCATATGTAATATTTACTTGTTCAGGTTCACATACTTCTACTGTGAATACTTCTGTATGTTCAATGTCATTATATGTAAATGTAATATCAATCTTTGCACTTCCTGCTGCAATAGCTGTAACAGTACCATCACTGTCAAGCGTTGCACACTCAGGCTCTAAGTTTTCCTCGTTCCACCCATATGCAATACTGTAATCAGCATCCGCTGCATTATAATCTCCACTGTAATTAAATTCCAAAAATTCTTCACTGATATAACTTCTAAGGTTTGACACCCCACCCACAAATACTGATGCTGATTCCTGATACAACAGCTTGTCCAGTGCAGAAGCTTTTTGCCATACAAGACAGGTAAATGCAAGCATGACAAATAAGCACAGCATCCTTCTGTACTTTCTTGTTTTAAGTCCGTTAGTTGTTCCTTTTGCGTCTTTTATAAGACTTAACATCTTTCATCCTCCAATCTTTGTTTACTACACAATATCATCATTAAAGTTCCCATAGACCATATCAATATACTCCCAGATTTCATCTCTGCCGGACTTTGTAACAGATGAAAATGGTATTACTGGTGTTCCCTCCTCCACACTTAGTGTACGCTTTATATCTCTAACTAACTTTTGCTTTTGGGTACGCTTGACTTTATCCTCTTTTGTGGCGATTATTATAGGATTAAAACCATAGCTTGTACACCAGTCATACATCTGTATATCATTTTTATTTGGCGTGTGACGTATATCTACAAGTAAAAATACCAGTCGTAGGACTTTTGAGCTTTCAAGATAATTATTAATCATTTTGCCCCATTTTGCAACCACTTCTTTTGATACTTTTGCATAACCATACCCAGGAAGGTCTACAAAATACAGCAATTCATTGACATTATAAAAATTGATAGTCTGAGTTTTGCCTGGCTGCTGGGAAGTCCTTGCATAGGCCTTCCTGTTCACCAGACTGTTTATAAGTGATGACTTTCCAACATTGGAGCGTCCTGTAAATGCAATTTCTAACAGATGATTTTCTGGAAGTTTACTTGTAATGCCACATACCGTTTCAAGGTTTATACTCTTTACATTCAATGTAATAAAACCTCCTTAAATACTTCTTCTGCACACTGCACATACTTCACACTTATTCCATCCAAAATTTCTTTTTCAAGGTCTTCAACATCTTTTCTGTTTTTATATGGCACAAGCACAAGCTTTATACCAGCGGTCTTTGCTGCAAGTATCTTTTCTTTTAACCCGCCTATTGGAAGAACCCTTCCTCTCAGTGTAAGTTCACCTGTCATTGCAACATCAGCTCTCACTTTTTTACCTGTCACAGCAGAATAAATAGCTGTAGCCATTGTAATTCCTGCGGATGGTCCATCCTTTGGTACAGCACCTTCTGGTACATGAAGATGCACATCGTGTTCCTTAAAATATTTGTCAGGAAGACTTTCTGGTGCAATAGACCTTACATAAGATAGTGCAATTTTAGCCGATTCTTGCATTACATCACCAAGTTTTCCAGTAAGTTCAAGCTTTCCAGTGCCTTTCATAATGTTTACTTCTACTTCCAGTGTATCCCCACCAGAATTCGTCCATGCAAGTCCTCTTACTATGCCAACATCTGGCTCTGTATTAGCCATATCCGTAGTATATTTTTGAATGCCAAGGAATTTTCTAATATTGCGTTCTGTCACACTGATATTGATATCTGCATTTTTTGCAACCTCCATAGCTGCTTTTCTGCATATCTGTGCAACTTTTCGTTCAAGATTCCTCACACCTGCTTCTCTTGTATAGTTTTCAATAATTATCTTCACAGCTCTATCTGATATTTTAAGCTGAGGTTTTGTCAAACCATTGGCAATTTTTTGTTTTTCTATAAGATGTTCTTTAGCAATATGAAATTTTTCAT
Source organism: uncultured Lachnoclostridium sp. (assembly GCA_947565985.1). GTDB lineage: Bacteria > Bacillota > Clostridia > Lachnospirales > Lachnospiraceae > Butyribacter. The sequence continues at coordinate 28,874 of CANOID010000013.1, forward strand.
TAGATGTATAACCAGACAGTTCTATAACTTCCATTCTATCAAGAAGTGGCCTTGGAATTGTATCAACCGTATTTGCGGTACATATAAACATTACTTTTGATAAATCTACAGGCAATTCTATATAGTGGTCTCTGAAATGTTTGTTTTGTTCAGGGTCAAGCACTTCAAGAAGTGCAGAAGATGGATCTCCTTTATAATCACTGCCGAGTTTATCTATTTCATCAAGCAGCATAACAGGATTTTTTACTTTAACCGTCCTTAATGCAGCAACAATTCTACCCGGCATTGCACCAACATAGGTACGCCTATGTCCTCTTATCTCAGCCTCGTCACGCACACCGCCAAGGCATATGCGCACATATTTTCTATCCATCGCCTTTGCAATTGATTTCGCAACCGATGTCTTACCTGTACCTGGAGGTCCTACAAGACATATAATCGGACTTTGACCATCTTTTTTAATTGCCTTAACTGCAATACATTCAAGCACTCTCTCTTTTACTTTTTTTAAACCATAATGGTCATTGTCAAGCACTTCACTCGCATGTATTACATCCGTATTACTGTTGCTCTCTTTTCGCCACGGAATATCTAAAAGTGTCTCAATATATCCCCTTATAACAGCATTTTCAGACGAACTTGAGTTTGTCAGTTTAAAACGTCTAATTTCTTCTTTAATTTTTTTCTTTACCTTTTTAGATGCCTTTAATTTCTCTAGAGACTGCGTATACTTATCTGCATCGTTTTCTGAATCCTCATCTCCAAGTTCTTTGTGTATTGCCTTTATCTGCTCACGCAGATAGTACTCTTTCTGGTTACTTCCCACCTGTTCTTTTACCCTTTTAGAAATATCTTCTTGTATACGCATTATTCCTATTTCACGACTTAACACAACAGACAGTTGCTCATGACGGTCTATTATGCTATCCTGTGAAAGAATTTTTTGTTTTACCTGATAGTTGACAGGTATATTGGAGCAAATCTGATAAACTAGTGTGTCAAGGTCTGTAAGTTTTAAAATTTCATCAACAAGCTTTTGATTAAACCTGCCATTTTCATTAACATATATCTGAAACAAATCCCTAAGCCCTCGCACAAGTGCAACCATTTCTAAGGTATACGACGTATCACCTGTCTCTGGAAGGCTTTCAAGTGTTCCAGAAAGATAACCATTCTTAGTTTCAAGAAACTTAAGTCTCATACGCTCCTTGCCAACTATAACAACTCTGATGATTTTTCCGGGCATATTTACTATCTGCTTTACTTCAGCAAGCGTGCCTGTCTCAAATAAATCATCCATTCCCGGATTTTCCACATTCGGGTCTTTCTGTGCCACAGTAAACACAAGCTGTTTACTGTTCATAGCTTCTTTTAAAGCCATAACTGTATTTTCACGTCCTACCTCAAAATATACAGTTGTCTTTGGAAATACTACTAAATCCCTTAGTGTGACTACAGGAACATCTTCCATTGTATCTGTTACATCTATATTTTCTCCCATTTCTAGTCTAATTCTCCATTTACAAAATAGAGGGATATATCAATCCCTCCTGAATTTATGCAATTTCATTTTTAGTTCTTACTGTATGCCTGATTTCATCATTTTTCAGGATGATAAGTGGTTCTTCTTCACCTGTAACTGATTCTTTAGTTATAATACATTCCCTTATTTCATTATCTGACGGAACTTCAAACATTGCGTTCATCATTATAGATTCCATAATAGCACGTAGTCCTCTTGCACCAGTTTTCCTTTCCACAGAGCGTTTTGCCACTGCCGAAATTGCCTCATCGGTAAATGTAAGCTGTACATTATCCATCTCAAATAGCTTCTGATACTGCTTTGTAATAGCATTCTTTGGTTCAACAAGAATTTTCTTAAGTGCTTCCTCGTCAAGCAAATCAAGTGCAACATTTACAGGCAGCCTGCCAATAAGTTCAGGTATAATGCCAAACTTGACAAAGTCTTCTGGAAGCACCTGACGGAACAAATCGCCAATGTTTTCATCTCTCTTTGTTGAGATTTCTGCATTAAAACCGATTGACTTCTTACCTATACGTGTACTGATTATATTTTCCAATCCATCAAATGCACCACCACAAATAAATAATATATTTGTTGTGTCAATCTGATAAAATTCTTGGTGTGGATGCTTTCTGCCACCCTGTGGTGGAACGCTTGCAATAGTACCTTCTAAGATTTTAAGAAGTGCCTGCTGTACGCCTTCTCCTGAAACATCCCTTGTAATAGAAACATTTTCTCCTTTACGTGTAATTTTATCAATTTCATCTATATATATAATTCCATGCCCAGCTCTCTCCATATCATAGTCTGCTGCTTGTATTATCTTTAAAAGGATATTTTCCACATCCTCTCCTACATAACCAGCTTCTGTAAGAGCAGTAGCATCTGCAATCGCAAATGGAACATTAAGTACTTTGGCAAGTGTCTGTGCAAGAAAAGTCTTGCCTGAACCAGTAGGACCTATCATCATAATATTGCTTTTCTGAAGCTCTACATCCATACTTTTGCCTGAAAGCACACGTTTATAATGGTTATACACAGATACGGAAAGCACTCTTTTAGCATCTTCCTGACCTACTACGTATCCGTCAAGAAACTCTTTCATTTCTTTAGGTTTAAGAAGATTAATATTCATATTATTGCTGTAAATTTCCTCGTCTTCGTCTTCTTCTATGATTTCAGAACAAAGTTCAATGCACTGGTCACAGATATAGACTCCGGGTCCTGCTACTAACTTGTGAACCTGGTTCTGCGTCTTACCACAAAATGAACATTTTAGCTTTACATCATCTTTTTTTAATCCCATTAATTACCCTCATTTCCTTTTTGTGATTATATCATCTATCAAACCATAGTCCTTTGCTTCTTGTGCTGTCATATAATTATCACGTTCTGTATCAGTTTGTATTCTTTCTAATGGCTGTCCTGTGTTCTCTGACAGTATCTTATTAAGCTGATTTCTAGTCTTTAACATCTGTTCTGCCACAATACGAATTTCTGTCTCCTGACCTCTTGCACCACCCGAAGGCTGATGTATCAGTATTTCTGAATTTGGAAGAGCAAATCTCTTACCCTTTGTGCCACCTGACAAAAGAAATGAACCCATGCTGGCAGCTAGTCCCATACAAATGGTGGAAACATCACATTTTATATAATTCATTGTATCGTATATGGCAAGTCCTGCACTTACAGAACCGCCGGGGCTGTTAATATAAAACTGAATATCTTTTTCTGTATCCTGTGACTCAAGGAAAAGAAGTTCTGAGACGAGTACACTTGCAACATCATCATTTACTTCCCCAGTTAAAAATATAATCCTATCCTGTAACAGCCTTGAATAAATATCATACGAACGCTCACCGCTGCTCGTTTTTTCAATAACATAAGGTATACTGTAACCCATTATCTGCCTCCTTATACTTCTACTGCTGCATCAACAACAAATTCAACTGCCTTCTGTACTGCTACATCCATGCGTACCTGTTCTTTTTCTTCGTCGCTAAATTGTTCTTTTAATTTGTCAGCTTCAGTGTTGTACATGGTTGCTATAGTTTCAATTTCTTTATCATATTCTTCGTCTGAAGCTTCAATACCCTCGGCTGCCACTACCGCTTCAAGTACAAGACGGCTCTGAATACGTTTAAGTGCCTGTGGCTTTAACTCGTCAATCAACTGCTGTGGTGTATATCCTGTAAGTTGCATATACTGCTCAAGAGAAAGTCCCTGTGCTCGTAAGTTCTGTCCAAACTCCTGTGTCATCTGTCTTGTCTGTGCTTCAACCATTGGTTCAGGAATTTCCATCTGTGCATTATCTATAATCTGTCCTATTACCTTGTCCTCTAATTCTCTTTTAATAGCAGCTTTTTTATTCTCGATAAGTTTATTTTTAAGGTCTGCTTTATACTCATCTAATGTATCAAAATCAGAAACGTCTTGTGCAAACTCGTCATCAACTTCTGGAAGCTCTTTTACCTTGATTCCATTAAGTTTTACTTTGAAGAGAGCTGCCTTTCCACGCAGCTCTTCTGCATGATACTGTTCAGGGAATGTTACATTAACATCAAATTCATCACCAATATTTCTTCCTACAAGCTGCTCTTCAAAGTTGTCAATAAATGTATGTGAGCCTATAACAATCGAATAATTTTCAGATTTTCCTCCGTCAAACTGTTCACCATCAACATATCCATCAAAGTCTATTACAACAGTATCACCATCCTGTGCTGCCCTATCATCAATTGTAAGCATACGTGAATTACTTTCTCTTACTCTGTTAATTTCTGCGTCAACTTCCTCGTCGGAAACTTCTGCTTCTTTCTTTTCTACTTCAATACCTTTATAATCTCCAAGTGTAACCTCTGGCTTAACAGCTACAGTAGCAGTAAAGATAAATGGCTGTCCTTTTTCTATCTGTTCTACATCAATCTCAGGCTGGGAAACGATTTCTAAACCACTTTCCTTAGCGGCATCCTCATATGCATCAGGAATAATAATATTAGCAGCATCCTCATAAAATATACTTGCACCATACATTTTCTCTATCATTTTACGTGGAGCTTTCCCCTTGCGGAAGCCAGGCATTGCTATTTTGTTTTTGCTTTTTTTATATGCAGTGTCAATCGCTGTTTCAAGTTCTTCGGCTGGAACCTCAATTGTAAGCTTTGCCATGCTCTTCTCTAAATTTTCTACCTGTACACTCATTTTTATATTTCCTCCTTATATTCAAAAACGGGTATCCTCTCCCGCAATCTGTCATTTGTATAATATAGCACGAATAAACCCCTAAAATCAAGGGGTTTGAATAAAAATTATAATCAAAAATACATTTTTAGCTAATAACGTGTTTCTTTTCTGCTAAAACTGCTATTATTTTGTCTACATATTTCTCACATAACTCCTGTGTTTCAGCCTCTGCCATTACACGTACTACAGGTTCTGTACCACTCTCCCTTAAAAGAATACGTCCATTGCCTGAAAGTGCTTCTTCTGCCTCCGTAGCAGCACTCTGTACATCAGGGTCATTTATTGCAGCCGCCTTATCTACCACTTTTACATTTTTTAAAAGCTGTGGATAAATTTTTAAATCTTTTTTAAGTTCTGAAAGCTTTGTCTTCTTTTCAAGCATAACTTCCATAAGCATAAGTGATGTAAGAACACCATCTCCTGTAACAGCATATTTACTAAATATAATATGCCCTGATTGTTCGCCACCAAGTGAGTGTCCGGCTTCCATCATACATGCATTGACATATTTATCACCAACAGCAGTCTTTTCATAAGATATGCCAGCCTTGTCAAGTGCCTTGTAAAGACCAATATTAGACATAATAGTAGTTACTATTGTGTTATTATTAAGCTCTCCTTTTTCTTTAAGGTAGCATCCACACAAGTAGAGTATTGCATCACCATCAATTATCTCTCCATTTTCATCAACTGCAAGACACCTGTCTGCATCGCCATCATACGCAAAACCGATGTCAAGATTTTTCTCCTTTACGAACTTCTGGAGTCTCTCAATATGGGTTGAACCACAGCCTTCATTAATATTCGTTCCATTTGGTTCCATACCCATAGTAAATGTTTTAGCACCTAGTGCATCAAATACACCTTTTGCCACTGAATATGAAGAGCCATTAGCACAGTCAAGACCTACACGAATATTTTTAAATGAACGTGTTGCAAGTGACATAAGATAACCAATATATCTGTGCCTTCCTATTGCATAGTCAACCGTACATCCGATGTTTTCTCTTGTTGCAAATGGTATCACATCTTCTGGACCATCTATATATTCTTCTATTTTTTCTTCTATCTCTGCTTCAAGTTTATGTCCATTGCCATTTATAACTTTAATGCCATTATCATAGTATGGGTTGTGGCTTGCAGAAATCATTATACCACAGTCAAACTGTTCTGTACGTACTACATATGACACACTTGGAGTCGGAGTTACGTGCAGCAGATACACATCCGCACCACTTGCAGTAAGTCCTGATGACAATGCATCCTCAAACATATAGCTTGAACGCCTAGTATCTTTTCCTATTACAATTCTTGCCTTGTGCTCCTGTCCATAATACCATCCAAGAAAACGCCCTACTTTATATGCGTGCAGAACATTTAAATTAACATTGGCTTCACCACGGAAACCATCTGTGCCAAAATACTTCATTGCATTATCCTCCATTCTAATTTTACATTCAGTTAAAACAAATGCAAAATTAATTCTAACACAATAAAAACTTTAAATCAATGTGCAATTTTGTATTCTTTTTTTTCACATTAATTAGTCAATATAACTAGTATTTTCAGTGGTTGTTACAGTTCTTTAAATGATGCATGAATTTGGGTTTGCCACATAGAAAATGGTGGGTTTTATTTAAAAGCTTGTTAAAATTCTTAAAAGAATATTTTTTTTTTAATGCCACATTTTTATAACCATATTACATTTACAAGAAAAGGAGACATATTATGAAGCATACCAATGACATTTTTATTAATGATGAAAAAACATTTGGTTTAAGACTTGCAAAATTAAGAGCATGCAAAAATATAAGTGCACGTGAAATGAGCCTTGCTCTAGGGCAAAATAAAAATTATATCAACGCAATAGAAGCTGGAAGAAATCTTCCATCTATGTCATCTTTCTTCTGTATTTGCGATTATATTGGTATAACACCAAAAGATTTCTTTGACCCTGAATGCAAAAATCCGCTCCCACCAGACCAATTCGAGGCTATTTTCAAGAAACTGACTCCTGAACAAGCGGCACATCTGTATCAAGTTGCCCTTGATATTGCTGATAAAGATTAACTATAATGTAAACAGTTTAATCATCTAAGGTTAAAAATCCCTGCTTATTCAAGAAAATGGCAGGGATTTTCCCTTTCAGATAATGTACCAAAACTGTATCCATCCGCTTTTAATTCTCTTATTATTGTACGTAGTGCTTCAAGTGTCTTCTTATTACAGCCAGAATCATGCATAAGTATTACTGGCTCATCATATTTCTTATAATCTTTTCTTACATTATTTAATATAGAATCAACCGTAGGTGTTCCGACGGAATCTTCAGCACTTACATTCCAGTCCTCATACTCCAGACCGCTTTTGTGAATCCTGTCAATAATATTTGCTCTAAATGGACTTATATATCCATTAGCACTGCCCCATGGAAATCTAACAAGCTTTGCTTCATAATTGAACTGTCTTTCAAGCTGGTCTTTTATCTTCATTACATCTTTATAACAGGAATCCTCTGTAGCATAAATCACATTTGCTTCATGGCAATATGTATGAATGCCTATTTCATGCCCTTCATCTATTTCCCTGTTAATAATTCTTGACATATCATCGTCAACCTGCTGCCCTATAATAAAAAATGTCGCCTTAGCACCTTCTTCTTTAAGTATATCCAAATAGCTCGCAGTAAGAGTGCTAGGTCCATCATCAAATGTAAGAAATGCCGTCTTTTTATTTTCTGTTCCCGATAAACTGTTATTCACGCCATAACTTTCTGTCTCTTTTATTTCTCTGTTTTTATAGCCTGCCCTCTCCATAAGCATACATACAGATACAATAAGAAGTGCTGTAACACAGAATAGCTTTTCCTTAAATGTCCATGATGACACATTTTTTGTGTCTTTAACATCACTATGTTTATTATTATTTGTTTTGTTTAGCATAAACTACTATACCACCTTTTTCAGACACTTATTATAAAATCTATGTCTGAAAACTGCAAATATTACTGTATATTTATGCCTTAGCCTCAAATACTGGCAATTCATCTAACAGCTCAGCCATCGGTGTAATATCGTTTTCTATATATTGTAATATTTTTTTCCTTTCAGTTTCCTCTTCTTTATCAGGAAGTTTTTTATAAAATTTAGAACCTTTAAATTCTTTTTCAACCTCTCTAAGCCCCGCAAGAATATACTCCCTGTCAGGGTCGTTTTTACTAACTCCACCTATAGCAGTATCTATAATATCCTGAGCTTCTTGTTTTGAGCGACAGTTTTTAAGACGGTGTTCAAGGGCTTCTTTTTTGTGTTTCACACGCATAGCTGTCATATAGAGCTGTGGTTCATGCAGTCTTAAATACTCCAGTTCATCAGCAGAAAGTTTCTTTCCACCTTTAAGCTTTGCAATAATCTTACCTAAGTACTGCTCTCTTTCCTCCTCATCCATGCCTGCTGTTGGGTCTACAAGTGCATCTATCACATCCTGCCATATCTTATTAGTTTCATTCATATTTTTTCTTGCTAAAACAGTATCCATACCTGACACCTCTCTTTTTTAAGTACTTTATAGATATTTATATCGACAAATCAATAAGATTTAGTTAGATAATTTTTTCTGCAAATATGCTTTCTTTACTTGATAAAGATAGACAGTAATGTTATAATTTTTATGAAAATATAATTTTTTATAGCAACCTTATATTTTAAACGAGGAAAGGAAGATAATTATGCATATAGAGGAATATGAAAAGGCCTACAAACTCGCAATAAAAGATTTCCGCATTAAAACATTAAAAGGTATGTATCCTTACCTCCAAGTATTGGATGATATCCTGTCTTATACTGATGTATCTTCAGAAGTAAATCTGGGACTGCTTGATATACACTTAGACCAGATTGCAGGTACCAAAACTGCAGGTCGAACCAATGCTTTTGCCAGTAATTATATGCCTCTCCTTCCTAAAGATTCTGAATTTGCTGCCAAATGGTGCAATTTATACAATGCACATCTTGAAGAAGGAATAAGAGACCCTGTTAAAGTTTATGAATTTATGAACCGCTTTTACGTATTGGAAGGAAATAAGCGTATAAGTGTTTTAAAATATTGTAATGCAGTCACAGTGCCTGCCTATGTCACGCGTATTATGCCTACACAAGATGATTCGGATGAGAGTAAAATTTATTATGAATTTCTGGACTTTTATAAAAAAACAGAAATTAACTATCTCAATTTCAGTCAACCCGGAAGCTACATAAAAATATCTGGACTTGTTGGCATTGGACGAGATAATATATGGAATGACAGTGAAAAAGAACAATTCCGCTCTTCTTATATCAAGTTTACTAAAGCTTTTGAAAAGAAAGGCGGCAACAAACTGTCACTAACTTTCGGAGATGCCTTTCTCCTCTATATTAATATATATGGCTATGCAGACTTGCAGTCTAAAGACAGTACTACTATACAACAGGAAATCACAAAAATCTGGAATGATTTTGTATTCTATCCACAAAAGCCAGAAGTCAAATTAATTATGAATGTAGACAAGACACCAGAGAAAAAACCACTGGTAAAGCGTATTCTTCCAAGTACAGAACTTTTGAAAATAGCGTTTATTCATACAAAGACTGCTGAAACCTCAAGCTGGACTTATGGGCATGACCTTGGACGCAATCATCTGGAACAGACATTATCTGGTCAAGTTTTAACTACATCATACTTTAATGCTGACACGCCAGAAAAAGAAGCAGATTGTTTTGAACGTGCTATTGCTGATGGCAATACTGTTATTTTTTCCACTTCGCCGAAACTACTTGAAACCAGTGTTAAATACGCAGTCAAATATCCAAAACTCAAGATACTTAACTGCTCATTAAATACAAGCTGTAAATACCTGTACACATACTATGGCAGGATGTATGAAGCAAAGTTTTTAATTGGTGCTATTGCAGGAATTATGTCCCATTCGGATAAAATTGGCTATATAGCAGACTATCCAATTTATGGCTCAATTGCAAATATTAATGC
>CANOID010000014.1 GCA_947565985.1 uncultured Lachnoclostridium sp.
CTTACTATTGTGGGGAAAGTTCATCAGCTCTGAACGAAAGGGGGAGTTTGAGATGTTGGCAACAAAAAATAAGTATATTGACAGCGCTTATAAACAGCTTCAAGTGATTAGCCAAGATAAACAAAAACGTCTTGAGTATGAAGCAAGGGAGAAAGCTATAAGAGACCATAATCAGATGATGTTTGAATCAAGGGAAAGTGGCAGGGAATTTGAAGCAGAACGCATTAATAAGCTAAACACCATTTTAATACAAAATAATCGTATTGATGATTTAAAACGTGCTACAACTGACAGAGAATTTCAACAACAGCTAATGTCTGAATATGGCATATAATGTGAATAAGACAGCAGTGTTTATGGCACTGCTGCCATTATGAATCTATACACAATATTATAATATACTGCCTGTATTATTATATCATAGGCAGTAGCGAAAGAAAGGTGGTTATTTATGCGTTTTGCTATATATATGCGTAAATCTATTTATTCTGATAAGTCAGATTCCGTAGACAATCAGCAACGAATGTGCAGGGATTATGTAGAATTTAATTTCAAGAACTGTATTAAATCATTTGAAATATATTCTGATGAAGGATTCACTGGGGGAAACATGAATCGTCCAGGACTTAAACGTTTACTAGAAGATATAAAAGACAGGATTATAGATGCCATTGTTGTTTACCAGCTTGATAGGCTTTCAAGAAATGTAAGAGATTTTTCTAATATCTATACATTGTTAGAAGAAAACAATATAATGTTTATTTCTGTCAAAGAAAATATAGATACAACTACACCTATTGGTAGGGCTATGATGTATGTCACAATGGTGTTTGCACAAGTAGAACGTGAGAACATTTCTGCTAGAGTTGCAGATAATTTATTATGTTTAGCTAAAAAAGGGCTTTGGGTTGGTGGTAATCCGCCTTATGGATATAAAAGAGAGCGTATCGAAATTAACGGAAAAATACACGTTAGTATTGCAATAGACCCTGAAGCTGCTAAATATGATGAATGGATTTTTGATACATTTTTAGAAAATAATTACTCTTTACAGCGGATGGAGACAGCATTTAAAAAACAAAACATACGCACAGTAAATGGAGCGTTTTTTTCCACCTCGCAATTACATAAAATTTTAACTATGCCTTACTGTGTAGAAACTACCACAGAGGTATACGATTATTTTTCTAACCTTGGATGCCGTATGGACCCTGGCTCTCCACGTGAAATATGGGATGGAACACATGGGGTGATGGTCTATGGACGTTCTACCGAAAAAACTCATAAACACAAATTACAGCCACCTGATAAATGGCTTGTTTGCATTGGATATCATAAACCTTTTATTTCTGCCAAAAAGTGGTTAGCGGTTCAGGAACAATTCAGGCAAAATAATTTCGACAAAACGATGAAATATGATATACCATTATTAAAAGGGGTACTACGTTGTGCCAAATGCGGATGTCTTATGGCAGTGTCACGTAAAAAGACAAAATATAGTGTAATCAGCCATTATTATTGTACAAAACGTATGCGCCAAGGTATGAATGTATGTGATGCCAGATGGACAAAATGTGATATTATTGATGATAAAGTACTGGAAGTTTTTCAAGAAATTGAAGCTGACCCTCAAATTATACAAAAATATGTATCAAACACACATACAATAGACTACAAAAAAAAGATAAAAGACCTCGAAAAGAAAATAATACAATTACGTACAAAAATAGAACGTCTTGTAGAATCTATTGCAGAAATAGAAAACTCTGCTGCTGCTAAATATATCGTTAAGCAAATCGAAAAAGAAGATTTAAACCTTGCCGCTACAAGAAGAGAAATAGAAGAAACTAAAATAGAAGCTAAAAGACAACAAACTAAAGAAGATTCATCAGAAAAAGCCGTCACAGAAATCGCACATTTTATGCATAACTTAAATGAACTATCATCTTCGGAAAAAAATAAAATTATCCATGAAGTTATTAAAGAATGTACATGGGATGGCAAGACAGTTTTTTTAATGCTTTAAGTTTCCCTTTTTTATATTGCGTCTTCTTGGTCGCATACGCAATGATGTCTTTAACAAGTCACGTATAGTAACTGCATTTTTGCCTTCAACATTAGCATTTCTAACTTCAAGCCTTACAAGGTTTGGCACATTATGTATCTGCAACTCTGCTGAATCCTCTATTGTAATTATCCTTTCGTCATTTGGGATATAATTAGACAGTACATTGAGAAAGGTCGTTTTGCCACTTCCTGTGCCTCCACTTATAAAGATGTTATACTTTGCCACAACAAGAGTTTTAAGAAAATCTGCCACTTCCTCATTTATAGAGCCAATTTCTAGCAGCTTATCCATAGTCATTGGATTATTAGGAAATTTTCTTATTGTTACAATTGGACCGTTTAATGAAACTGGTGGAAGCACAATATTTACTCTTGAGCCATCAAGTAACCTTACATCGACAATTGGATTAGCTTCGTTTACCATTCTGTTCACCTTTGAAACAATCTGTTGGATTACATCTTCAAGCTTTTGCAAGCTTATAAAATGCTCAGGATATTCGGTTATTTTTCCATCTTTTTCAATAAATATATGCTCTGCCCCATTTACCATAATTTCTGTAATATCCGGATTGTCAACAATTTCTTGCAGTACATCCAAACCCTTTATAGAATTATAAATACTTTTGACTAGATACTGCTTTTCATCTGCTGTAATATAAACACTATGTCCTTTTTGAAGAACACTTTCCTCTATTTCATTATAAATTTCTTCATCAGATGTATAGTTTTTTTGTGCTATATTTTTTATAAGCTGCTCATAGAGTTTCTTTCTGATTTCATCAAGCTCATTATTTTTGATAAGATATCACCCTTTCTTTTAATGGTATCCATTTAATATTATCTGCCACTTTTTCCATTCCACTGCGGATAAGAAGTTTTTTAAAAGAATTTTGCTTATTCACTTGTATAGTATCAGATGGTTCTGGAAGCAACAGTACATCGCAAATTTGAAACAGTCTTAATGAAGCTTCATTAATGTATCCTACATCAAAAATAATTTTCTCATATGCTGTCTCTCTAATAAGTACATCAGTTAAACGCTCCATATCATCTGTTGTAATACTGTACAAGTCCCTATAGTCTTCTACTGGCAAAATATAGCTATATCCATCATGATGCTGGTTAATTATAGAACCAAGTTTAAAAGCAAGCTTATTTTTTTTCTGTTTTATATAAAACACAACATCCGACATTCCATGTATATATTCACGTTGATTCTCTGGTGTTTTTTCAAATTCTGCAAAACTATCAAATATTTCCATATTTATATATAGCACATTGTTGTTATCTGTCATACTGCTACATAAATTTCTTGCATATGTACTAATGCCGACACCTCCAAATGCAGAAAACACAGCTATTAGTTCTAACTGTTTAGAATGATATACAGGTGATATGCTGGCTATATTATCATCATCTGCTATTTGTGCAAATATTTCTTTTAATATATGTTCCGCTGATTGGTATTTAAAAATAACTGACTTACCATTTTGCCAACTATATTCTCCATCAGACAAAACTATTATTTTTTGTATATTTTTTACATCTAGTACTAAAGAAGTCATATTATTATCAACAAGTAGTATATCAATCTTACTGTGCTTTATAAATATCTCTAAACTATTAACACTTGTAAATACCATACAATCCAGCATACTCTTATGATGGCTTACATAGCTTAAAAACCTATGTGAATACATCTCATCTGCCAGAATGGCAAGTAACATCTTTTTTATATCCTCCTTTCTTACAAAAATAGTGTAATAAAATATGCTGTCGCCATTATAGGAGCAAGACAGATAGTAAACTCGTAACCATCCGTGCGTGTATCATAGTACTTTTGGCTTGGTATATCCCAATTTAAAAGATAACGAATAAAAGCTTTTACTCTTAACCATAGCACTTTTTTTCTTATTAGTTTTACCAATGATATTACTCCTGCAATCAATAACAGCAAAAAAGTCACCTTACCAAGAAAGACAAGTCCATAGGCACCTCCTATGACAGACAGAAGTTTAATGTCACCAGCACCTGTTCCGCCTATTATAAAAAGAGGAATACCAATAATAATTGTGGACACTATACAAAATACAGCATTTAATGCACCACATAAGCCATCTGAAATAAAGTTTAAGCATATACCTGCTGACCATCCTGCTATAATAATAGGATTTCTTACTTTAAAATCCTGCAAATCACTTATGCTTGTGCATATAAATACATTTAACATAATAAATTCTTTCATGGACATTACCTCCCTGCCAAAGTGTAGAGATAATATAACATATAAATATTATTTTGTCAAACAAATGTAGTATGGCAAACTATATAAATTTTATTACTACATGATTGTTAAAATCCACTGAAAAAGATACAAAAAACACAGCCCACTTATACCTAAAAGTGCTGAAATTGCTAAGCTAATTTCATTAATATTGACATATAAACTCCTGCCAAGTAAAAAGATTAAATAGTTGCATACACTGATAAAAACAATGCCTGACAACACTCTTATAAGTATATTGACAGTAATATTTATTGGGTTAAAACCAAAAATTACATAGATAAGATAAAAAATTAAAATAAATGCCACTATGTATACTTCAAACATACAAATTTGCCACCTTTCACCATTCCAACGTATTAATATCACTCTTGTATCACTGATGCATTTACTACATTTGTATTAAGCATGTCTGGAAAAAATTCATATCAGTTTGCATATTTCTTCCAACAATGTTTATAATTATATATAAGAACCCTTTTAAAACTATATATAATGATGTTGTGGTCAAAAGGTATTTTACCCCCAACTGATGCTACGGATTGCAATATTTTATTTGAAAGGAATCATATGAATTTTATTAAGACAAAAAAAGTAAACCTTACAAAAAAGGAAGATTTCTTAAGGAAAGCATTACTTGATGCACAAAAACGGTTTGATGATGCATATAAGGGATTTCAAAATGTCAACGAACCTGACCTTATAGATAGTTATATTTATGAAATAAATGCAGCAACCTTAAAATATAAAGTCCTTTTGCATGAAGTTAAAATGATGAATGATGACAACAGCTCTGTTAGATAAAAAAGGGACTGCATTGTAAAGCAATCCCTTTTTGTCACTACATATAAACTTTATAAAATTATTATTCTAATACCAGACGAACCCCACCATATATTCCAGCATTGTTACTTAACTCTGCTGGCTTAAAATCCGTACTACAAACAGCGTGGAAAGCATATTCTGTATAGTGTTTCTGGATGCAGTCCAATAAAATATTGCCAGCTTTTGCCATTCCGCCTCCAATGACAAAAACTTCTGGATTTACTGTACAAGAAACACAGGCTAGAGCTTTTCCAAGTATAATTCCTACTTCATCTATCATTTCAAGTGCTACCTTGTCATCCTCTTTGGCAGCATCAAAAATATCTTTTGCAGTAAAAGTATCAATATTTTTTAAAATGCTTTCTGCCTGCTCATGTTCATTAAAATATCGTTTTGTCATATTCACAATTCCTGTAGCAGAAGCATACTGTTCAAGACATCCTTTTTTGCCGCAACCACATGTTTCAGGCTCATTATCTTTCATTGGCATATGCCCAATTTCCCCAGCAGCGCCATTTGTACCTGATAAGATATGCTCATTAATAATAATCCCACCGCCTACTCCAGTTCCAAGTGTCACCATCACGAGATTTTTATAGCCTCTACCACCACCCTGCCACATCTCGCCAAGTGCCGCTACATTGGCATCATTTCCTGCTCTTACTTTCAATCCAGTCAATGTTGACAATTCTTGTTCAACATTAAAAATGCCCCATCCAAGATTTACACATTTAAAAACAGTACCATCTTCTCCAATAGGTCCTGGAACTCCCATTCCAATTCCTTCAACATCCAAGCTTGAAATAGACTTTTCTTTTATTTTTTTATCTATCTCGTCTGCTATATCTCTAAGTATATATTTGCCATTTTCTTGTGTTCTTGTAGATATCTCCCAAGTGTCAAGAAGTGTTCCATCTGTTTCAAAAAATCCCATTTTCACAGTTGTTCCGCCTATATCTACACCAAAAGCATATTTTTTCATATTTTTGCGTCCTCTTTCTAATATTATTTTTTAAAAGTTAATAATTATTTCTTGCTCCAGACATTCTTTAGAATTGGTGCCGATGTAAATAATAAACTTACCATCTTCCAGATGGTAAACAGCATTATCATCATAAAATCCCATCTGATTTTTTGGAAGTGTAATAGTTACTTTCCTTTCTTCACCCGCTTTTAGGTATTCCTTAGAAAAGCCTTTAAGTTCTTTTACAGGGCGTACAATTGATGCACTAACATCATGCATATAGAGCTGCACAACTTCTGAGCCATCTCTTTTTCCAGTATTTTTTAATACCACAGACACATTAAGGCAGTCATCTTTTTCCTTAATATCCATGTCCAAATATTCAAAACTTGTATAGCTTAATCCATATCCAAATGGATAAAGAGGCTCTAATGGTGCATCTAGGTAACGTGATGTAAATTTACTTTTGCTTCCCGGTCGTCCAGTCCTAGGACTGTTATAGTACATAGGACACTGTCCTGTCATAGCAGGAAAAGTACACGTTAATTTACCACTTGGATTGACATCGCCAAATAAAACATTTGCTACTGCATTTCCCATCTGTATGCCAAGATGCCAGCACTCAAGTATAGCTGGTATATGCTTATCTTCCCATGACAGTGCAAGTGGACGGCCATTCATCAGCACTGCAACCACTGGCTTGCCACTATCTACAAGCATTTTTAAAAGCTCCCTCTGTCTGCCAGGAAGTGTAATATCAGCTCTTGAAGATGCTTCACCAGACATACTGACAAGTTCCCCTACAACTGCAACAATAATGTCACCTTCTGAAATTGCCGCTTTAACTTCTGCTTCATTTATGCTGTCCTCTGGTCCACAACATGGATAATAGGATACATCAGCACCTTTATTTTTAAGTCCTTGATAAATTGTAACGCAGTCACTAGCTCTTCCACTAAGAGACCATGAACCAAGTACCTCCTCTGGCATATCTGCCAGTGCCCCTGTAAGGCTGATTTTGGCAGTCTTTTTAAGTGGTAAGACATCGTCATTTTTAAGTAGTACAATTGACTTTTCTGCTACTTCTAGTGCCTGAGAAAGATGTTCTTCTGGCAGTTGGTCATAGCGGTGCATTTGTTCATCAGTTACATAAGGTTTTTCAAACAGTCCTAGACGCATTTTAATGCTAAGAATCCTGTGTACTGCTTCATCTATATACGAAATATCCAGCTTGCCAGATTCTACTGCTTCTTTAAGTTCATTATGATATATCCATGTTCCCATGTCCATATCCATACCTGCACTAACGGCTTTTATAGCAGCATCTTTTTCATCTTCGGCAATGCCATGTACTATACATTCTCTTATTGCATTGGCATCACTTACTACAAAGCCATCAAATCCATAACTTTCCTTTAAAATGTTTCTTAGGGTATAGCTGTTCACTGTACATGGCACACCATTTAAGTCATTAAAAGCTGCCATAACTGTAGCAGCTCCTTCTGAAACTGCTGCCTTAAATGGCGAAAGATATATGTTATGTAACATAGATTTTGCCATACCTGTAGTATTGTAATCTCTGCCGCTTTCGCACGCACCATATGCAACATAGTGTTTCAGACACGCCGCTACATAATTCTCTGGGTTTTCATCGTCATTTTGTAGTCCACGTACACGTGCTTTAGCAAATACAGATGCCAGATATGGGTCTTCACCCGGTCCCTCAGAAATACGACCCCAACGTGCATCCCTTGAAATATCTATCATAGGTGCAAAATGCCATGCAATGCCGCTTGCCCTTGATTCTTTTGCAGCAATACGTCCTGTCTTTTCAAATAGCTCCGGCTCAAATGTGCCAGCTTCTGCAAGTGCAATTGGAAACACTGTACGAAAACCATGTATAACGTCAAAGCCAATAATAAGTGGAATACCAAGTCGTGTTTCTTCAACTGCAATTTTTTGCAGTTTATTTATCACTTTTGGGTCTGATACAAGGACAGAACCCAAGCCGCCTGCTCGGTTTACATCATCGTGAAAATCCTGCGTAGCACCTTCCATCATATGCTCAAATTCTTCTTTGCTAATGCGCCCATCTGTCATCATTTCAATTAATTCTTCAAATGAGACATCAAAACCACCAACAATAGATGGGGAAATCTGGTTCATCTGTCCAATTTTTTCTTCAAGTGTCATTTTTTCTAATAATTCATCTATTTTAGCTTTTTGTTTATCTGTTAATTCTTTCATATTTTTCTCCATTTATTTCTCTATATAGCGGAACCAGTCAAATAAAGCCCAGTTATTAGATTTATTTCCATTAGAAGTAGCAAACATACCAATCATTGTACCTGTCATAGGTCCTAACTCTTCTGGATTAATACGTCTTCCGTCTACATGACATAATAAAAAATCATTACAATAAACTGTGAAATCCTGACCATTTGCTGCAATGCGTAGCGTAACTGTGTCAGGTTCATATGAATATTTGAATAAAATATGCTCTACTGTATTGTCTTTAAATGACAAAAGAAATGGTGGACCATCCATACTACATTCTGCAAGAATTACACATATTTCCTTAGCTCTTTTTTCTACACGAAGCTGATGGTTACACTGCTGTAATACTACAAGACCTGCTGCTTCCTCATCTTTAGCATCAAACTGAAGTTTGCAGCAGTGTAACCATCAGCTTCGTGTAGAAAAAAGAGCTAAGGAAATATGTGTAATTCTTGCAGAATGTAGTATGGTAATGTCAATTCTCTTTAATGGGCTTGCTATTTTATGTGGCAATGCCTTTAATTTTAACATACTATCTTCAAGCTTCCAGAAATCTTGATATGGTGTTCCCCAGAATACCCATTTCATATCTAGTTCATCGCTGTCAAAATCATCAATATCTTGTTGTATTTCAGATATAGGAGAATATGGCAGGTTAGGGAATGGATATGTCAATTCTATTTTTCCAGTGTTTGGTGAAAATACTGGCCACTCATCTTCCCATTCTACAGGAACTAGATACGTTTCACGACCCATATTTTTATGAAAACCACCTACAAGGCGTGAAGCCAGTAAAACTGCATACCAGTCACCATTTTGTGTCTGTACTATGTCTGCATGTCCGGGATTGCCGATTGGATAATTCTTACCAAGATGGCGATGTGTCATTATAGGGTTATGCGGGCAGCTAATATATGTTCCTAAAGGCTCTTTACTTCGTCCAATTACGACACTGTGATAGTGTTCTGTGCCACCTTCAGCAGTTATTAAGTAATACCAGTCTCCTATATGGTATATATGAGGTGCCTCACTTGAAGGTGCACCTCTTAATGCACTTCTCCACAATACCTTTTTCTCACATAAAAGTTCGCCATTATCTGGGTCAAACTCTGCTCCCCATATGCCCTGTTCTGTACTATCTGCAAAATCAAACTGTCCTGTACTTGTCACATAACATTTTCCGTTATTGTCAAAGAAAATAGATGCGTCAATCCCCGGCACATCTGGCAGTGGCAGTGGCTTATTCCAAGGGCCAGTAGGGTCTTTTGTGGTTATAATAAAGTTTCCACTGTCTGCAAAATTGCAGCAAATAAGATAAAATGTACCATTATTGTAACGCAGTGTTGGAGCCATCATACCACCTGCAAAAAGATTCGCATCTAAATATAGCCATTCTTTTTTATCAAGCACATGTCCAAGCTGTTTCCAGTGGACTAGGTCTTTACTGTGAAATATCGGAAGTGCCGGAAAGATTTCAAAACTTGAAGTAACAAGATAGTAGTCATCATTAACACGACAGATTGTCGGGTCAGGATAAAATCCTGGCAAAATAGGATTGTTAAAATATTTCTGCATATTCCCCTCCTTAATTACAAATTTATATTGTTTTCTTATTATATCAAAATTTTTATGCTTTTTCTACTTAATATTATAAAAAAACAATATAAGTATTTGTAATGAAAAAATAATTGTCAACTTTTCTACAACTATTTTAGAATACACTAGATTGCCACATAGCCATAGATATGCTTTAAAGTAATGAAAAGCCCAAAGACAAGCTTTTCATTACTCTAGGTATATTTCTAATATTTTTTATCATGCAAAACCATGATAACAATTACATTTTCTTTATAAACAGTTTCACTTCTCCAAACATACCAGTCGCATCTACAGGTTCATACATAAAATCAAATGGCGGATGTGGATAGTTCATCTGGTCTCTTGCTGGAGTTGTAGTCACTTCTATTTCAATAGTATTTTTGCCTGATTTAAAAAAGCTACCTATTGACACTTGATAAGGCGGTGTAATTCGTATACCTGCTTCTCTTTCATTTATTGTAACCTTTAAAATTTCATATACATTTTCTGCTTTCAAATAAACTTCTTTTGAAATTTCTTCAAACTCTATTTCCTTTGTATAACGAATAATGCCAGAAAATGCAGGATAATCATCAGAAATTGGCTTGAGAGTGTCTACTCTTATACTTTCTGAAAACTGTGGGTAGTCCTTAGCCTTTACCATAGACACATCCCAACCATCAGAAATATCTATAACTTCACATTCACTGCCAATTTGCTGTTCAAATGGACGATGTACTGTGTTACATTGTCTGCATTTTTTACCAACTAACACACAGCACTCTGCAGGTTCTAACTGTAGCCGTACCTTTACATAACCATCAAATACCTCACACTCTGCTGTTTCGTAACAGTCTTTCCATGCATCATAATATAATGCCTCTTCCTGTAACGGCAGAAGTACTATATCTGAATAAGCTATATTAGCAGATTCATTCAGAAAGACAAAAATATCCTCATCTTTTTTATAATGATAAAAACTAAGTTCTTTAAATTTGCTATCTGTTGCAATTTCATAAAATCCTTTTATGCGAAGAGCATTTACAAGGTTTTCAAGTGCAATCACCTCGCATTTGTCTATGGCATTTTCCTGTTTTGCTTTATCACTCGCATTTATTATCTGATTTGGAAGTCCATCTATAAAAATAACTGGAAAGTTACCTGCATTGCTGATAAAATCTGCCAGTCCATTTGGAATACCCCTTGTATAAGGAATAATAAGTGCACGCATGACTACTCCATTTATTATCAATTTCCCATCTGTCAAACTGCCATTGTATGTTTCCATATTTTCTAACATATCAATACTTAGGATTTCAAAATCAATCTGATTTTCTGTAAGTGTCCTGCAAACTTTCTGCATAGGCATATTTCCGCCAATCCAGTCGGCTTCTCCATCATACAACACAGCCACAGAAGCTACATGGATTCCGCCGCTTAGCATTTGGCACATCCTGTCTGCGTATTTCATAAGCATGGCAAAGTATGGAAATTCTGGATTATTCCCTCTCGCATAATAATGGGGAGGACAGTCAGGGTCTGGATAATCTGCCATAGAAAAAGCGTGTGGAACTAGATAATTTACGCCTTTTACTAAAAGATGGTCTAAAACATATTTCATATCTCGTACACCAAAATTCCATCCATATGCACCAAATAATTCACACATTGTACGCCCCTTTTTCTTTGGGTCAAGATGACCGCAAGAAGCACCCATTTTCCCTAAAACATAGTGGTAAAACTCTCCATCTCCGCCACTTTCACCCATTCCAAGTCGTCCTTGTGTAGCACCTCCATATATGACCTGACTTCCGATACAGTCTATACCTGCCATATGTTGACCAGACATTGCCCTGAAATAATGAACAGCACCCATTCCAAAGCGACTGTGTATGCCATTATCTTCTACTATGTGTCCTATATATTCCACACCATGTTCAGTACACCAGTTGCCCAGCACATCACTAAAATTTTTCTTATACAGTTTGGAAACAAAATCCATATAATCGTAGCGTATCTGCATTCCTATGTTCTGTTCTTCAGTTTCTTCAAACAGGAAAGGCAGATATTCTATATAGTTATTCCCATACTTTTCTTCCATCATCTTTTGTAGTTCATTACTCCATGGCAGAGGCATTCTCTTTTTTCCAAGCTTTGTATCATAACACATTTCTGATACATTCCCAAACTGTGGCTCATCAGAGAAAAATCCAGCTATTGTCTTTCCAAATTCTTTGGAAAATTGTTGATAATGTGGCTCATATACTGCTTCAATCTGTGTGTGGGCGGACTCTTTGTCAATTAAATTTATGTAAGTTTCATCACCACCATCAGTTCTTGTCTTATAAATAACGTGTACACGCCATGCACCGCTTGGAAGTTTGAAAGTAACTTTTGTGCCATCATAATATGGTGTCAAGTTTATTACTTCTTCTTTTAATTTCATTCCTTCTGCACATTTTACAGCTAAAATTGCCAAAACACGATTATTTTTACGCTCCTCTTCATTTACAGGTTTGCCAATTTCCCAATATCCAATTGAGGGCTTTAACATTCTGCTAACATCAAGAGTTACTAATTTTGAACTGCCATAAATATCTGCTTTTGAAGACTGAATATACAACTTTTTTCTTTCTGGATATTTTTCTGCAATCAAGCCATTTGCATATCCAGTTGGAAAATGCTTGTCATCTAATATCCACACTTGCATACTGCGTCTTTTTGCTTCTTCAATGACAACTCCTAAGTCATTCCACCATGTTTCGCTACAAAATCCATCATGTGGGCGTGCTTCTACGCAAACTGCATGAATACCACATTCTGCAATTTTTTCCATTTCCTCACGGATAATACTTTCTTCTTCTCCTCTCATCCACAAAAATGGAAATATGTGATTATCTGCCATTGCTTTCCTCCTTAAATTATTTACTATATATTTACTGGCTTAATTCTCCAGAAGCTATCTTAGCAGCAATCAACTCCTCATTTTCCTTGCCTTTAGCATTTGTCATATGTACCATAATAAAGAAAACGGCACTTAATGCAAAAAATATACATGGTCCAAAATTAATAACTGCATTCATTCTTGTAAGTACTTCTGGAGCCATCTCTGTATTTGCAATAAAACCAACTGCACCAAGAATCACGATACCAACAGAACCACCAATTGCATTTCCAAGTTTTGTAGAAAATGAAATACAAGAATAAATAACACCATCTGCACGGATTCCTGTCCTGAGCCAATTGTCGTCAATGATTTCTGCTCCAAGACCATAAGACACCAGACCACCAAAATTTGTTGAACCATAGATAAGACCTACTACTGCGATTGCCATTGCTGACATTTTTGCCTGACCCATAAAGAAAAAGGCTGTACAGCAAATAATCTGGCAGATACAGGTGATAACACCACACCATTTTTTATCAATATTATTAAGTAAAAGTGGCGCATAGAAATTAACTACAAGCATACCAATTGTCATTGCAGTTCCAAATGATGCAATTGCCATTGCGTCACCAAGAATATAAATAAAATAACATGCCATGATGCCAAGACGTCCAAAAATACCCGTCAAGAAACAAAACATCGCCAATACCAGAAACCTTGCATTGTGGTCTTTAAATGTCATTTTAAAAGAAGTAAATAGATTTTTAACTACACTCTCTTTTTCTCCTGTTTTCTTTGCACCACCTCCAATTACTTCCTTTGTGGTTACAAAACATATTATAAAACAAGGCAGACAAATAATTGAAAAAATAAGTGCTGCCATAAAATATCCTTTACCTGAAGAAGTAGAACCATTGCCAAAGTAAAGAATAATTGGCATAGTAATCGCATTAATAATTACACCAGCAATTTGTCCAATCGCACCACGATATGCATTTAAGGACACACGTTCTGTATTAATAGATGTCATGGAATTTGCCAAACACCCAACAGAAATATTTGCTGCAGTATAAGCCATACCACAGCCTATATAAGTAAATCCACACCATATAATTTTCCATACACCAGGTATATCAAGGTTTAAAAATGCCAGACAATTAAAATTTTATTTGTTATCAGAGTCCCATGCGTGTCTTCCAGCATCCAGTTCTTCACGAATTTCTGCCACGCGTGCAGGTGTGAGCTTATAAAAGAACAGTGGAATTATTGATATGCCAGCGATTATCGCAGGTACAATATTTACTACTAAGTTAATTCCAGCTTTAGCTGCGTCCGTCTGTTCTGCATTTGCCACGTAACCAGCAGCAGATAAAAGCAGTACTCCGGCAGAGCCACATATTGCGGTAGAAATTTTAACACCAAAGCTAAGCATTGAAGCTGCCACACCTTCCTGACGGCTTCCAAGTTTCCAATCGCCGTACTCAATCGAATCACCTACCATGCCATAGCAGATAGAAGAAGCAGAATTACAAAGTCCGCAGATAAATGATACACCCATAAGATAAACTAGGTTGCTTGTCGGATTAATATACATTAATACAAAGCCAACTATCATTATAACATTTAGTATTATCATATAATTGCGTTTTCCAAATTTGTTAGTGCCCCATGGTACAAAAAGAGTGCCAATAAGCTGTGCAACTGTCATTACTGTAAATATATAGGCAACTGCCTGATATGAACCTGCTACATAAATTACATAGTACACTAAAAGTCCCATTCTTCCTGTTACACAGATTGTACCACCGATTGTTGCAAGCACTACCATAAGAAGCTGGTCGTTTCTTACAAGCTCTTTTAAGCTCTTAAAGAATCCCATTTTTTCAGACTTGCTTTCTGTATGTAACTGCTCTGTGTATGTTTCCTTACATCCTAATGCACAGAGCCAGAATACTGGAATTATACATATAGATAAAACTACAGTTGTCCAGAAATAACCTTTAGCAGTTGCTACATCACTTTTGCCAAAAAAGAGAATCATTGGCATTGCAAATGCTGACATAAAAATACCAATTACGGAAGAACCAACACCACGTGCAGTAGCAAGGTTCATACGCACTTGTGAATCAATCGCAACTACATTCTGTAATGCCTGATAAGCGATTGAACACGCAGTATATGCCATACCTGTGCCTATATAAAATATCAGACACAAAACAACTTTTAATGCACCTTGTACTGGAAATACAGTAAATGTTAAAATATTAAATACTGCGAGAACTGGAGGTGCAAACATCAGATATGGTCTAAAACGTCCCCAACGTGTATTTGTATTGTCTGCAATATTTCCCATCATTGGGTCATTGACTGCGTCCCATATACGGGCAATCAGCATAATTGCTGAAATAGCCGCCGCAGTTAACCCTACAATATCTGTATAAAATATTGTCAAATAATTATTAATCATATACCAGCTCATCTGGCATCCGACTTCACCAAGTGCATAGCTTACGGCAAGCTTTGGATTTGTCTTTTCCTTCATATGTACCTCCTCCCTAAGGATTGTCGTTATTATTCAAAATTTATAGACTTTCCTGTACGAGCAGACTCACGGACTGCTTCCATTAAAGCCAGAACTCTTCTTGTTTCTGGAATTTTCACAAGAAACTCTTCTTCACCATAATATGCCTTTTTATAGTTTTCAAAATAATCTTCGTGTTTAGTTGACACCGCTGGCAGTTTTTCTGTAATTATTGTACCTTCTGCTGGTGGTCCAAATGAACGTGTAGGACCTGCTGCCGTCATTGTACGTTTTCCTGATACATTGGTAAGCAGATGAGATGTACGCACAATTTTACCTTCTGGTTCAAAACCATCTACATATGCACAGCCTTTGTTGCCACAAATCATCCAGTGTCGCTCAAACCACTTGTCATGCATCTTATCAGTAAGATAATAAGTGCCAAGCTCCACTTCTGCAGCAATGCCATTGTCAAAACGCATCAATATCTTAAAGTAATCGTCTACTTCAAAGTTAATTACATTTCTTACATCTGCAAAAATACTTTTAATTTTGCTTTTAGGCATCATCCAAAGTATCTGGTCGAGAAGATGTACACCCCAGTCAAAAAGCATACCGCCGCCTTCGCTTATATACACGTGCCAGTCGTGCATATTACCATTAAAGCCATACAGGCTGTTTTTAATTGAATAGACATCACCAAGGCTTTTTTGGTCATAGACTTCTTTTATAGTGCGAAAATCTGGGTCTAATCTTCTCTGGTGGTGTACTGTAAATTTAACACCACACTTCTTAGTTTCTTTTATCATATCATCCAGCTCTGTAAGGTTCATTGCTACAGGTTTTTCGCAGATAATATCTTTTCCTGCACGTGCTGCCTGTATTACAATATCATGGTGCTGATTGTTATTTGCAGCAACTAAAACTACCTGAACCTCTGGGTCATTTATCAGCTCATCATTAGATGAATATCGCTTAAGACCTTCTTTTACATCTTTTAACTGTTCAGGGTCTCTGTCAGAAATTCCTACAACACGTATTCCTTCCATCTGGGTGAGCATCTTTTCATGTTCATGGCCCATAAAGCCATGACCGATAATACCAATTCTAATGTCTTCCATAAATTCTGCCTCCATTTAATTAAAGGCGGCGACCGCCTTGCCCTATATCTTAAATTACAAAGTTTCTAAGATACCTTGCACTTAAAAGCACTGCTTTCTTTGCATTTTCTAAACTCTTTTCAAATGCTTTATCCTCTACTTCAATACAGGTACATCCTTCATATCCTATATCTGAAAGTGCGGAAACGTATTTGCCCCAGTCCACATCACCAAGCCCTGGAAGCTTTGGAGTCATATATTCAAGCGGTGTTGCCATAACCCCTACATCTGCAAGCTTATCTTTATATACTTTGATATCCTTATAATGTACATGAAAAATCTTGTCTTTAAATTCATATAATGGCTTAATATAATCAATCTGCTGCCATACAAAATGCGATGGGTCATAGTTGATTCCAAAGTTATCACTGTCAATAACCTTAAAGACTTTTCTCCAGTTTGAAGGAGATGTCATAATATTTTGTCCACCAGGCCACTCATCTTCTGTAAACAACATAGGACAATTTTCTATTGCAATCTTTACGCCCTTTTCTTCTGCATGTTTAACTAGAGGAGGCCACACTTCTTTAACAAGCTCTAAATTCTGTGTTACAGTCTTTGATGGATCACGTCCCACAAATGTTGTAATCATGTTTACGCCAAGCATTGCCGATGCATCAATCATTTTGTGAAGGTGTTCTACATAGCCTTTTCTTTTTTCAAGGTCTGGGTCCATTGTATTTGGATAATATCCAAGCGAAGAAATCTCTACATTCTTTTTACTGCAATATTCCTTGATATAAGCAGCTTTTTCTTCTGTGAGATTTGCAACATCAATATGGCTTACACCTGCATATCTTCTCTTTGCACCGCCCTGTGGCCAACAAGCCACTTCAAGGCATTCAAGTCCATTTTCCAATGCAAAATCTACTACTTCTTCAAATGTCATTCCATCACAAATTGCTGTAAGAAGACCTAATTTCATTTACATACATCCCCTTTCTAACTATACAATAAGCAGTTTTCTCTTATTTACATGATGTCCAAACTCTGGCATAAATACAAAACTTTCTGCGTCAGGGTCTAAGTGTTCTTGAATAACAGGTGGCATATAAGAAGATGTAAAGCAGAATCCATATACTAACTCATGGAAACCTTGTGAAAGTCCTCCCATCTTTTTCACTTTAAGCACTGCTGGCTCTGTTACAGCCCAGTGAGTTTTAAAATCTTCTTTCATTTCCTCATAAGTGTAGTCTTCCCCTTTTATATTCCAGATAATATCTCCTTTTTCAAACTTCTCTCCATCTACATAGAGAGTTCCTGGTCTTAACTGGCTTAAAAAAACACCACGGTAATAAGGAAGCCTGACTTTAAACTGGAAACCTGTAATTTCTCCGTTTTCCTTTGTATTTCTAAATCCTACTGACTGAATTACTTCTCTTTCCATTTTATTTACCTCCTTAATCACCAATGTAATTCTTTAACATAATATGCTGCTTGCGAAGTGTCTGGCCTACCTCATATCCTAGGTCATACTTATCTGCTCCTTCATATTCACTTAAAAGATAGCCATCCCAGTTATTATCCTTAAATATCTTGATAATTTCCTTATAAGGTATAGTAGTCTCCTCAAATGTATCACTCATATTAATAAACTTTGCATGGCAGCAGTAAATATATGGCAGCAGTGGAATTAAATCTTCTGGAGCGTTTGGTGTGTAATTAGGGTCTACGTATTCTCCCTCTGCAAATTCAGTTCGGAACACACTAAAATCTATATTAAGTCCAAAGTTCTTTGTGCCGGTTTCTTTAATAAATGATACAAAATCATTTACCATATCACCTTTTAAATTCGTTGGTGTATGTATTTCAGGACACATCTGTATTCCAAGCTCTTCAGCTAGAGGAAGTGCCATTTTAATTATCTCTCTCCAGTTTTTAACTGGTTCAAGCTTATCTGTAATAACTGGCATTTTTGTCCTCATAACTGTAAAACCAAGTCTGTGTGCAAGGCGGATATCCCTTGCGAGCATTTCATAAGATTCCTCTGTAGTAAGGTCACGACTGCCAAGGACATGAGAGTCAATCCAGTTGCCATACTCAACTGGTACAATCTCATATTTGTCACATAAACGGAACCATTTCTCTACCCATTCATCCGTAGGATATGGATAATTCTCTATATGTGTATTTGCCAGAATCTCAATCCCATGTGCTCCCATATCATGTACATCTTCAAAGCACTCTTCAAGTGACTTTGTAAGTCCAAACTCTGCGGAATAGCTGTACAGTGCTACTCCACGTTTAGGTCCTTTCCAATCATATTTATACATAGTCCGTTTCCTCCATAATCACATATCATATATTAGAATTTTATTTCTTTACCTTCTGCTGCCGATTTATAAATATTGTCTAATATCTTTGTAACAACAAATGCCTGCTCTGGTTTTACTAAAGGCTCTTTATCATTTAAAATTGCCTCAAGCCACTGTTTACACTCAACTTCTTCTGGCTTGTCAGAACCACCTTCAAAAAATGCAATCGTTCCACCTGCTGACAGTGTTTCCTCTGTAAGTCTTCCATGGCTTGTTTTATTAATAATCAGGTCATACTCGCCTTCTGCCTTGCTCATACCGCCTATAATTTCAGCACCAGCCTTAGTACCACACAGTGTAGTTGCAGCTTCTCTTGACTCTTTCATATTGATTGCCCATGCAGCTTCTAAGAAAATCGTAGCACCATTCTTCATCTTTACAAAACCAAATGCAGAATCTTCTACCTCAAAAGTCTTAGGGTCCCATGCTCCAAACATATTTCCTTTTGTAGCTTCTTCAAGGTGTCCTAATTTCTCATATACAGAACCTGTAACGCTTTCTACTTCGTAGTTATCCATCATCCAAAGTGTAATATCAAGTGCGTGTGTTCCTATATCAATTAATGGACCGCCGCCCTGTTTAGCCTTATCTGGAAATACACCCCATGTAGGAACTGCTCTTCTGCGGATAGCATGTGCCTTTGCAAAGTAAATCTCACCTAAATCTCCTGCTGTACAAGCTTCATGAAGCATCTGTGTATCATTGCGGAAACGATTCTGATAACCAATCGTAAACTTCTTACCAGATTTTTTCCATGCTTCCATCATCTTCTGTGCATCTTCTGTAGTAGCTGCCATTGGCTTTTCACACATTACGTGTTTACCAGCTTCAAAAGCTGCTACTGTAATAGGACAGTGTGCTACGTTAGGTGTACATACATGAACAACATCAATCTCTGTATCATTCATTACTTCCCTGTAATCTTCACACACCTTTGCATCTGCTGTGCCATATTCCTTTGCCCCTTTTTCAGCTCTTTCATGTATAATGTCACAAAAAGCCACGATTTCGCACTTGTCCGCCTGTGATTTTAAAGTTGGAAAGTGTTTCTGATTTGCAATTCCTCCACATCCGATTACTGCTACCTGTAATTTACCGTTTTTCATATCAAAATTCCTCCTCAATATTTTATTTTTTATGTTCCTGTAGGATTATCTCCCTTTGATGTTTATTATTATATCTTCTGTTTTGAATTGCCGCTCCTTTTTGATTTCATTTTCTTTTACACATATTTCATTATTAAGCACATAAAAAAAATAGATGCAACAAATGTAATACATCTGTTGCATCCCTTTTCTTCTTATTATTTTTCTCTGACTTTACTTTCTATATATGTGCAATAATACAATCTCATGTGCATCAAGTTGTACATTAAATTCAATTTTATTATCTTTAACTGTAGTATGCTCCATACTCATACGTGGAT
The DNA here is from genome assembly GCA_947565985.1 of uncultured Lachnoclostridium sp. Classification (GTDB taxonomy): domain Bacteria; phylum Bacillota; class Clostridia; order Lachnospirales; family Lachnospiraceae; genus Butyribacter. The sequence goes on from CANOID010000014.1 coordinate 20,305, forward strand.
AACAGGCACGTCTTATATATTTTACATCTTTGCTGTCCAAGTTTCCATCATACTGAAAGTTTTTCCATTCACTTAATAAATTTCCTTCTTTAGGGTTTACTGAACGCTTTTTAATAACATAATTACCTGTTTCTACACCATTAAGCACAATATCTAATCCCATATTGTCATTATCTTTAAATAAATCGTCTATTTTTTCAGGTTCATTGACATCTTCATCATTAGTGTAATAGCTGTAATTATACTGTTTATAATTAAAACACAGTATATAGTAACTTTTTTTCTCTGTGCTTGTAATAATACAGTTGCTTCCTCTCGTAATACAGTACTTTCCAAGACTGTTCATAAACGCCAGTGCATGGTAAGCAGGTTTACAAATACTGTCTTTAGTAATAAGACCATTGCCGCCATTAGCAATTCCTCTTGCGTCAAAATAATTGCTTACCCAATCTGAAGCCATCCATATACAAATCATATCTAAAGAGTTCCACAGCTCTGACAGAGTTCTTATAATATAAGCTGCCCTAAAGCAACTGTCATTAAGATAGTTTCTACTAGAAACAGAACTGTTCCACTCTGATATATAAACTTTGCTTTCTATGCCTTGTCTTGATAAAATAGCATGAATTTCTTGAAGCCTTTCTTTTTCTATCCCATACTCTGTGCTTCTCATATACTTCTTTTTGCCGTCTCTTTCAACATCTACATATGGAAACAGTATAAATGATACAAAGTCTGGTATACACTGTGCCTCTTTACACTGATCAAAAAACTTCTCTATAAACTCAGTTTTTACACCTGCAATTCCCATCGGCCCGCCTACTTCTGCTGACGGGGCAGTTTCTTTAACTGTCTTATATAAATGCTTGAATGCATTAATATAGCTGTAGTCTTTGTCTTCATAACAGTGAATATCATGTACTACATCATATCCAAGTTCAAAAATCCACTTGCCAACTTCCGCTTCGCCATACCTTTGTACAACATGGTGTATAAAATCAGAAACCATTTCTTCCCATACTTCTCTTGACTGAAACTTTATGCCTTCATCTTCAAAATAAAGAACAACATTTTCAGTTCGTACAGCCGTATTTGGACGCACACTAATGTCTAAAAATGGAATAATCTGGTGCGAAACCAGAAAATCTAAAACTATATCTACTTTGTCATAGCTGTAATTTCCTATATGAATGCCATCCGTAAGCATCATCTTTGTAGAAAAAACATTCCAAAGTCTGGCGTATCTAAACCCCAGATTCTCAACAAGATATATAAGGTGATACTGGATATTTGCAAGCATAAGGGTATCCATAGAACCTATATTTATAGCCTTATTCCATGTTTTATCATAAATCTTACTCTCTGAAACATCAGCCATAACCACGACATCTGCTGATACTTGCTTTTCAGGATAAATGTTTTGTATCTTTTTCAGTTCTTCAAAAAGCTGTCTGTCTTGTTCTTCCTTTTTTTGATTAGTTTCTCTTTCTATTTTTCTACAGTCGCTGGGGGACATTCCATAGCGTTCCTTAAATACTCGGTTAAACACTGATAGATTAGAAAAACCACTGTCTGCTGCAATTCTTGTAATATTGTTATCAGTGTACATAAGTTCTTTAAACGCATATTGAAGCCTCATCTGATTAATGTATTCTGCGAAATAAATGCCTGTCTGCTTCTTAAAAAATCTCGACAGTGTAGAGCTTGACATATACATATTTTCCGCTAATTCAGACAAGCTTGCATTATATCTAAAATTTTGTTCAATATATTTAAAAATCTGACACATCTTTGCATTTGTACTATTTATCTTAGTATTATCTAAAGATTCTTCAATAAGAAAATTTTCTATCAGACAGTCTAAAAGTTTATAAAAAAGCCCTTGCAGCAAACACTGTGTTTTATGTGGCATAATCACGTGTTGATAAACAATTTCTCTGAATATCTCTCTTAATTTTCTATAAGAATGTATATCATCGCTTGCACTATTACAATAGAAAGTGTAGTCATCTCTGTGAAGAATATCAGACAACGCCTTGTAAGAATAACACACTATGCACATAATAGCTTCTCTATCTGCATGGATTCTATGTAAAAGACCAGCACTAAATACGATTATATCATTTTCTTTTAAAGTATACTCTGTATCATTAATTGTAGCCTGCATATGCCCCTTAATTAAAAACACAGCTTCTGTCTCTGGCTGGTAATGCGGTTTTTCTTGTATTTCTCCCTTTACAATCTTGATTTCTATTCCAGCATAAATATCCATAATGCTATCCTCTCTAATAAAACTTGTCTTTTAAAATATAAACATTTGTCAAGAGCTTAAATTAAATCAAGTAAAACTTTAAGTAGTGCATCATTGTCTTCTGGTTTCATAAAGCAAAAACGTATATATTTATTATCAAGAAATGGGAAAGTCGAACAATCCCTTATCATAAGCCCTTTTTTAATTGCAGCGTCAAATAAATCTTCAGATGTAATTTTATCTTTTAATATCCGCAGCAGTATAAAATTAGCATGTGGTTTATAAAATTTTATGCCTGACACTTGTTCTAAAATTGAACAAACACGCTCTCTCTCAGAAGATATAAGATTTATAGTTTCATTAATATAATCTGTGTCTTTAAACATTATTTCCCCAGCAATAGCAGCTAGAGAGTTTATAGTCCACGGATTTTTGCGGCTTTCTATCTCTTTTAGAAGCTGACGATTGCCGCATATTGCATATCCTAGCCTAAGTCCCGGGGCAGCAAAAAATTTTGAAATACCACGTAAAATTATTATATTATTATAGTATTCGGTAAGTGGAACTGATGTTATATCCTGATAGTCTTTAGAAAATTCCACATACGTTTCATCTACCATTACAAATATGCCTTTTTCTTTGCAAGTATCAAGTATTTTTCGCATAGTTTTCCTGTCAATCTGGGACGATGTAGGATTGTTGGGGTTACATATTACAAGTAAATCAATTTTAGAAGTCAATGCTTTTTGTAAAGCGTCAATATCCAGATTAAAGTCGTCATACTCTTGAAGCCTAAAATAATGTGAACGTCCATTATAAAGTGATATTTCATGTTCATATTCAGAATATGTGGGTCCTGCTATAAGTGCTTTTGAAGGCTTCAAAATCTGAATGGCGAGTGAGATAAGCTCAGTTGAGCCATTACCAGTGAGAATATTCTTGTAATCTGTATGTACATATTCTGCAATGCACTTACGCAATGATGTGTATTCTCTGTCTGGATAAGAAGTAATAGCATCAATATGTGAAGATAGTTCTTTTTTTAATCTGTATGAAATGCCAAGTGGATTGACATTAGCTGAAAAACTAGTGATATCTTCCTTTTTTATTCCATAAATTGCTTCTATTTTTTCTAAATCACTTCCGTGAAAATGTTCTTTATGCTCTAACAAATTAATCAGACCTTTCTTAATTTTATTTATTACACTATACTACTCTTTTTTGCCAATTAAATCAACAGTCATACTATTTACTTTTTTTAAAGAATAATAAAAACCCTCGCTAAAAGGCGAGGGTTTTTGCAATTATTTTTTTATTTTACAACAATCAGGATTTTGATGGAAGACTTTTACTAAAGTTTCCATATACACGTTTTTTATTGGCATTGGTTACATATGCTCTTACTTTGTAGTAACAAGCCTTTTTATTCTTTTGTTTTACTGTAGTGCTTAAAGTAGAACCCTTTTTAATAGTTTTGACAAGCGAATATTTTCCATTCTTTTTCTTACTACTAAAAATCTGATAACCACTTGCCCTTTGAACTTTTTTCCAAGAAACGGAAACTTTTGAGTTCCTTGCACGTCTTACTTTAAGACCATTTGTCTTAGCTGGTGCTGTTGTAACTTTAATAATGCTGCTATACTTTCCGTAAACTTTACTGCCATCCTCTGATGTTTTAAATGCACGTATCCTAAATGAATAGGAAGTAGCATAGTTCATTTTTAGAGAACAAGTTGTTTTATCAGGGTTTGCAATTGTCTTTATACTCTTATACTTGCTATTTTTTTTGTTGTACTGACAGATAATATATCCATCTGCACCATCAACCTTATTCCAGCTAAACTTGACATTCTTAGAGCCTTTTGCAACGGTTGTTTTTAGTGCTGGCTTCTGATTGGTGTCAAACGAAGCAGGTTCTTGTGAAGCATCAGGTGTTTCTGAAGTTGTAGGAGCAGTTGTAGGGGCATTAGAAGCACTAGGAGCAGCAGAGCCAGTAGGTGCCGCTGTATTTCCTGGTGTAGCTGATGGGGCTGTTGTGCTAGTGCCACCACCTGTGTAATCTGTAGCCGTTCCTCCAGAACCTATATAAATATTAGAACCACTGCTTCCAGATGAGCTGGTTTTTTCTATTGTAATTGATTTTGTGTTTATAAGTGGAACTTCTTGGGCATACTGACCTTCACTTGTTACATATTCTGCAGCAGGTTCTTTACTATCGTTATTTATTCCTGTAAAGTCTGTTGTTATTTTATATGTATTTGTTGTTGGATGCAGAGTAATAGTTCCAATATCAGCTTGTTTACTAGTTTGAAAAATATTCTGGTCTTTTGTTCCAGAAAGGATGATATCAAGTATATAGTTAGAAGAACCATCCTTAATTGCTGCCACATCCTTTACTTTACTTTCTACTGTGCTAGCAAACTGGAATGTTGGTACATCCATACTGCCATTTGCAATAGATATATATATTCTGTAATGCAGGGATGTAATATCTTCTGTTTGTGTCTGTGGAGCCAACAGCGTTACATTGATATTATTGTTCTCTCCACTTGCTGTAAAAGTGCCACTCCAGTCTGTTTCTGCTGCTGTTGCATTAAAAGATGGAACAGCAGTAAGCAGGAGAGCAGACAGAATTATGCAAGTAAGCCATTTTTTCATTTAGGTACCTCCACTCCATTTAAAGTAATCTCTGGCAAGGTTTCTGGTATATTTATAATAAGAGTATCACTAGTAATGCGTTCTCCTTTTAAGCTCTCGGCATCGTCAGTACGATAAAGTTCACCACGCACACCCTTTAATGCTTTTAAGGTATTTTCATCCCATTGACCTTGTTCTACATAATATACCCATGTTCCATCGCTTGTTTCACCAAGATTTCCTTTTTCTGGAACATCTGCAAATATTACCTGACCTGCTTCAACTTTATCATCTTTTGCACCAATTACATTGCCATCAGTGTCATATAATACAACCACGTTATAAGCAGGATTGCCTTTGTATTTTCCTGTAAAGATTAATGAACCTTTAGGAATAATATCTGCATTTTGAGTGCCATACTTAAAATCTTCTTTAAGTTTACCAATGGATGGTTTGCCACTGTCCGTTGTTATAAATTCAAGGTTATCTCCAGTTGGACCACATATTGCAATTTCTTTAATTGAAATGTTTCCAGTTTGGGATGTTGTTAATTTAACGTATCTGGCGTTATAAGTGCCAATCCAATTATCACGTTCTCCTTCCTTAACAGAATCAAACCAGATAGTATCTTCTTTTGTTCCATCCAAAGGAACATTTTCTTTTACTTTGGTCCATGTACTGCCATCTTCACTTACTTGTATTGTTACATCAGAAAGTGCATTTCCAAGATACTTAAATGATGTTACTTCTTGTATTTTGTGCATATCAATTGTAATTTCTGCACCAGTATTTGAAGCAGTTCCATTATAGGTATTTGTCTTGTCATTATCAATAATTCTGTCAATGCTGTGTTCTGTCTTTGCTGTAACACTACTAGGATTTTTCTCATTGTAACCACTGTCAGGGTCATCGTTATCTGTTGTAATTTGTTTATCATCCTCTGATGTCATATTGGTCTCTACTGTCCAAGAAGACTTATCAAGAATACCATCTGTCTGAATTTTAACTGAGCCAGCAGATACTTCTTTGGAATAGTTGAGATATTTATCAACTGCTCTAACTGTATAAGACATTACTCTGTTGTTTATTGTAGAGATAGTATCTATAAAAACAGTACTATCGTTTGTAGTGTCTATAGGTACAAAGCCTACTACTTGTGACTCTGGTTTGCCGTTACTTGTCATACTGCGACTAATTTCATAACCAAGGATTAAGTCTTTCTTTTCATTTGTGTTAATAGTAACTTTTACTTGATTTGAGTTTGCTTCTGCTGCAGATGCTGTTGCAGCTTTTGCTGTCACAATATTTTCTTTATCTAAGATTGTTCCAGCTTCATCAAGATGGTCAATACGATAATTCCTTGCGTCAGGATTTACGTAGTAAAGTGCCTTTTTATATGGTTCACCGTATTTTGCTGCATAGGTAGTAGTATCTGCGTTAGGCACCATACCCCAGCGTTCAAAGAACGGAAGGATGTTTTTATTAGCAGCCGCACATGCAAGACGCATAATATTTTGGTCAGCACCGCCATTTAATGTAAGACCACTTTGTGGTGCTTTGGCAGGATTTCTTGAATAAGTGTCTACACGAGCAAAAAACAGGTTATTAAACTGGTCTTCATATTTACTGTATATATACTGGTCATCTTTGTTATTATCAAATGCAAGATGAAGTTGCCAGTACATTGCTAACTGTGTAAATACATTGGAAGCACGACCAACAGCACCAGATGTAACTTTCTTATATACTTCTGACCATTTGTAGCGTTCTGTACCTGTCAGTAATTGGGAGAAGTAATTGTTAGTAACTTCTGCAACGGCATAACTACCTTGGTTAATATCATGACCAATTTCATGAGCAATTCCCCATCCAAAACTCTTCATGCTTGTTGCACCACTAGCTATACCTGTTGAGCCATATTCAATCCCTATATGATTTCCAGAAGCATACATAAATGCACCTGCAAACATTCTCATATACCTGATATTTAAATGTTGTGAAGGAAGGGCATTATTGCCTTTAGCCGCTGCCGCTGTATCATTGCTAAGTCCTTTGTGATGGTAGAACAGCGTCATCACATCATCCATTGATTTTAGGGAGACATCAAGTGCATTAATTTTATCAGTTTTATTTTCTAATGGGCTTGCTACCTGTGTTGCTGGCAGTGAGTACATCATCTGCTCCATCATAATATCGGTTGCGTTTAAAATGCAGTTTGTTTTATCATAATCATAGTTTACAGAGTTATTTTGACCTTTATGTTTACTATTGTGTTCTGATTCAATATTGTTTACATGGTTTTCAAGTTTACTAATATAAGTTTGAATAGCGGCATTTCTCTCAAGTCCAGTTTTTCCATATACATTTAATACTGGAATGTCGCTTCCTCCAAGGACACGCACAGCATACTTGTCAGAACTATTATTGCCAGAGTAGGCAATATAGAGCTGTCCTCCACGTTCAAAATCTCTGTTTGTAATCTTTGGTACTGTAATTTCATTTCTTCCTATCTTAAGGGCAGCAGACGATTGTGCAAGGCTGTTTGCTTCTGAGTGGTACTGTGTCATTACTAATTGCAGATTTGTTGACTCGTTAGTTCTCTTTGTATTGTGTCCAACATATACAACTAGTGTTTCACCTGCATAGACAGCTTTGCCAAGTGGCTGCCATGGATTTAATCCACCAAAACCAAGATGCCCGTCTTTCTTTGCAGTAATTTGGTTAATTACCTCATAAGAAGGAGATGGATTGTTATTTAAAATATCTTTAGCAGTATTAATTTCCAGTTTTAATTCATTATAAAGAGGATGCTTTTCACCACTTTCTGTATCAGGTGTCTCTAGACGTTCTTCTAATGAATTGATTGCATTAAGAGTTACAGTACTTTTTAGTGTAGTATGCATTTCATCTGCATACAGACCCATAATATCATCTTCAATTGAATCATACTGGTAGAAACGGATTTCTCCTACTTTCATCTCTGCGCGGTTACTACCTCTGCCAAGGCAGATACGCACCTTATTAGCCATTACTGTTTCATAAAACTTTACAATGTAAAACTGGTTCTGGTTTTTATCCTGTTTTCTAATCAGCTTTGCACCAACTACTTTGGATGTATTGCCAGTTGCTGTATTCCAGTATTCAACTCTGACTGTTTCAAGTGATGCTGCTTCATTAAATGCTGCGAAGGTTATGTAATTCATCTTGTATTCTGCATCAAGTGTAACAGTCATTCCCTTGCCATTGGCAGGATATGCAACACCATCATCCCAGTCACTTTTGCTCCAGTAAGAAGCATAGTCATTATCCACAAGTCCAAGACCACTTCCTGCCTCTGTATCAAGAGAGCTTCCTACCATTTTAGCTCCGCCGTGGTTACCAATAGAGACTGTTTGAATATGAGCTGAAACTTTGCCTTCACCATTAGAGGTATTTAACAATTTGTAGGCTGGAAGCTCAGGAGGATTAGAACTCTTTGTTTTTCCAAGGGATACTAAAGACTTGCCTCCCCAACCTAGCTCATTCCATCCAATTACATAGACAGAATATTCTGTTTGATCTTCCAAATTTTCAATCGTATAGTTATTAACATTTATACAATCTGCAATATTAGCAGTTCCATATTTATCAGTTGTAAAACCATCAAGGACCGGACGATATTTGTCATCAGTTTCACTTGATTTTTTGTAATAGACCATGTAATAGCTTGAGTCGCTCATATTCTTCCATGAGATACTTATAGAACGATAGCCTCCTGTCACTGTTACATTGTCTGGTGGTGCTGGTTTTTCTTGTGGTGCAGGTATTCCTGTCACTTCTTCTGACCACGGGCTTTTCCAGTCACCATTTACAGAACGTACTTTAATTGTATATGTTTTAAAGTTTAAAAGTGATGCATTATTAATAGCACTGATAGTGTATGAGTTACTCTGTACACTGATAACCTGTGAAACAGGTTCTGTACTGCCCTTTACAGGACCACTTACATAAAGTTCATATCCTGTAACATTATTCTTAGCACTCCATGATACATCAAGCATCTGGTTGCCCGGTTTTGGTTCTGAAAGTACTGGTATATCAAGTACAGGTGCAGGTATTCTGTTAGCCATGTCATTGACAAATTCTACTTTTGCAATATGTACCAGTGGTTCAACTTTTTTAGTACCAGTAATTCTCAAAGTTACTCTTTTTACTGCAATCTGACCACCAAAGTCAAGAACTAAGGAACCATCCTCATTTTCTGTTACAGAAGCACCAGCTCTTGCTGCTGTTCTTAAAGATTTAGTGCCTTGCCTTAAACCAGCATTATTTATTTGATTTAGGGGAATTTCCAATGCTGGTGTTTGGTCATCAGTTGAATAAACCTCTACAACTCCATTTGTAATATTATTTGTAACAAAGCCATGTTCATCCGCTTCAGAAGGGGCAAGAAGTGTCATGCCACCAATTTCAGGGAGCTTATCATTATCAGCCAGTATAAAATCTAATTCTGCCGGATATTTATCTGAAATATTTTCACCTTCCGGAGCATTAAGCAGCTTTAACGTAGCACCACCTTCGCCACTTATAAGACCTGTTACTGAACCTTCAGTAATTTTAACAGTACTTAATTTAATACCACTTATAATTTTTAGATGTTCTACTACCGACTCCTGTGATTTTTCATTAATGTTTTGTACAAGATACTGCAAATCTGCAATATCTGTCTTTCCATCATTATTTATATCAGAATTGGTGCTTTCTGGTTTATGATGGATATCAGATACAATCTGGTCTGTGTCTTTTTCATCAATGATTTTATCACCGTTTACATCGCCTGCCTGAATCCAGCCAAGTTTCGCATTAGACCCTGTATTTATTTTTGATGAACATACGGTAAGTCTATGCATCCAGCCAGTTGTTACAGTCACTTTCTGCTGGTATTTTGCAAACTTATCAGCCAGAATAGTAATAGTGTAGTCACCTTCCTCCACTCTAAACTTAGCTGTGCGGGAGACTACTTCTGTGTCTGAAAAATCTAATTCTTTTTTCTGTGTCTGCTTTGCAACACTGTTGCTGATTTCCACAGATACTGCTCCTTTACACGGAGAAAAAAGAGATGAACGCACCTCTATTTCCAAAGAGCTATTTGCCTCTTCGGAAGAAGCTTCGTTCTGAGCAACAGCTTTTGCAGATACATCTGTCACACTGTCTAGGACAGCAAAGCCAGTACATAACTGGAGCATTAAACAGGTAGCAAGTAGTGTTGCCATAATACTTCTAATCTTCGTCTTCATAATACCTTCCTTTCTTTAAAATAATAATGTCCTTTTTGAATTTTTGGAAACAATCCCCTATTATTTTAATTATATAATTAGGGGAAAATATTGTCAATAAAGAAAAATCATATAAAAGCTTAAATTAAGCCAATCCTCGTTTCTTTAATATTCTATTTTCAACTACTGAAAAGATAAATTTATCAATTATAATCCCAACTACTACAATTACGACCATTACAAGCATTACTTGATTAATATCGGCAAGGTCACGACCCATAATAAGAGTTTGACCAAGCCCTGTTGATGTTGTCATAACTTCACCTGCCATTAATGCTCTCCATGCGAATGACCAGCCTTGTTTTAAACCAGATACTAATTCAGGCAAACTAGCAGGAAATATTACATTAGTGTACATTTGCTTTTTATTTGCTCCCATTGTAAGGGCAGCTTTTATATAAATGGGTTGTATATTTTTTATAGCATTATCAACTGAAATAGCAATGCTAAAGGCTGAACCCATAATTATAACAAATAATATAGCATTGGCTGAAAGCCCAAACCACAAGATGGAAAACGGAACCCAACATACACTTGGAAGTGTCTGTACACCTAGCACAATGGGTTTAAGATTTTTTTGCAAGTAATTAAAGTGACTAATTAGAAGCCCTATTATTATACCTATTATCACAGCTATAAAATATCCTGTAATTCCACGCACAAGTGAATTAACCACCGCTTCTATTAATGTTCCGCTTTTTAAAAGAGTTATAAATCTCTCTGCAACACCAGCAGGTGATGGTACTGCATATGGTTTCCACCATCTGAATATATCAACGCCAATCCAGTAAAATCCCTGCCAGAACAGTACTAGAACTAACAAAAAGAATATTATATTCATCTAAACCGCCTCCCCTCTGACTTCTGCTAAAATCTGGTGTCTTAAATTAACAAATTCAGTTGCATAGACATGACGAGGTCTTTCAATATCAATTTTTATGATATCGGCTATACTACCTGTAACTGGTGAGAGTACAACGACTCTATCTCCAAGATATACGGCTTCCTCAACGCTGTGTGTTATAAATAGTATGGTTTTTTTTGTTTCCATCCATATTTTTTGAAGCTCTTCTCTTAACATATTTGAGGTTTGCTTATCAAGTGCTGAAAATGGTTCGTCCATAAGAAGTACTTTTGAATCCATAGAAAGAGCTCTTGCAAGTGCTGTTCTCTGTCTCATTCCACCAGAAATTTGATGTATTGGGTAATCTTTGTAGTCTTGCAAATGTACCATTTCAAGGTAATATAATGCCCTTTTTTCCTGTACATCATTTGACATTCCTGCAATCTTCATGCCAAACTTGACATTTTCTATAACACTTAGCCATGGAAAAAGCCCATGTTCTTGAAACATAACTGTCCTGTCTGCTCCAGGTCCAGTTACTCTATTTCCATCAACCAGTATTTCGCCTTCTGTGGGTTTATCAAGACCAGCAACAAGATTTAAAAGTGTGCTTTTGCCACACCCTGAAGTACCAGCTATACATACAAACTCACCAGTTTTAATTTCTAGATTTATCTCATTAAGAGTTGCTTTTTCGCTATTTTTAAAGTGCTTGCTTAACCCTTTAATAATTAGTGCCATATCAAGTCTCCTTCTGGTAGTTCAGGGATAAAACCTGCTGATTTGCTTATATTTGCAAAGTCAAATAAGGATTCTTCATTGACTTCTGTGCTTATTCCTATACGCTCAAAGGCCTTTGTAATAATATCATTGTCAAGAGATTTGCCAGTAGCCTTTTTTAGCTCATTATTTATAATTTTAAGCGAATTTTCTTTATCATCATTTATTTTAATAGCTGCTTCTTCATGTTGTTTAAGAAATTCATCAACAATATCAGGATTGTCTTCAATAAATTCTTTTCTGGCAACAACAAGTGCGACATCATATTCGCCATTATAATATACTTCATCATAGTCAAGAATAAGTTCTGCATCGTTTTTCAGAAGTGTAGCACCCCATGGTTCTGGTACATATGCTGCATCAATGTCTCCACGTTCCATAGTGTTTCCTACATCGGCATTAGACACTGCACTTATTGTCACTGTGCCACCATCTGTTACAGGCTTAAGCCCATTATCATTAAGAAGCTTTAAAAGCGATAAATGTTGTGTATTGCCCATCTGTGGAATTGCAACAACTTTTCCATCCAAATCTGCAACATTATTTATATCTGACCCTTTTTTCTTGACAAGCACTGCGCCACCTTTAGTTGCACCTGATATAATTACCACATCACCTTTAGATTTTACATTGGCACTTATGGCAGGGACTGGTCCAATATATCCTATATCAATATCTCCTGAAAATAATGCCTCAACTTCGGCAGGTCCAGCATTAAAAGCGGTCCACTTGACAGTAGTACTATCACCAAGACTTTTCTGTAAAGTACCTTCTGCTTTTAACATTAATGCCTGTGCATGAGTAATATTGTTAAAATATCCAATGTGTAATTCTTTTTTATCATCAGAATTGTTTGCACATCCAGTTATGCCTAAAGCTGTTAATAAAAGCAGTCCTGTCAACAAAATTTTATTTAGCATATTTATCCTCCATTTGCACACACTTTTTATGAATACAATATATTTTGCACATAATTTTAACTTATATACAGATGCTAAAAAAAGAAGGTTTTCAAACAATGCTTATGGCATCGTTGAAAAACCTTCTATACTAATAAATAGAAGCTAATTATATTTTACATCATTGTGCTAAAACCACTGGTAGGAATAAAAGCTGGTGCTGCAGCAGTACCACCAGTTACAGCAGAAGCAGATATAGTACCACCAGACGACACTTGTGCATTAGAAACAGCATCAGCTACACCAGATACCATTTCATATGTTGTACCTGCAAATTCACTATTTTCTAAAAATTGTTCCAAATTTTCTTTTATTGCCTCTTTCTTCATTATATAGGCAGCTTGGATAGCCGTGTTTGCAGTTATATTGCTATTTCCTGCAATACCTGAAGCAGAGGAACTTCCACCACTCTTTATATACTTTATCTGTGCTTTTAAATAGTCCATGTCAGCTTTTAAAAGCTCCATATCCTCTTCTTTGCGGTGAGCTTTTTTAACAATTTTTCTGTATTCAACAGATATCTCATCCTGACTGCCATAATCTTCAGCCGCCTCTTCCTGCTTCATATGTGCTAACTTTACTTTAGCTATACGTACCATTTTTCTTGCATGAGTTTCTGCCATAGCTATTTCATTTGAATCATACTTTCCACTTGCGCCTTTTCTTCTTATACTTGCTAAGGCATTTTTAGCCTTAAATACAGCATTGTCTGCTTGGGTAACACTTTTTGCTTTAGAAATTGTTCCAGAAATTCTTTTAAATTGGTACCTTAATGGTTTTTTTGCCTTAGCCTTTTTTTCATTGTTGGCTTTATTGCGTTCTCTTGCTCTTTTCATGCTTTCTAAAAGGCTGTTCATATGGTCAATATCGCTTTCATTAAAGCCATATGACCTGCTTCCTTTCTTTTTTTCTTCTTCTTCAAGCAAAGCAAGTTCCTCATCAGTCAGTGCATCACCAAATAAAACTGTTTGGTCCTTTGAAGAGTTGACATCTGATGTTGTCTGTTGTCCCTGTGCATTTTGTGCTTGCTGCTGACTGTAGGCTGTCTGTTGCCCATATGCTGCCTGTGCCGCATTATAGGCATTCTTATATCCCGGCACTGTGCTTGGCATAGGCATACCATTACTCTTTGGCGTTTCTTCAGATGTCATCCAATTTTCTACATCATTTTGGTTGACGATAGAAGAAAGTCTGTCAAAACCTTCTGGCAATGAGTATGCCCTGCTGCCCATGCCCGGAATGCTGTTGTTAGCTGGTGGAACAACACTGTTTCTTGCGGCAGGATTATTTCGTGCCAAAGCACTGTTTCTTGCTGCCTGCGTCCGTTCTCTGTCTCTGGCAGAAAGAGCCCGCCCTTGGTTTCCAAAATTACCATCCGTGGCCATATATCCTCTCATAAGCAACTCCATTTCCTTATATACCGCAATCATCTCATAGCATACGACTATATAGATAAATGCTTCAATAATAATAAAATCCGTTAAAAACTACAATTAAACAAAAACGTAAGATAAAAAATAGGTGTAATTGTCTTATTTATCGGCAATTATTATTATTTTATTTAATGCATTTATACAGTTACAACAAAAATTAACAAACCACTGCACCTGATGGCATACTTTTTTCAGGGGTCATCAGTGCAAGTCCGCCTTTGTTATCTTCTGCACAAAGAAGCATACCCTCTGACAATACTCCAGCGAGTTTGGCTGGTTTAAGGTTGACTAGCACCATTACCTTTTTGCCAACCATTTCTTCTGCTGTATAATACTGTTTTATTCCTGATACAATCTGCTTTACCTCGCTGCCAATTTTAACTTTTGAACAAAGAAGTTTTCTGGACTTTTTAACTTCTTCACAGGCAATAATTTCGCCAATCTGGAATTGCATTTTTTCAAAGTCTTCAAATGTTATCTCAGCTTTAGGTTCAATATCCATTACCTCTTCATACTCTTTAACTGTATCTTCTGTGCTATTTTCTACTGACTGTACAGCAGTGATTTCTTCTGCTTTGGCAATAACATCTTTAATATCCTGTCTCATAAACAGTATTTCAGGTTTGTCTGTAACTTTAGTTCCTGACATATATGTGCCAAATGTCTTTATATCATCAAAGCTTTTTTTCTGTGCATTAAGTTGTGTAAGTATTTTTTCTGTAGTTTCAGGCATAAATGCTTCAAGAAGACTTGCACCAGATACAATGCTTTCTATAAGGTTATAAAGAACTGTGGAAAGCCTGTCTTTTTTGCTTTCGTCCTTGCCAAGTACCCAAGGCTCCGTTTCGTCAATATATTTATTACATCTTTTAAAGATAGCAAGCACCTCTGAAATTGCGTCAGAAACACGCAATGCGTCCATCTTTGTAATTACTTTTTCTGGTGCAGCAGTTACTAGTGTTTTCAATTCTTCATCTACAGGCTCTATAACTCCTTTGTTTTCTGCCACTCCATCAAGATATTTATTAGTCATGGAAATTGTCCTGTTTACAAGGTTCCCAAGTGTATTGGCAAGGTCAGAATTAACTCTTTCAGCTATAAGGTCCCATGATATTACACCATCGTTTTCAAATGGCATTTCGTGGAGTACAAAGTAACGTACAGCATCTACACCAAATATTTTTACAAGGTCATCAGCGTATATTACATTTCCTTTGGATTTACTCATCTTACCATCATTTTGTAAAAGCCAAGGGTGTCCAAATATCTGTTTTGGCAATGGTAAGTCAAGTGCCATAAGCATTATTGGCCAATAAATTGTGTGAAAACGCAGTATATCTTTGCCTATAAGATGTAGGTCGGCTGGCCAGTACTTTTCAAAGAGGTCTTCTCCGTTTTCCAGTGCATTGTTACCATCTGTATCATAGCCAAGCCCTGTAATATAGTTGCTAAGTGCATCTATCCACACATAAACAACGTGTCCTTCGTCAAAGTCAACAGGAATGCCCCACTTAAATGAAGTACGTGATACACATAAATCCTGAAGACCCGGAAGCAAAAAGTTATTCATCATTTCATTTTTACGTGATTCTGGCTGTATAAATTCAGGATGTGTCTTAATGTGCTTGATAAGCTTGTCTGTGTATTTGCTTAATTTAAGAAAATATGCTTCTTCTTTTGCAGGTTGGCACTCTCTGCCGCAATCAGGACATTTACCATCTACAAGCTGTGAAGAAGTAAAAAATGATTCACATGGAGTACAATACATACCTTCGTAAAATCCCTTGTATATATCCCCCTGCTTGTATAATTTCTTAAAAATTTTTTGAACCTGTTTTTCGTGGTATTTATCTGTAGTGCGTATAAATTTATCATATGATGTATTCATTAAATCCCATATACTTTTTATCTCGCCTGATATATCATCGACAAATTTTTTAGGGTCAACACCCGCTTCTGCTGATTTAATCTCAATTTTCTGTCCGTGTTCATCTGTACCAGTCTGGAAACGTACGTCATAGCCCTGCTGCCTTTTAAATCTTACAATACTGTCTGCAAGAACTGCTTCATATGTGTTGCCGATATGTGGCTTGCCTGAAGTATATGCAATCGCTGTAGTTAAATAGAATTTTTTCTTTTCTTTCATTAACTTTACCTCACTCGTATTATATAGTAGTAGTGTTTATAGACCCTCTCCAAGGTCTT
>CANOID010000015.1 GCA_947565985.1 uncultured Lachnoclostridium sp.
CTAATTAAATAAATTTATAAAAAAGGTATGCTATCTTTATAGAAGCATACCTTTTCTTTTACTTATTTGCTAAATACTCATTAACAGTTTCTACAAGTTTATCAGCTTCAAGACCATGTACCACAGCGGCTTCCGCAAGGCTTTCTCCCTGTGAAGCAGGACAGCCTATGCAGTGCATACCTGATGCCATAAGAATAGGACCAATGCCCGGGTCTAGTCTGAGCATATCTGCAATAATCATATCTTCTGATACTCTTTCTGTCATAATTTCCTCATTTCTACACTGTATTATATAAATCATATATATAAAAGCCTGACAAAAGACAGTGTACCTCTGACAGACTTTATAAACATATAAAGTCAAGCAAAAAGCTGCCGCCTCATGACCGGGTATAACCTCGTTCACCAGCCGGCAACTCTATGTCTCGTTTAAAGATTTAATTATTCTTCAGAAATTGCACCTGAAGGGCATGTACCTGCACAAGCGCCACAGTTAATGCATGTATCAGGGTCAATTACATAGTGTGCATCTCCTTCTGAGATAGCACCTACTGGACATCCGCCTGCACAAGCACCACAGCTAACGCAGTCATCACTAATTACATATGCCATTTTAAGTTCCCTCCTTTTAAGTTTGTCCTCTAATTATAATATATATCTTAAAATATTACAAGGATTTTTAATATAAAATTTCGTCCAACAGACATTTTGCGACTTCCTCTTTGTCCATCTGTCCAAATTCCTTATAGCCATCTTTAGTAATAATAGTCACAACATTAGTATCTGTGCCAAATCCTGCACCCTCCACTTTAAGGCTGTTAGCAACTATCATATCAACATTTTTACTAACCAACTTTTTTTTGGAGTTTTCAAGCAAATCCTTAGTTTCCATTGAAAATCCACACAAGAATTGGTCTTTTCTTTTATTTTCTCCAAGATACTTTAAGATATCAATTGTACGTTTGAGAGGAATACTTAAATCACTACTGGCTTTCTTTATTTTCTCATCTGACACATTTAAAGGTGTGTAATCAGCTACCGCTGCTGCCATAATAATAATATCATTATCAGCAGCACGTACTGATACTTCGTTAAACATATCTTGTGCACTTTTAACATTTATTATACTGGTAAATGCAGGCGGTTTTAAACTTACAGGTCCACTTACAAGTGTAACAGATGCACCTCGCTGCATTGCTACTCTTGCAATCGCATATCCCATTTTGCCAGTTGAATGATTAGTTATAACCCTTACTGGGTCGAGAGCCTCTTCTGTAGGTCCTGCCGTAACCATAACTTTCTTTCCTGCCAAATCCTTTTTAAATCTAATTTCCATAAGGATGTATTCAAGTAGTGTCTCCTCTGACGGCATCTTGCCAGCTCCGATATCTTTACACGCAAGCATTCCAGTATCAGGTTCTACAACTTCTATTCCAAATTTTTTAAGCTTTTTAATATTGTCCTGCACAATTGGATTTTCATACATATTTGTATTCATAGCAGGCGAAACTATTTTTTTACACTTACACGCAAGTAGTGTAGTTGTAAGCATATCATCTGCAATTCCATTTGCCATTTTTCCAATAATATTAGCTGATGCAGGAGCTACAAGCACTACGTCTGCTTTTTTAGCAAGCGAAACGTGTTCAACACTGAATTGGAAATTTCTGTCAAATGTATCTATAAGACACTTATTACCTGTTAATGTTTCAAATGTGATAGGGTTAATAAAATTAGTGGCATTTTCTGTCATAAGTACATGGATATCTGCATTAAGTTTTGACAACATACTTGCAAGGTTGGCAATTTTATATGCTGCTATGCTTCCTGTCACTCCTAATAATACTGTTTTGCCATTTAACATATTTTATTTCACTCCATTTTTATCATTTCTTCAGCTAGTTTGCCATATTTTTCATATGATGATATTTTACTTATTTTATTATCCCCATCTACAAAAACAACTTTGGGCTTATGTGATTTTACTTCTTCAATGTCAAGTTGACAGTAGCACATAATAATTATATGGTCGCCCACTTGCACCTGTCTTGCCGCTGCCCCGTTAAGACAAATCATACCACTTCCCGATTCACCTGCAATAGTATATGTCTCAAACCTATTACCATTCTCCACGTCAACTATCTGAACAAACTCATATTCATATATTCCAGCCGCCTTCATAAGCTCTGGGTCAACTGTAATACTTCCTACATAATCTAACTCAGCTTGTTTTACTACAGCTCTGTGGATTTTTCCTTTTAACATTGTCACTGTCATAATGAACCTCCATTTATGAAACAATAAAGTTATCTATAAGTCTTGTCTTTCCTATAAATACTGCGATTGCTGCAAGCACAGGTTCACTAATCTTTTTAACAGGCTCTAGTGTATCCCAACTCACAAGCTCAACATAATCAATTTTAGCCAGAGGTTCTGTATTAATTATGTCAATAATTACATTTCTCACTTTATCGGCATCTTTTTCACCAGCTTCTATGAGTTTCTTTCCCTCTAAAAGTGACTTATTTAATATAAGTGCTGCCTTTCTCTCTGTATCATTAAGATAAGTATTGCGTGAACTCTTAGCAAGACCATCATATTCTCTGACAATAGGGCATCCTATAATTTCAATACCATAGCTTAAATCGTCAGCCATATGGCGTATAACAGCAAGTTGTTGTGCGTCTTTTTGTCCAAAGTAAGCCTTGTCCGGTACAACTATATTAAATAATTTGGCAACTACTGTACACACACCACGAAAATGTATAGGTCTGCTTTTACCACATAACCCTCCTGTAAGCGTGTCCATATCAACATATGATGAAAAACCATCGTGATACATTTCGCAAGCCTCTGGACTAAATACTAAGGCTGCTCCAGCATCTTTGCAGACAGCCACATCTCTATCCATATCACGTGGATAACTTTCCAAGTCTTCTGATGGACCAAATTGCATAGGGTTTACAAATACACTGACAACAACTCTGTCATTTTCCGAAACAGCACGTGTTATAAGACTCTTATGACCTTCATGTAAATATCCCATAGTTGGCACAAGCCCTACAGAAAGCCCTTGTCTTCTCCACTCTTTAACTTGGTCTCTTACCTCTTTAACAGTTACTGCAACTTCCATATCTTCCTCCATTCTTAAAGAGCTATTCTTAATATAGCTTTTCAAGTATATCATCATCTATTTTAAATATGTGTTCTTCTGCTGGATATGTTCCGTCTGAAACTTCCTTTATATAATCTGCAAATGCACTCTTCATAATAGCACCCACATCTGCAAACTTCTTCGCAAATTTAGGCACATAATCAGAAAACATACCAAGCATATCTTGATATACAAGTATCTGTCCATCGCAGCCATTACCAGCACCTATACCAATGGTTGGTATATCGAGTTTGTCTGTAATAAGAGTTGCAAGTTTTGCAGGAATGCACTCAAGCACAACGGCAAATGCACCAGCATCTTGTACTGCATAAGCATCTTCTATAAGTTTTTTTGCTGCCTCTTCACTCTTGCCCTGCACTCTGTTTCCTCCAAGTGCATTGACAGACTGTGGTGTAAGCCCAAGATGTGCCATAACAGGGATTCCTGCACCAGTAACAGCCTTAATCTGTGGGCATACCATTTTGCCACCTTCAAGTTTCACAGCAGCAGCACGCCCTTCTTTCATAAGCCTACCTGCATTGACAAGTGCATCGTATTCACTTGTCTGAAATGACATAAATGGCATATCCACTACAACCATTGTATTTACAGTACCTCTTGAAACCGCTGCACTATGATGTATCATATCCTCCATAGTGACAGAAACTGTATCTTCATAACCAAGTATTGTATTACCAAGTGAATCTCCAACAAGAATCGCATCAATCCCTGCTTCATCCATAAGTCTAGCAGTAGAATAATCATAAGCTGTAAGCATAGTGATTTTCCTGCCCTCTTCCTTTGCCATCTGAAATGTTCTGACTGTCTTTTTCATTTAAAACCTCATTTCTGCTTAAATCAAAATAAGCCTTTAATCTCCTTATAATTCCTATCTGGATTTTTTTCTGATGCTATCTTAACAAGCACCTTACCAAGACTTTTATAAACTTCCTTTGCCTCACTATCTTTTAAAACCTCAAGATGTTTCTCAACAGTTTGTATATCGTTTCGCTCAACTGGACCAGTCAATGCACTTACCACTCCATTTTCAAGAATAGAAGTGATATTATTAAGTGAGACAGGGGCAAGGAGTTCTCTTGCATCACTCTCCGCAAAACCACATTCTTTTAAAAGTTCTATTGCTATATGCATAACTCCAACAATGTAATTGCTGGCAAATGCAGCCGCTGTATGATATTTAGACTTATCAGCACAGTTAAGTCTAAAGACTTTGTGATGTAGTTTATTTACAAAAAGCTCTGTCAACTTTTTTACTGCCATCTCTTGCCCTTCAACCGACAAACACGCTTTATTAAATTGTAAATAGGAATTATATTTACTGCTGAACGCATACATAGGATGGATTGAACAGCAGGACGCACCCGTAGCTTCAATCCCTGAAAAAATATCAGATGATAATGAACCACTAAAATGACAAATAATTTTATCTTTTAGATTATAATGTTTTATATACTCCCACACTTCTTTAATAACCCTATCTGGTGTAGTAATAAACACTGTATCACTTGCATCCACAAGGGGTTCTAAATCATAAAAAGCTTTAGACTGTGTAAAAGTCGCCGCCTCGTCAGCGCTTTGTCCCGTCTTACTATAATAACCGACAACTGTAACAGATGTGTCACTTAAATATTTACCAATAGTGCATCCTACCTTGCCAGCACCAATAAAGCCAATAGTCACTTAACCACCTCTTTAATATTAACATACATATGATGGCATTTATCATCTGATGCAGTTCCATTTATGGATACCACTCAGCAACTACGTCTGATAATAGCACAAGAAAAAGAATTTGTACAGTATTTTTTCAATACAAGTTTCTTACATTTCCCTATATGTTTACATTTTATTCACAGCTTAAACATTGGTAATTCACAAACGTAGAATATAATATACATATCAAATAAAGCAAAAACTATTTGATAAGTGCTTAAATTTTTTCATACCTTCTCCTTTAAGAAACGCTTCTTCAGGCGTTTCTTTTTTTAATCAACTTTTTCATATAAATTTTGCTGTATACCTTGAAAATTTAATTAAGAGCAACTATAATTAAGGAAAAAGTTACTAGGTAATAATTGTATAAAAATTAAAATTAGGAGGTTAAAAAAATTGAAACGACGACTTTTTTCACTTATTTTGGTGTTGTGCTTATGCATTCCTTCTCAATCAATAACATACGCATCTCAATCGGAATTAGTCACCAGCGACAGTACAATTCCTACCCCAACACAAGTCTATGAGTCCATGATTGCATTAAAGGAACAAGATGCTTATAAAGAAGGAACGACTTGGACCAATGATGAGCCTTATTCGGATTCAAAGGGATATTATCGTTGGAAAGGCGGACCCCTTGGAGGGCAAAATATAGTTGCTGTGGGCTGTGTAGCTTTTGCTTTTATACTTAGTGATGCAGCATTTGACAGTCTGCCAGCTAGGATGTCAGATGGAGTTACATTTGAAGATATAAAAGTAGGAGATATCCTGCGAATGAATAATGCTACCCATACTGTAATCGTGCTTGAGGTGAGCGAGACAGGTGTAGTTGTCGCTGAAGGAAACTATAACAGTAAGGTTCATTGGGGACGAGCGATATCTAAAGAAGAAGTGATGAACAACACCAGTAATTATATTACTCGCTATCCTGAAGGTTATATCCCGCCAAATGACCCCACAGCTAACGATGTAATTGACAAAGGGACTCTTGACCAAGGACTTACTTGGACTCTTACAAAAGCAGGCACGCTAACTATATCTGGTAATGGAACTATGCAAGATTTTAGCAGTGCCAGTGAACAGCCATGGGCAGCTAAGAGTGACAAAATCCGTACAGTTGTTATAGAAGAAGGCGTTAAAAGTATTGGCAACTGTGCTTTTTGGGGTTGTGGAGTGCTTAGTGCAAAAATTTCTTCTACTGTAACAACCATTGGTAACAGTGCTTTCCGCGAATCCTCAATTATTTCAGTTAATATCCCTTCTAATGTGACAACTATTGATGACAGTGCTTTCCGCGAATGCTCGAATCTTAGCTCAGTGAATTTTTCTGAAGGATTAACAACAATCGTTCAAAATGCTTTCCGAGCTTGTGCAAGTATCACCTCTATAAAGTTGCCTGCTAGTCTTGAAGAAGTTGGTGCTGGCGCATTTTTTGAATGCACAGAAATGATAAATGTAAAATTCGCTGCTGGCAGCAAGCAGGTAAAATTAGGCGACAATATATTTACTCAATGCTACAAATTAATGAGTATAACACTTCCGTCAAATATAGACTGTATTAGTAATGATATGTTTCAAAATTGTCATATGCTTACTGGAGTTGAAATTCCACAAGGTGCAGAAAGTATCGGAGAGCGAGCGTTTGCTTCTTCTGCTTTGACCACTTTAATAATACCAGACAGTGTAACAACAATAAAGCAAGCTGCATTTTCAAATTGTCCTCTAACTGATATATACTTTACTGGCACCCAAGAACAGTGGGATAAAATAACGAAAATAGCTGATACATTATCATCAACAGTAAATATACATTATAATTACATACCGCCAACACCGACACCAGTTCCAACGCCAACGCCAACACCAGTTCCAACACCGACACTAACACCAATTCCAACGCCAACACCAGTTCCAACACCGACACCAACACCAGTTCCAACACCGACACCAACACCAGTTCTAACTAGCAATCCAACCATCAATCCGACTGTTAGTCCGACTACCAATCCAACTGATAACCCAACCACTAGCCCAACTGCTAGTCCAACTATCAACCCAACTACTAACCCTGATAATGGTAATAACATTGGCAGCAATTCAGGCGGTGGTAATAATTTAGTATTGGGTGATACATCAAATAACAATAGCAATTCAGGTAGCAGTGGCAATTCAAGTGGCAGTAGCAATTCAGGTGGCAGTAGTAATTCAGATAACACTAGCAATTCAGACAGTAATAACAATTCAAGCAACAATAACAATTCAAATAATAACAACAATTCAGGGAACAATAGCAACGCAAACAACAATAATTCCGGGAACAGTGATGTTCCAGACAGTAGCGACAATTCAGAAAATAATAGCGACAACGTAGGTAGTAACAACAATTCAGAAAACAATGGTAATAATTCAGGAAATAATAACATCCCAGAAAAAAGCGAAAATCAAACACCTGAACAGACACCAGTTGAAAAAGGCGAAACCTTTACAATTGATAAAATTACTTACAAAGTGACAAAAGTGAACAAAGAAGTAGAATTAACAATGCCAAAATCTACAAAAAAGAAAGTTATAATCAACACAGTTACAGACGTAGACGGAGTAAATTATAAAGTAACTGCCATTGGAACAAAGGCAATGCAGAATAACAAGAAGATAGAAGACTTAACTATTGGAGCTAATGTAAAGACAATTGGTGACAATACATTCTCTGGCTGTATAAAGCTGACAACAGTTACTCTAGGTAAAAACGTAACTACAATCGGAAAGAACGCATTTAACGGATGTAAGAAACTTAGTAAAATAACGATTAAGTCAACAAAGCTTAGTTCTATAGGAAAACATGCATTCAAAGGTACAAAACCCAGCCTAAAAGTGAAAGTACCATCTAAACAATTTAAAAAATATAAGAAGCTTCTTAAAAAAGCAGGATTGAATACCAAACAGATAGTCATTAAATAATTGTTTGATAATAATATAATCATTACATTTGCACCCCACCTATTAGGTGGGGATTTTTAATACATAAAAAGCCATCCTGTAATAACACACAGGATGACCAAATATTGTAATTAATCTGTTGTATAAGGCATTATTGCTACATGGCGTGCACGCTTAATAGCAACTGTTAAAGCTCTCTGGTGCTTTGCACAGTTTCCTGTAATCCTTCTAGGAAGGATTTTGCCTCTCTCTGACACATATCTCTTTAATTTATTGACATCTTTGTAATCAATTACATCATGCTCTTTATCTGCACAGAAAGCACACACTTTCTTTCTTCTGCGGGCAGGCCTTCTTCTAGCGCCTTCTTTATCGCCTCTGTTGTAAGCCATGCTAAAAACCTCCTAATAAAAATATTTACTAACAGTTACATTTTAAATGGTAGTTCTTCTTCAATAGCATCAGGAATATTCATAAAACCATCGCCTGCTGCCTGTGCTGGCTCTGGTCTTGATGGTGCTGCTGCCTGCTGGTATCCACCAACGCTGCCCATTGCTGTTGCGGATGCTGTCTTGCTTTCAACAAATTCCTGCTCTTCTATAACAACATCTGTTGTATAGACTTTTTGCCCATCTCTATTTGTATAACTGCCTGTCTGTATACGTCCTGTAACTGCAATCTTTATACCTTGGTGAAGATAATTCTCTGCAAACTCTGCACCTTTGCCAAACACAACACAGTTAATAAAATCTGCGGTTTGGTCATCACCTTGGCGTTTAAATCTGCGGTCTACTGCAAGAGTATACCTTGCCACTGCCGTCTGAGATTCACCTGAAGAATAACGTATATCAGGGTCACGTGTAAGACGACCAACTAAAATAACCTTATTCATAAAGGAAACACCTTCCTTTCCTATGCTTCCTGTCTGACGCATAAGTATCTGAGAACATTATCCATAATACGCACAACCTGCTCCACTTTGCCCGGAACTTCAGGCTCAGCATCAAACTGGATAAAATAATAAAAGCCTTCTTTCATATGCTGAATTTCATAAGCAAGCTTTTTCTTGCCCCATTCCTCAACATTTGTAATACTGCCACCGGCTTTTGTTATATAATCCTTTGCCTTTTCAACAGTTGCTGCTCTTACTTCGTCCTCAATCTTAGCATCGACAACTAATGCTAACTCATATTTGTTCATAGCTGTCTTTATCCTCCTTTTGGTCTCCGGCTCTTCTCATGACTCTGGTTTTGTGTGATACTCTAAAACCAGTGTGTTTAATCACAGTATGTCCTAGCAGAGAAGAACAAGGAAATTAACGTATCACAGTCAAATACTATACCATATCTTTACATCTAATGCAAGAATAAAATTCAAAAACTTGAAAAATTACATCATAAATCAAATTATAAAGCTATTGAATATTTTGCTAAAAAGAGCTATAATATTTAAGATGTGTTACTAGTGTCTATCAAAACTAAAACACGTCTAATAAACAATTTAGATTAGCAGATTTGAAAAAAGGAAAACGCAGGTTACAGCGTTCCATATCAAAAAGATATGAAAACAATAAGAAAGGGGTAAGTTACTGTAAAACAGGTAACATTATAAAAAAAGAACTTTTAAATAGGAATCAAACATAAAAGTTTACGACTTTTTATAAGTTTTCAGTAACGGCTAACAAATAATGAACAAACAAGAAAATATTGAAAAAAAACTTACTAGAGCCTTTTTTAAGGTATCTGCAATTACAATTGTGGCAGCTTTATTGGGACTGGTTGCACTTATTTTCATACTAATGAGATATGACTATGCACTTAAAAACTTTGGTTTTGCACAAGGTGACATTGGAAAAGCAATGTTTGAATTTGCCGATTTACGCTCATCGCTCCGTGCAGCGATTGGATACGATGATCAATCTGCGATTGATACTGTAGTAAAGCAGCATGAGGAAGCTAGAATTTTATTTGACCAATATTTTGCAGATGTAGAAAATACAATTGTATCAACTGACGGCAGAGAAACTTATGATGAGATTGTGGCAGAACTTGATGCCTATTTTAAACTTGATGCACAGATTATGGAACTTGGGGCATCTACAAATAGAGAACTCTGTAAACAGGCACAGGAAATAGCAATTAATCAAATGGCACCAGCCTACGGCAGTATTTATAATAAACTGGAAGAACTTTTAAATGTCAAAGTAGACCATGGAAATAGCTTATCAAGAACATTGATGATTGTAGGCATTGTCCTTACAGTACTGATTATAATTGTAATTGCAATAGCAATGATTTTCTCTGACAGAATAGGTAAAGTAATTGCACGAAGAATCTCTCATCCTCTAGAACAACTTGGTGCAAGACTTAAAACATTTGCATCAGGCGATTTGTCTTCACCATTCCCAGTAATAGAGACTGGAGATGAAGTACAATACATGGGACAAGATGCAATAGATATGGCAGATAACTTAAATATAATTATACATGATATAGACGAAGTACTGGGTGAAATGGCAAATGGCAATTACACAGTCAGATCCAATGCAGGGGAAAAATACACTAATGACTTCCACAGGTTGCGTGAATCCATGCGCAAGTTAAGAAACAAGACAACAGAAACATTATTGTCTATTGGTGATGCCTCCAGTCAAGTATCTATAGGTTCAGGAGACTTAGCAAAAGCAGCACAGTGCCTTGCAGAAGGTGCAACAGAACAAACCCATGCAGTACAAGAGTTACACTCGACAATTTCTGATATTGCACAAACTATAGAAAAGAGCGCAAAGAACGCAGAAGAGTCTTATGAAAAAGCTGAACAGTATGCAGTTCAGGCAGATACCAGCCGTGAAGAAATGAATACAATGATGGTTGCTATGGAGCGTATTAATGATGCTTCTACAAGAATTGGAAATATTATTTCTGAAATTGAATCTATTGCAGCACAGACAAATCTTCTTTCCTTAAACGCTTCTATAGAGGCAGCAAGAGCAGGAGAATCAGGACGTGGCTTTGCGGTTGTAGCAGACCAGATAAGAGAATTAGCAAACCAGAGTGCACAAGCGGCAATTGATACAAGAGAACTTATAGAAGCTTCTATAAAAGAGGTTACAGAAGGCAACCGTGCAGCAGAGCGTGCATCAGGTGCTATTGAATCTGTAGTAGACGGAATT
This sequence comes from uncultured Lachnoclostridium sp., assembly GCA_947565985.1. Taxonomy (GTDB): domain Bacteria; phylum Bacillota; class Clostridia; order Lachnospirales; family Lachnospiraceae; genus Butyribacter. Next base: position 10,998 of record CANOID010000015.1, read on the forward strand.
AAACAAATTGCAAAATTCTCAAAGGAATTAAAAGTTATGGTAGAAAACCAAGCAGATGCGATGCGAAACGCAGAAGATGGTATAAACCAGATAGCAGGTGTAGTAGAAAGCAATGCTGCTACTGCTGAAGAAGCTTCAGCTACAAGTCAAGAATTGTTTGTACAGACAAATATTTTAGATGAACTTGTTGGACAGTTTACCTTAGACAAACACTTATAAATACATAGAAATAACCGTAACAGTATCACAAACTGTACGGTTATTTTTAATTTATCTTTAATCTAATATAAATCCCCTGAAACTTTTCTCAACCTGTTTTCTTGACAGCATAACTTGATGACCACACCCTTGACACTTAAGACGTATGTCCATACCTGTTCTCATGATTTCCCATGCATTATTTCCACACGGATGTTGTTTTTTCATTTTAATTATAGCACCAACTTTTAAATCCATATATTTCCCCTTTCTTAGCAAATTTTGCTTGCATTATCCAAAATATTGATGTATGATAGTAATAATACATAGTTTTTAAAACTATATGTCATTTTATTCCACTCTACATAATATACATATATTAATAATTTCATGCTAATTATCATATCATATAAATTATAAGGAGGTCAAATATATGGAGACTGTAATAAAAACAAAAAACTTTTTCAAAGAACCAGGAAGTGCAATAACACATCTAATAGGAATTCTGTTATCTATTGCTGGAGCTGCTCCAATACTATATAAGGCGTCTTTAGAAGACAATATACTTGCCGTTATTGCATCAGCTATATTTATATCCAGTATGTTCTTACTTTATCTTGCCAGTACTTTATACCATTCGGTATATGCCTCTGGCACTGTAACCTGCATATTGCAAAAATTTGACCACATTATGATTTATTTTCTTATTGCAGGAACTTATACTCCTATATGTCTACTGGTACTTCCTAAATCATCGGGTATTCCACTGCTAATACTTATATGGAGTCTTACAGTATGTGGCTTTGTACTTACAGTATTCTGGGTTAGTTCACCAAAATGGCTAAATTCCACTATATATATTTTAATGGGATGGCTTTGTATATTTGCATTTAAACCACTTTTTACAGCAATATCATTTAAAGCTTTTGCATGGCTTTTTGTAGGTGGTGTTATTTATACAATCGGTGGGATTATATATGCACTAAAGCTACCAGTGTTTAACCAAATTCACAAAAATTTTGGTTCTCATGAAATTTTTCATCTGTTTGTACTTGGTGGTAGCATCTGTCATTATTATATGATATATGCATATGTGTTATAAGAAAATAAGCATAAAATATGCTATAATATAAAACTATAAATCAGTATTTGAAAATATAAATATGAATCAATTTCCACAATAAAAAAAATTTCGGATAAAGCTGCCTTACTTTATTGGCAGTTTCTTTGTGTTTTTTGACAATCTTTTATTTTTACCTCTTGACTTTTGGATAACTCAATGATATTATATATATGACCATTTAAGTATTTTAAGTCACTAAAAAGAAAGGACAATATGGCACGCAGTTTTACAAAACAGGAGAGAGAAAACATCAAGAAAAATTTGCAGGACGCTTGTAAACAGAGTTGGACACAATATGGATATAAGAAAACAAGTGTGGATGAACTTTGCAAACAAGGGGGCATCTCAAAAGGAGCATTTTACCTATTTTTTGAATCAAAGGAGGCTCTGTTTTGTGAGGTCTTATGTTCCGTGCAAGAACAAATCTGTAATACAGCATTGGAAGTAATCAAAAACCACCAAAATAAGTATGGTGTTGCAGAAGCCTTAAAGTTTATTTATCGTGAATATGATAAAAATAATTTTTTGTATAAATCGGACAGTACGGACTTTACAATTTTGATGAACAAATTATCAGAGGAACAAGCAAAAAAAATTGAGGAATCAAATAATATGAGCCAACAACTTTTTTTAAGTCAACCACATTTGAAACTTAAAGTTGATGCGGATTTAGCGATATCAGTTATTTACTCTTTAATTATGAATATCAAAAATAAGGATATTCTTCCACACAATCACATGGAAACTTTTGATTTTATGGTTGACCATTTGATTGACAGTTTATACGAATAGCAAGAGGTGTAAAATGAAAATAGAAATTATAAAGAAAAATAATACAGAGGTTGCAGTTTTGAACAGCAAGGAGCTGTTGATTACAGATGTACAGTCGGCATTGGATTTGATTATGACAGTGAAATACGAAACAGGCTGCACAAATATTGCCATAAATAAAGAGGCTATTGTAAATGATTTCTTTGTCTTGAGTACTTGCATGGCAGGAGAAATATTACAGAAATTTATCAACTATGGTGTGAGGTTTGCTATATATGGTGACTTTTCAAAATATACCAGTAAGCCATTAAAAGATTTTATGTATGAAAGTAATAAAGGAAAGGATATTTACTTTCAGCCTACTTTTTCTCTTGCTGTTGACAAACTCTCTGAATATAGGATGTAGCAAGAGTAAAAAGAGAGAAAGCATAATGGGAATTGCAGTACTCTATGACAACGAAAATATCTTTCCTGTATTCGGTATGGTACAGAACTTTACACTGTACGATGTAGAAAATCAAAAAATTGTTTCTAAAAAAATCATAGACAACGGCAAAGCCGCAGAAAAGAGAAGAAACAGATTTTATAAATTGCGAGAGCAAGAAAACCACTTACTTTTAAGTGAGTAGTTTTCTTGCTCTCCTCTGATTCGCTATATACATTTCAATAGTTTTTTGAGATGAAAGCAACCGCAATCCCATTGGCTTTAGATGAGAAGGAGTTCACTTCATCTCCACATTTTCTATTTCATTAATCCAACTATAGTATCCCGTTACATCTTTTGTCATTGTATCTATATCAATACGTGCTGAACTATACATTACAGCGGTATAGTTTTCACAAACTGGAACTTCTACAGCCATATTAAGTATCTTTTTATAAATGTGATGATAACGCTTTTGACGGCGTTCATTCTTTACAGTTTTTTCTGTCTTTTTTACCAAATTTTCAAGATTAGGATTGTCAACTCCAAATAAATTATTTTTGCCTAAATACCTTTCATATAAACTATAATTTTTATTAATATCACACTGTCCTATCCATAATTGCTGTTTGCCATTTGCAATTTTATTTTCATATGCTTTCTCACTGTCAACTGGTACAAACTGCAAATTAATTCCAATATCACGAAACAGTGCTTCTGTTTCAGATATCACCTCATATAATGGATTGTCCTTTCCATCAGTTATAATTATAGAATATAACATTTTTGCACCCTTTGGTGCACTGCTTACTGTTTGGTCATCTATTATATATCCTGCTGCCTCAAGATATGACAGTACAGCTTCCTTAATGTGCTGATACTTTTCTTCTTCACTATTCTTTTCATTGTATATTTCAGCACCGTTTATATCACTATTATATGCCTCGAAATACTCTTTTTCTTCCTCACTGGCTGGAATCCATGAAACAGACCTTTTAAATGCACTAAAAGCAGTTGCAAGTGCTTTCCTTAAATTTCTGGATTCTTTACTATAAGCATTATTGCCAATTTTGACATTACTAGCATTTATACCAATATATTGGTAAACTCCTGTAGGTGCAAAATCTGTAGCAATTTTATTACCTGATATCTTTCCGTTGGAATTAGCTTCTGCAACCCAGATAACATCTTCTTTTGATAACAAAGTTTCTATAATATCTACAGTTCCTTCTGTCATTTCTAATGCTTCGGCATTGTGATTAAGTGTGCTTTCTTGCTCTTCACTAACATCTTTATCAATTCTTTCTTGTGCATCATTTAAGATTTTTTTCATTTCTTTAATCTGTACATATGCAATCTTTGGACACCCTTTATAATAGATTTCATTAGATGTATAGTAGATTATCTTCTTTTCATATTTTACAAATCTGTAAGGACCTGCACCTATTGGAGATGATTTATTCGCACATACTGAAGAAATATCACCTTTTTCAAAGCCGAATTTATTCTTCTTGTAATTATATTTCTCTATATCTCCATAATAATGAAGTGGACAAATTGGTATCTGCAGTGATTTATCCATACTTGCATTATAACCATTTATTGTGATACTCATTGCATAATTATTTATTTTGTGTATACCTGCAATCTTTTTTACTTTCTTCTTCTTCTGGTATTTTAAAAGCCCTTTAATATCTTGTACTCCAAGACTACAGTTACCTTTATAGTCTTTATCACACAAAACATACATAGTAAACAATACATCATCTATAGTAACAGGCTCACCATCACTAAACCTAATGTCATCACGCAGTGTTATATAGTAGACTGTCTCATCTCTCTTTTTATTGTATTTTATCTTTATATCGGCAGGACCATAATATGTATAATCACTGCCATTGTACGTCTTTACTTCACCATCAATTCCATTATATATTATCTGTCCTGTACGGTCATTGCCAACAAGATACAACTGTGTAAGACTAACCGCTTGTTCATCATCTGCATTTTTTACAACAAAAGGATTAAACTTTTTACTTAATTTATCACAACCTATAACAAGTGGTATATCAGATTGTCCATCTCCATCGCCTTTTGCATCTGCATTTCCATTATTAACAACAGCCGTGGGCTGCGGTTGTGGTTTTGGAGTTTTTTTCTGTTTGTTATTACATCCTGTCAAACTAGCAAAAATAGCAAAAACAGTTACCGTTGCTATAAATCTTTTCCAATTCACCTTCATATAGCCTCTCCATTTCTTCATTAATATTATAAATTTAGAAATTCAAATGGATTTTTAGGGTCACTTTTTAAAAATTGCATAAGTAAATATTCTGCCCTAATAGTAACAAGCCCTGTCTGAAGTATTTCCTTAACTTTTTCTTTATCTGCAATAATAACTTCTATGTCTTCTGTTGCTTCATTGCCTTTGTTAGAAGGCACTCCTGTAGCGTAACCATATACTGTAATATCACACTCATCCGCCATACCCTGACTTTGTATAAACGGTCTTTTAAGATAATCTGGATAATCTGTATAAGGTTCAAAGTCCATCCCTGTCTCCTCTTCAATCTCCCTTACCGCCGTCTGCCATGCAGTTTCACCTTCATCTATAAGCCCAGCCGGAAGCTCATAGACATAGTTATTAACAGGGTATCTGTACTGTTTCACAAGCACGATTTTAGATGTATCTTCTTTAAGCAGTGCATAAAAGACTGCACCTTCTGCCCAAAGCTTACCAGTCTGGCACATCAGCTCTCCATCTTGCCTTCGGGTAGCAAAATAATATGAAAAATCATTGCCATTAATGTCAATCGCTTCTGCCTCATACATATTTAAAAATTTATTATTGGTCTGCTTTTTCCAACCTTTTACATGTTTGCGTTCTTTCATAATTACAATACCTCCACATTTTAATGCAATATTACATCTGCATACTTTCCGCCTGTCACCTTAAGTAAATCATCTGGGTTAACAAAAATTTGCGTTCCAAGCCTTCCGCCGCTTATAATTATTTTGTCATATTTCTTTGCACTCTTATGTAGAAAAACAGGGTATTGCTTTTTCATGCCTATAGCAGTGCATCCACCTCTGATATACCCTGTGACCTTGTTAATATCTTTTACATGAACCATTTCAATATTTTTTTCTCCTGCTGTACTTGCTGCTTGCTTCATATCAAGTTCCTCGGCAATAGGAATTACAAATACATAATATTGTTTGCTTTTTCCAATAACCACAAGAGTCTTAAATGTAATATCATAGTCTTGTCCAAGCATATCCGCTATTGATTTACCATCTATAAAATTATCACATTCATATGTATTAATTTCATAGTCAATGTTATTCTTATCTAAAATCCTCATGGCATTTGTCTTTATTTCTTTTCTCATAATATTCACCATTTTCCTGCCATCTGAATTTATCCTTCAAGCCGTTCTAATGCCTTTAAAACTGACAGCCTTACTCTGTCCCTGTGCAATGGCTTTACAAGGTAATACATATAACTTTCTATAACTGTATATACATTAAAAGCACGTCCATCAAGCTTGAACTTATTATATCCCATCTGAGAATATTTTCCATACAAATCTTCAACTGTAATAAAAGTTTCATTTCCTAAAAATTCATAAAAATCTCTGTTTATTGCTGGACACATAGGAAAATTAGCACTGTCAAATTCAAGCTGTGCTCTTGATACTTCCCTGTAATGCTTAGTACTATTTGGACACGAATCCATGCAAAAAGAATCCACAAGTATTTCGTATCTATCTCTATCAGTAAGTCTTGTAAGCAATTCTGTATTATTAAAAGACTTATCAAGTACTATAATATAATAATCCCTTTTTGCTTCTTTTTCAATCTCCTCCACTGTCTTTATCTCTCTTGTCGTAGAAAGGATTAGTTTATAATTTGGATAATTCTTTCTTATATAATCCTCTAAAAGCGGTGAATTTACTAAAACTTCATTCATTCCATTATCTGCAAGCTCTAGACACATATTACAGAATGTATCATATAGATGACGTTCTTCTAGCATCAAATTAGTAAAAGTAAACCTGCATGGTATTTTCCTGTCATTATATTCTTTAAGTACTGCTAAAACTTGCTCTTTGCGTGTATATCCATGACAGACTCTACCACCATTCCATAGAGAACCCGGAAAACATCCATATACGGCACCTATTTCTATATTGTCATAAAAACACTCAGTGTATTCGTTAAGCATATTTATAATTAATTCATTTAAAGCAAATTTATTGTAAAAATCTGGAAGATAAAACTTTATTTTATCCATTGTATCACACGCTCCAATCTTATTTAATTGTTAGATAATAGTATATCGTCTGCTAATGGTTCTTGCATAACCCTTACAATCTCACTGGTATTTTTATAATTTATAATACAAAGCCACAACTTTATATACATCGCTTCTGGTGATGTTACTGGAAGTACATAAAAACCATAATCTTTATAGCATCTTACACTTTCATAACTAACTCCCAGACCTGCACCTGTTATAAATACTGGTATACCTTTAGAACAAGTATACTTAGAAAACTGTGAAAGACTAGGAAGCTTACTGCACAATGTCCCTGAGTGATATGTGTAATGTAACACTGCTTTTACATCTTCACTAGGCAATGTATACTCCATTCCAGGATATGGATGTATAACTAATATATTAGAAGAACTGCTTCCTTTTGGCACACTAAAAATATTTGTCTGTTTCTGTTGGGCGGTATTAGCAGTATTATAAGCAAACTTATTATCATTATAATAAAATATATCACCATCAAAATACCCATAATAAGAATTACATACACTGTAAACATCATCATTGTAAGCCTGATGCATAATTATTCTTGTTGCACGATGTATTTTCGGGCAGTCACCAGTATTACAATATGAAACAAATACACCTATACCCTTTTTCTGACAGATAAATTCCACTGCATAATAAAAATTATCCACCCCATTTGAACATGGGTTTTCAAGTACATAATTTGCCGATACAATAACTATTGGAATTTTAGTATCTGCCATTATATAACCAGTAAATGCTGCAGTATATTGCAGAGTATCTGTACCATGTGTTATTATAATTCCGTCATACAAACTTTTATCAACTTTGTTTAAACACTCTGAAAGCAGCCTAAAATTGTAACAGGTAATATCTTCACTTAAAGTCTGGTAAGGACTTAATACATCAAATTCAATATTTCTAATATTACTGTCACTTTTATATTTTTTAGCACGCTTTTTATATAAACTAAGCAGTTTATATAACTTAGTGCTATCAGGTGATACATAACTGCCACTTTCTGTACTGCCAATTGTACCGCCCGTAAAAATAACCAGAATTTTCATAGATTACCTCCATACAGTTTCTATATCTGGTATATCCAAATTAGAATAATATTAAAACTAGAAATAAAATGCAATGATGATATACTACCATATTATTTTAGACGGCACAAGGCACATCTGTTTTTTTATGATTTTATTGGTTATAATATATTTTATAAATAGTTCTTATATTTAACAAATTCTTTTTTTACTTTACAAAATATTTACGAATACTTGTAAGTATGATATAATTTAGTAACAGTAAATTCGCTTTGTATACAATATTTATTACTGAAAAGAGGTAGAATTAATGAAAAATGACAACACTTTTAAACCGTATATTCCGGCAGATAAAGTTATGCCTGAATCTACAATCACCGCCATAATACTAGGAGCAATACTTGCTGTTGTATTTGGTGGTGCAAATGCTTATCTTGGTTTGCGTGTGGGCATGACAGTGTCAGCGTCTATTCCTGCCGCAGTTGTTTCTATGGGTATTATTCGACAAATTTTACAAAAAAACTCCATACTTGAAAATAATATGGTTCAAACTATTGGCTCCGCTGGTGAGTCACTTGCGGCGGGTGCCATCTTTACCCTGCCAGCATTGTTTATGTGGGCAGAAGAAGACCCAGCTATATCAGCTCCAAACTTTTTTGAAATTGCAGCTATTACAATTTGTGGAGGTTTGCTTGGTGTACTTTTCATGGTACCTCTTCGGACTGCATTAATTGTTGAAGAACACGGTGTACTTCCATTTCCTGAAGGAACAGCCTGTGCGGAGGTACTTCTTGCTGGTGAAACAGGCGGCTCTAAATCAAAAATTGTCTTTTCGGGACTTGGTATTTCAGCAATTTATAAGTTTATTGCTGATGGATTGTGCCTTTTTAATTCAGAAGCCACTTGGAAAGTTAAGTCACTTAAAGGTGCAGGATTTGGAATTGATGTACTGCCCGCTCTTGCTGGTGTAGGATATATCTGTGGATTACAAATATCAGGCTATATGTTTGCTGGTGGTATAATTGCGTGGTTTGTACTTATGCCATTTATTTCCTTGTTTGGTGCAGGCACAATAATTGCACCTGCTGATAAACTAATTAGTGAAATGACAACAGACCAAGTATGGGGCAGTTATATACGTTATGTCGGTGCTGGTGCAGTAGCAGCAGGTGGTATTATAAGCCTTTTAAAAACACTACCAACAATAGTCAAAACATTTCGCAAAGCAATACAGGGCTTTGGACATAAAGAATCAGAACAACTTCGTACAAATAAAGACTTGCCTATGCCATTTGTGCTTGGTGGTGCTTTAACTATTGCTGTTATAATATGGGTTTTGCCATCTGTGCCAATCAGCTTACTTGGTGCTTTAATTATTGTTATATTTGGCTTCTTCTTTGCCACTGTGTCAAGCCGTATGGTTGGACTTGTTGGCTCATCCAACAACCCAGTATCTGGAATGGCTATAGCAACACTTCTTATAGCAACTGCACTTTTAAAAGCTACAGGTACTACAGGATATAAAGGTATGGCATCAGCTATATGTATTGGTACTGTCATATGCATCGTCGCTGCAATGGCAGGTGACACTTCACAGGATTTGAAGACAGGCTATATTGTAGGTGCTACTCCTATGCGCCAGCAGATTGGTGAGTTATTTGGTGCTGTCATTTCAGGTCTTGCCATAGGTGGTGTAATGTATCTTCTAAATGCTGCATGGAAATTTGGCTCTAATGAGCTTCCTGCCCCACAGGCATCGCTTATGAAACTTGTAGTAGAAGGTGTAATGGGTGGTTCTCTTCCATGGGGACTGGTATTTTGTGGTGTAGGACTTGCAATAGCAATAGAAATACTTGGGCTTCCAATACTGCCTGTTGCTATTGGTCTTTATCTTCCAATATATCTATCTACCCCTATATTCTTAGGCGGTCTTATTCGATGGTTTATAGAAAACAAGAAGAAATGCAGTTCTGAAGAAGAACGTAAAGGATTTATTGATAACGGTGTACTCTACAGCTCGGGACTTATAGCTGGTGAAGGGATTATAGGTATATTACTTGCTATACTTGCAATTATACCATTTAAAGATGGTTCATTTGCAGATTATATCGACCTTGGCGGAATATTAGGTAATACAGGTAGTATTATTTTCTTTGCACTCCTACTTATATCACTAATCTTCTTCTCTTTACAAAAAGAAAAAACAAAGATTTAATCTAATTTATTATAGAAAGGTATCTGTATACAATGGCGGCAAAAAAAGTTAAAAAAATATCACAAAATTACATGGACACAATAATGTGCCATAACCCTATATACAAGTGGTCTGTGGATGATGATGGCATAGTGGTAATAGATGTTGAACACACAGGAATACACCATAAAATAGCACAGAAATTTTTCCATAAACCCAAAACAAGCCATATTTCACTTGACAAATATGGCTCTAGGTTGTGGGAAGCAATTGATGGCAATAAAACAGTCTATGACATTTTAAATATTATGTCAGAATCATTTCCAGATGAAAAGAATACTATGTTAAATCGTGTCATTGCATTTATGGCGACCTTGCAGAATAATAAATTTATAAAGGAGTTATAAATATGGGTATTTTATCAGATTTAGAACCAGCATCAGTCTTTAAATATTTTGAAGAAATATGCAGTATTCCACATGGCTCTGGCAATACAGATGCAATAAGCAACTTCTGTGTTTCATTTGCAAAAGGGCATGGTCTAGATTTTATTAAAGATAAAAAGAACAATGTAATAATATGGAAAAAAGGTACTAAAGGATATGAAAATTCTCCTTCTGTAATAATACAGGGGCATTTAGATATGGTATGCGAAAAAGAAGCATGGTGTAATATTGATTTTGAAAAAGATGGATTAGAGCTTCAACTGGAAAATAACAGTGTTTCTGCTAAAGGCACAACACTTGGAGCAGATGATGGCATTGCAATAGCATATGCACTTGCCATACTTGAATCTGACAGTATACCACATCCTCCACTTGAAGTAATTTTTACAGTTGATGAAGAAATTGGAATGTTTGGTGCAGCAGCAATTGACTGCACTTCATTAAAATCACGTACTATGCTTAATATTGACTCAGAACAAGAGGGGTACTTACTTGTAAGCTGTGCTGGAGGTATCACTGTTACTGCCCATATTCCAATAAAAAAAGAAACTATAACTGGCATACCTGCTACAATCAATATAGATAGTCTTAAAGGCGGTCATTCTGGTGTTGAAATAGACAAAGGACGAGCAAACTCAAATATGCTTATGGGAAGGACTCTCTATGCGGTTTCAAAACAGTTTTCATTTAATATACTGTCAATAAATGGAGGTATGAAAGACAATGCAATACCACGTGAAACAACTGCAGAGCTTGTATTTACTGATATGACTGATATTTTGGAAGTAACAAAGTATTTAAAAAAGCTAAACCAAGTATATTCCAATGAATACCTTAATACAGACCCAGATATAAAATTAACACTTACAGAAGGTACTAAAAAAGATATATACTATGCTTTTAACAGTGAAACTACATCCAAAGTTATAACTGCACTTGTAAACCTCCCTAATGGTATACAGCGTATGAGCTATGATATAGAAGGGCTTGTTCAAACTTCCCTCAATCTTGGCACACTAAAAACTTCTGACAGTGAAGTATGCTGCAACTACTCTATACGAAGCAGCATAGGCACTGAAAAAGAAGAACTTACAAACCGTATAGAATGTCTAATAAAAGCACTTGGCGGTACTATCTCCCATGGAGGTGATTATCCTGCATGGGAATATAGACAAGATTCGCCACTAAGAAACCTTATGTCAGAAATATACAAAGAAAAATATGGAAAAGAACCTGTTATTCAAGCAATCCATGCAGGTCTTGAATGTGGGCTTTTTGCTGATAAACTAAAGGGGCTTGACTGTATATCTTATGGACCTAACCTCTACAATATTCACACACCGCAGGAAACCATGGATGTGGAAAGCGTACGCAGAACATGGGAATACACACTTGAAATTCTTAAACGCTTAAAATAGCCATCTATAATTGTGTCGGATAAATATTTATCTGGCACATTTTCATTGCCTCAATTGCATTGTTATGTGACTGTGGTGTAACTCCCGCACAACATGACACATCTACAGAGATATCTTTCTCTGGGAAGAAAGCCTTTAATAACAGGGCATTAGAAATCACACAGATATCAGTACACAGCCCAACTAATTCTATTTTATCACAGTTTTTAACTTCTTCTGGCAGCTTTACACTTCCAAAAGTATTTTTTTCAATAACATTAACTGCATATTCTTTTAATTGAGGTATAATCTCCCAACCATTGCTTCCCTTTATACAGTGTTCTACAGGAAGTTTTTTTCCCTCAGATGTACTTAAATAATTACTGTAATGAGTATCCTTTGTAAATATTATACATTCATTATTTTTAATCGCAGACTTTACTTTATTTACCACAGTTGGTACAATCTGCCCTGCTTCTTTAGTCCCCAACGTACCATCCACAAAATCGTTCTGCATATCAACAACAATAAGAGCCTTACTCATGGTCTACCTACCTCCTAATAAAAATATATTTACTTAAGTATAAGCATTTTACACAAATAAAACAATAGAAAAAAACTATCTATTAAGATTATATCTATTAGAGCCGATAAATAATTAAGGAGGTGTAAATATGGCAATAAATGTTACTTCAAGTGCAACAAGCTATAACTTTATACTTAGAAATTACTATTCCAAAAACCGTGGTGCTGCCAAAACAGTTACCCGTGGAAATATTAAAGACAGTGAGTTAGTAACTGCAGATTCAGACGCACTTTCAAAAATTTCAAAAACACTGCGCAATTTAGAATATTCATCTGACAATGGAGTTGGAATTTACAACAATGTAAAAGCATTTACAGAGACATATAATAATCTTATATCAAGTTCAAGCAGTTCTGTTTCATATGATATCAACCATCCTAATAAACTTCTTAAAAACCTTATTAAAAGCAAAAAGGATGAATTAGAAGAAATAGGTATATCTGTATCTGCTTCTGGAAAACTTACACTTAAAAAAGAAACTCTGCTCCAGAGTTCACCTAAAAAGATATCAGGTATATTTTCTTCAGACAGTGAATTTACAAAGAAAGTGAAATACTACTCAGGAAAGATATATAAAGCGTCTAATAGTATTAATCTTTCAGCCGCTGGTGCATCTAGCACCACTCCAAATAACAGTAGTAATGGCAAAACAACTTCGGCTTTTAACGCAATAGTATAACTTAAAATATTCCATCTGTAAATTGCAGATGGAATATTTTTTTCCGTTACTTATATTTTATATAGAATATATATAGAAACTTTATTTAGATAAACTTAGCAGCATTTACCTTTACACCAGGACCCATTGTACTTGCAAGAGTAACGCTTCTGTAGTACTGACCTTTTGCTGATGCAGGTTTAGCCTTTGTGATAGCAGCAGCCAAAGCATTAATATTTTCAATAAGCTGTTCTTCTGTAAATGAAACTTTTCCTACAGGGCAATGGATGATATTTGACTTATCAAGCCTGTACTCAATTTTACCAGCCTTAATATCATTGACAGCCTTTGTAACATCCATTGTAACTGTACCAGCTTTAGGGTTTGGCATTAAGCCTTTTGGACCAAGTACACGTCCAAGTCGTCCTACAATGCCCATCATATCAGGTGTAGCAACTACAACGTCAAAATCTAACCATCCATCATTCTGGATTTTAGGAACAAGCTCATCGCCACCTGCATAGTCAGCACCCGCTGCTAAAGCTTCATCTACCTTATCTCCTTTAGCAAATACAAGCACTCTCACTTTTTTTCCAGTACCATGTGGCAATACAACTGCACCACGTACCTGCTGGTCTGCATGACGACCATCAACACCAAGCCTGAAATGTGCTTCTACTGTCTCATCAAACTTTGCAACTGCAGTCTTCTTAATTAAATCTACAGCTTCCGAAACTTCATACTGCTTTGTTCTGTCAACTAACTTAGCAGCTTCTACATATTTCTTTCCTCTTTTCATAATATAACCTCCTAGTGGTAATAACGGCGAGTGGTGCCTCCCACATCGTCCAATATAATAACAAATCTTTTCAAATCTATATAGGAAATATAATTAATAATTACTCTTCTATAGCAACACCCATACTACGTGCTGTACCAGCTATCATGCTCATAGCAGCTTCAATAGTTGCTGCATTCAAATCAGGCATCTTTGTTTCTGCAATCTCTCTAATTTTATCCTTGGAAATTGTAGCAACTTTTGTCTTATTAGGAACACCTGAACCAGACTGTATATTGCATGCTTTTTTTATAAGCACTGCTGCTGGTGGAGTTTTAGTAATAAAACTAAAGCTCTTATCTTGGTATACAGTGATAACAACAGGAATAATCATGCCTTCCTGTCCTGCTGTCTTAGCATTAAACTCCTTTGTGAACTGTACAATATTAACACCATGCTGTCCAAGTGCAGGACCAACAGGTGGTGCCGGCGTTGCCTTAGCAGCAGGAATCTGCAACTTTATATATCCTTCGACTTTTTTAGCCATTTTAAAGTACCTCCTAATATAATTTTACAAACCATATAAAACTAAATAGCCTTAACGTCACTGAAGCTCATCTCCACTGGCGTTTCACGACCAAACATATCTATATTAATCGTAACCGTGCTGTTCTTGTGGTCAATCTGACGGACAATGCCCTCGGTATCTTCCCATACTCCAGATTTAATAACTACAGAATCGCCAATACTAAATGGTGCATTAGGAGCATCTACCTTAAGTCCCATGCTTTCTATATCTGCCTCTGTAAGAGGCACTGGTTTAGAACCCGGACCCACAAAACCCGTTACTCCACGTGTATTACGGACAACATACCATGTATCATCATTCATAATCATTTTAATAAGAACATACGCCGGGAACATCTTCTGTTGTACAGTCTTTCCTTCCCCGTCACCGTCTTTTGTGACATTTAACATAGGTACTGAAACTTCCAGAATTTGGTCCTGGAGGTTGCGGTTTTGAATAGTTTTTTCAATGTCCATCTTAACCTTATTCTCATATCCTGAATAAGTGTGGGCAACATACCAATGCGCTTCTGTATCTGCCATAGTCTATCCCCTTATCCTATCTGAAGAATTTTATCAAGGCCTGTCTTAATAATTAAATCAAGCAAAGCAATGATTATACCTAAAATAACCGTTACAACAACTACTGCTGTAGTTTCCTTTACGACCGTATTCTTATCTGGCCATATAATTCTGTTAAATTCGGCCTTTAACTTCTGTATACGACCGCCGACTTTTTTTTCAGCGTTATCTGTATTATCAGTTTTGTTTGGTTTGTCCTGTACAACTTCTTCTTTGTTTTCAGAATCTCCCATAATCAGCCTCCATCCATTACTTTATGCGGGACTATTTTGTCTCTTTATGCATTGTATGTCTTCTACAGAACCTGCAATACTTTCTTATCTCCATTCTGTCAGGATGGTTTCTCTTTTCCTTAGTAGTATCATAATTGCGCTGTTTACACTCTGTACATGCTAAAGTAATCTTTACTCTCACAAGTTTCACCTCCATAAATTATCCTGTATATAATTTCCTATAAATAAAAAAAGACCTGTTACATCGCCAAACAAGTATAGCACAATTATCTGTGGCTAGTCAAGGTCTTTTTTTTCTTTTCATAACATCTGCATTGTGATAAAATATTTTTAGAAAGGATTTATTATATTATGAAAACAAAACGTAATGACATAATTTTAATATCTGTATTTCTTGCCATCGCAGTTATACTTTTAGCTGCTAACAGATGGCTTCATCACGAAGATGGAGCTTTTGTACAAGTCACTGTAGATAGCATGATTTATGAAACACTTCCGCTCAATGAAGATTCAACCATCACAATAGATGGATATAACGGCGGAAAAAATACTTTACAAATTAAAGATAGTTATGCATCAATTACTGAAGCAGATTGCCCTGACAAACTCTGCCAGAAGCAGAAAAAAATCAGGTATAACGGCGAAACAATTGTATGCCTTCCTCACAAAATCGTAGTATCTGTTATTTCAGAAGAAAATTCAGACATTGATAACATAGCTAATTAAACCATTAAAAATAATAATTAAAAATAAGTCCGCTGTAGAGGGATGTTATGTATGAAAATCCTTCTGACGGCTTGCTAAAATCTGGATATGTTCCCATAAGTTTATCCACATATTCCATAGGGTTAAGCTTAATTTCATATGCTTTACCTACCATAGTCTGAACAAATGGTGAAGTCCTTGTAAAAAGCTTTTGTAGCTCACCATCATTAATAGCCTGTAGTGTAAGTGATGTATCAAACATAATCCTGTTATCTTCATTAAAGACAAAACCACATGATTCAAGTTCTGCTTTAAATGGTCTTATTGTAGCTTGAATGTCATTGGCAAGTTTAAGATTATAACTTGCAACCTTTGAAAATTCTTCTGAGCTGTCAAGCATAAAATTATATGCATCTGCAATTTTTTGCAGACTTTCAAGAATCCTGTCACTGTCAGGATAAAAATTTATATCAATATCTACATCAGATGCTTCCCTAAGCGTGACTTTAAGGCATCTGCCCATAGTAAACTCATTGGAAAGTGTATGCCTTTGTGTCCCATCCATATAAAATGTTGAACTCTTAGGGCTGCGTTCAATCCTGTCAAGTTCTAAGTATGATACAAGCCCATTTCCACTTGTATCTTTATCAGCAAGTGTAAAAATTGGTTCTCCTGCTGCTGAACCTGTTGCATCGGATTCTATCTTCATACAAACTCTATTTGGATTCTCTGGGTTCTTCTCTATCCTTGTCTGTATTCCTATATTCGCTTTATTAATAAATGAAGATAGTCCATTTATAATTTCCCTGTTATTAGCATCATTTCTAACATTGTATTGGAAGTCATACATATCATCACCAACATTGACTTGGAATTTATATGTCCCACCAGCAAGTCCCTTACCTGTTAAATACAATTCTCTACCTCTGTTAATCTGGCTTAAAGCAAGATTTTCAACCCTTATTGAAAATCCATCAGGAAGCTTGCTTTGGTCATTTCCTATAATACGAGCACCAACTTTCTCTACATCAGATGAATAAGCTTTTTTATTATTAAAAGCACTGTCAGGTGAACTGTCACAAAGTTCTTCAAAACCATTCTGAAACATTATCGCTGATTCTTTTACACCAAGCAGGTATGTCTGCTTAGCATCGTTCATTTTTACAAAATAAGTTGGTGACTCTTTTGTAAGCTTGGTTATCTCATTTACAATATTGCGAAGCTCTGATGCTTTATGGGTATCATACTTAGTAAGTGGCTTTGGTCTGTATGTAGGTACAAGATAATTATATGAATTGGCATCTTTATCTTCTGCTCCCATATAAGCAACCCCCTTCCTTTTACGTTACACTTATTATTAGTATAACAACTTTTTTTTGTTTTGTCGATTATTTTATCAATTTTTTTATCCATTTTATTATTTATTGGCTTGACAATTTAGTTTGTTAATAGTAAAAAAACTT
This sequence comes from uncultured Lachnoclostridium sp., assembly GCA_947565985.1. Lineage (GTDB taxonomy): Bacteria > Bacillota > Clostridia > Lachnospirales > Lachnospiraceae > Butyribacter. Next base: position 28,472 of record CANOID010000015.1, read on the forward strand.
TATGAAAAATTTTTTTACTAAAACTTTCTAATAAAATGTATAATATCGTAACTTATAATGTCCAGTTTTTTAGATTGCCAATTTTATCAAAATATAATAAAATCATATCTATATAAAGAAAGGACGGTATATATATGAATTATTTAATTGGAATCGATTTAGGCACTTCCTCAACAAAAACAGTTCTTTTTAATGAAAATGGGGATGTTATAGCTTCCGCGGGAATGAGCTATCCACTTTACACTCCAAAGAATGGATGGGCAGAACAAAACCCCGAAGACTGGCGTGATGCTGCTTTAGAAACCATAACTAAAGTAATAAAGGAATCAAAAGTTAATGCAAAGGATATTAAAGGGCTTGGAATATCTGGACAGATGCATGGGCTTGTAATGCTTGATAAAACTGGCAAAGTAATACGCCCTTCTATTATATGGTGCGACCAACGTACTGAAAAAGAGTGTAAGCAGATAACTGAAAAAGTTGGTGCAAAGCGTCTTATTGAGATAACGGCTAATCCTGCACTTACTGGATTTACAGCTTCTAAAATACTCTGGGTTAAAAACAACGAACCTGAAAACTATGCAAAATGCAGGCATATACTTCTTCCAAAAGATTATGTAAGGTATATACTTACTGGTGTGTTTGCTACAGAAGTATCAGACGCTTCTGGAATGCAGCTACTTGACGTTCCAAAACGTCAATGGTCTGATGAAGTTCTTGAAAAACTTGGGATAGATAAAAGCCTCCTTGCCAAAGTATATGAATCGCCTGAGGTTACAGGTACGATTCTTCCGGAAATTGCAGAAAAAACAGGACTTTCTACGTCTACAGTTGTAGTAGGAGGTGCTGGTGATAATGCAGCTGCAGCAGTTGGCACAGGTGTAGTTGAAGATGGCAAGGCGTTTACCACTATAGGAACAAGTGGTGTTGTATTCGCCCATTCAGATAATATAAAAATTGATTCACAGGGGCGTGTACATACTTTCTGCTGTGCAGTCCCAGATGCATGGCACGTTATGGGTGTCACACAGGCGGCTGGCTATTCATTCTCATGGTATCTTGACAATCTGGGAGCTGAATATAAATATGAGGCAAAAGAACAGGGCTGTGATGTGTTTAACTTAATCAATGCTGATATAGAAAAAACACCTATTGGTGCAAACAAACTTATCTATTTGCCATACCTTAATGGTGAACGCACACCACACCTTGACCCTGATTGCCGTGGCGTGTTTTTTGGATTGTCAAGTATGCACTCTAAAGCTGATATTGCACGTGCTGTTATGGAAGGTATTTGTTATTCACTTACAGACTGCAAAGATATTCTTGAAGAAATGGGAATTAATGTTGATGATATGATGGCATGCGGCGGAGGTGCTAAAAATGCTACACAGCGTCAGATGATGTCTGATATGTTTGGCTGTAATGTAAATACAGTTACCGCATCTGAAGGTCCTGCACTTGGAGTTGCTATATTAGCTGGCGTTGGTGCTGGAATATACCCAAGTGTACAAGATGCCTGTCACAAAATGATACACAAAGACCCCAATAAAGAATGTCAACCTAACATTGATAATAAATCAAAGTATGACAAATTTCATCAAGTTTATAAAAACCTATACAACTGTCTAAAAGAGCAATATAAAGAAATTGCACAAATATAATTAAACTGCCATTCTGCCAGTATTATAAAACAAGCAGAATGGCAGATTTTTATTTCAACTATTTAAACTGCGTGTAAATTCTTAAGCGATATATCCAGTATTGGTGCTGAATGTGTAAGTGCACCACTTGATATATAATCAACTCCTATATCTATAATATTTTTAATATTCTCTTTTGTAACGTTGCCAGAACATTCTGTAAGTGCTCTGCCATCTATAATCTTAATGGCCTTTTGCATTTCATCTGGTGACATATTATCAAGCATTATTATGTTGGCTCCTGCATCTGCCGCTTCACGTACCATGTCAAGGTTTTCAGTTTCAACTTCTATCTTATGTACAAACGATACACCTGTCTTTGCCATCTGCACAGCCTTAGTAATACTTCCTGCAGCCCCAATATGGTTATCTTTAAGCATTACACCATCAGAAAGGTTAAAACGGTGATTACTTCCACCGCCTACTCTCACAGCATATTTTTCAAAAATTCTCATATTAGGCGTAGTTTTTCTTGTATCAAGAAGTATTGTATGGCTTCCTTCAAGCAGTTTTACAATAGAATTAGTATAAGTAGCAATACCACTCATTCGCTGCAAATAGTTAAGTGCTGTCCGCTCACCTGAAAGCATTGCTCTTATATCGCCTGTAATCACTGCCATAAGTTCGCCATTTTTTACAACATCTCCCTCATTTACACGCATATCAAATGTAACAGTATCATCCAACAGTTCAAATACTCTCTTAAATACAAAAAGTCCTGCAACTATTCCATCCTGCTTACATATAAGCTCCGCTTGTCCTTTCTGATAGTTTGGCATAACACAACTAGTTGATATATCTCCACTTGAAATATCCTCTTCAAGTGCCATACGTATATATCTGTCTGCATTTATTTTTAAAGTAACTGGGTCATTCATGTATTTTATCTCCTTTTTCTATTTCATTAATTTCTTTTTCTATCTCATTAAGAACTATTGTTTTATACTTAATACCAAGAGTTTTGATATCTTTATAATCCTTATAATTGACAAGTTTTATAAAATAATCATCATCTAAATTTCGAGGTTTATTTATTTTGGATAGTATTTCCCCTTGAATTTCATCTGCTGCCCTTTTTGCAAATACCATAGACTCAAGCAATGAATTGCTTGCAAGTCGGTTTCTCCCATGTACTCCATTACATGAAGTCTCACCTACCGCATAAAGGTATGGCATTGAAGTTCTGCTATTACTGTTTACTTTAATCCCTCCCATAAAATAATGCTGTGCTGGAACTACAGGTATATATCCATTAACAGGGTCATACCCTTCTTTAAGACACTGCTCAAGTATATTAGGAAAATGATTTCTTATCTCATCTTGTGGTATGTTTTCCATTGAGAGCCATACATAAGGCATACTATCCTTTTCCATCTGTTTCTTAATTTCTGCAGCAACTATATCTCTTGGCATTAATTCATCGCAAAAACGCTCTTTCTTCTTATTTAAAAGTATTGCACCTTCTCCGCGTACAGACTCAGATATAAGAAAACGTCTTCCTTGTTTCTCTGAATACAGCGTCGTAGGATGCATCTGTATATAACTTACATTTTCCACTTTAATACCATGTTTATATGCTATAGCAAGTGCGTCTCCTGTAATATGCTTAAAATTCGTGGAATGTTTATACAGTCCACCAAGCCCGCCACATGCAAGAACAGTATAATCCGCTCTTACAAGAGATATATCTCCATCTTTGTTACACATTACTATACCACAGCATGAATTATTGTCATCACAAATTATATCAAGCATCGAAGTATATTCCAAAATTTCGATATTTTTTCTTTTTAATACGTTTTCTAAGAGTGTACTTGTAATTTCCTTACCAGTTATATCCTCATGAAATAATATACGTGGTCTACTATGCCCTCCCTCACGCGTAAATAAAAAATTTTTGCCATCCTTCTGAAATTTTACACCATATCCAGTAAGTTCTGATGCTATATTCTGTGATGACCTTATCATTATTTCTACTGATTGCCTATTATTTTCGTAGTGTCCTGCTTTCATTGTATCTTCAAAATAAGCATCATAGTCATCTTCATCGCGGAGCATACACATTCCTCCTTGTGCAAGGAATGAATCACTCTTATCCATTGCGTCTTTTGTTATCATAAGTATTCTTGTGTCCTTTGTAAAATGAAGTGCGCAAAAAAGCCCTGCTGCACCTGTACCTACAATGACAACATCTGCATCCTTAATCATAATAGTCCCCCATGTTATCACTTAACATCTGCACTTATGCTAATTCAAGCATACGGTCAAGGGATGCATTAGCAGAATTTCTTAATTCATCAGTTACTTCTACAGCACCGCTTTCATTTTCCATACACTCAAGTACTTTTTCTAAAGTTATTTTTTTCATATCCTCACAAATCTGGTCTGGCATAAGAGGATAAAACTTTTTATCTGGATTTTTACGTTTAAGTTCATACATAACGCCAAGCTCTGTTCCTATGATAAACTCTGAAGCCTCACTTTGGGATGCATAATTTATAATACCAGAAGTGCTTCCTATGTAATCTGCCTCTTTAAGAACCTCCTCGCGACATTCTGGATGAACAAGCAAAAGTGCATTAGGATGTGCATTTTTTGACGATTTGACATCTACTTGTCCTATTTTAGCATGAACTGGACAAAAACCATCGTTAAATATAAAATGCTTATCTGGAACTTGCGAAGCAACATAATGTCCAAGATTTTCGTCAGGTATAAAATATATATTTTTATTAGGCAGTGCCTTTACTATCTTTATTGCATTAGCAGATGTTACACAAACATCTGAATGTTTTTTTAGTTCACCAGTAGAATTAATATAACAGACTACAGCAACATTATCATATTGCCTGCGTACCGCTTCAATTTTTTCTACCTCTGCCATATGTGCCATAGGACAATCGGCTGTAATATCAGGCATAAGCACCTTTTTGCCAGGATTTAAAATTTTTGCACTCTCACCCATAAAAGATACACCACAAAATACTATTGTATCCTGACTTGCATCCTTTGCTATCTTACTAAGATAATATGAGTCTCCAATATAATCTGCTATTTCCTGTACTTCATCAGGGACATAATAATGTGCAAGTATAACTGCATTTTTGGCTTTTTTCAGGTTTTCTATCCTGTTTTTTATATTATCCATATTCTCCTCCAATATTTCCTTTGATATTAAAATCCTCAAAAGTTGGACTACCTTCTAATTGACATACTTATTCTATTATATCATTGCTTTTCATATGCTACAAGTAAAAATTATTTCTGAATGAATACAATAAAATTTTAATATTGATTTATATATTGATATATTGTAATATGTATTAGTAAAGGAGATGCAATTAAGATGAATTATAATCCCAATTCAATGAAGGCAGAAGAATTTATTAATGATGAGGAAATTCTTGAATGTCTGGACTATGCAAAGAAAAATAAGAACAATATAACACTTATAAATGAAATATTAGACAAAGCTAAAAAAGCAAAAGGTATTTCTCATAAAGAGGCAGCGATACTTCTTGAGTGTGAAATTCCAGAAGTCGATGTGGAAATAAAGAGGCTTGCAGTTGAGATTAAAGAAAAATTTTATGGCAAGAGAATTGTAATGTTTGCACCACTCTATCTTTCCAATTATTGTGTCAACGGCTGTACATATTGCCCATATCACCATAATAACAAACATATTCCAAGAAAAAAACTCACACAGGAAGAGATTAAGAATGAAGTTATTGCACTTCAAGATATGGGACATAAAAGGCTTGCAATCGAATCTGGAGAAGATCCTGTAAATAACCCACTTGAATATATTCTCGAAAGTATAAACACAATTTATAGTATTAAGCATAAAAATGGTGCAATTCGCCGTGTCAATGTGAATATTGCTGCTACTACTGTAGAAAATTATACAAAACTTAAAAATGCTGGCATTGGTACATATATTCTTTTCCAAGAGACATATAACAAAAAGTCTTATGAACAGCTTCATCCTACTGGACCAAAACATGATTATGCATATCATACCGAAGCAATGGACAGAGCAATGCAGGGTGGCATTGACGATGTTGGCATTGGTGTGCTTTTTGGTCTTGAGATGTACCGCTATGAATTGGTAGGAATCCTTATGCACGCAGAACATCTTGAAGCTGTACATGGTGTAGGACCTCATACAATAAGTGTACCAAGAATTTGCCCTGCTGATGATATTGATACATCAGACTTTGACAATGCAGTGCCAGATGAAATATTTGAAAAAATTGTTGCTATAATAAGAATTGCAGTACCATATACAGGCATGATTATCTCCACAAGGGAGTCGCAGCAGACAAGGGAAAAGGTGCTTAATCTTGGAATTTCACAGATAAGTGGAGGTTCACGTACAAGTGTAGGTGGATATGTTGAACCAGTTAGAGATGATAGCTCTGCACAATTTGATGTAAGTGATACTCGTACACTTGATGAAGTAGTTAAATGGCTTATGGAACTTGGATATATACCAAGTTTTTGTACAGCTTGTTACCGTGCAGGAAGGACAGGAGACAGGTTTATGTCACTCTTAAAGAGTGGGCAAATTGTAAACTGCTGCCAGCCAAACGCACTTATGACACTTAAAGAATACCTTGAAGACTACGCAGCAGAAGATACAAAACGCATAGGTGAAGAGCTGATTGCAAAAGAAATACTCAAAGTACCAAACGAAAAAGTAAGAAATACAGCAATGAAATATCTTAATGAAATGAATGGTGGAAAGAGAGATTTTCGTTTTTAGCCTAAATTGTGGAGTCTGCGTTTGCAGGCTCCACAGTTTAACTTAACTATTTTCAAATAATGCTGCCAATTTTCCTATTGAATCTGTAACCTCAATTACAGACCTTTCAATATCTCCATAGATTGTAGCTGACTGTGAGGACAACTCACCCATGCTTTTTGCAACTACAGCAAAACCTACACCAGCCTCACCGCTTCTTGCTGCTTCTATAGAGGCATTAAGTGAAAGCATCTTTTGTTTATTGGCTATTGATTTAAGTGAACTTGTATTAGTATTAATCTTTTGTATAACATTTGTAGCATGGTTTATTTCTTCTTGGAGCTGACTTAATTTGCCACCACTATTACTGCGTGAATATTCACCATTTATAAATATATTTATCATGTGACCAAATACGTTAGCTCCTGCTCTAATATTCTTTTCACTATTTACAGTTACTTTTTTAAGTGCATTTATGTATGTATCAGGGTCAATGCCAAGTTCTGCGGCTGTTCTTCTGAATGTTTCTTCATCAGGTTGTCTTGACAACACTTGTCCTCCAACAACAGAACCAATTTTTTCATTGTCTAACATAATATCAATGTTGTATTCCATCAGCCCCGCATGACAACTGTACACACCCGAATTACTGTTCATACACTTTTGACAACGGCGGCGACCTTCATCAGAATTACGTGTATATTTTGCACAAAAATCAGTATAATTGCTCTCTTTAGTAATCTTTTCACCCTTATTGTCCAATATTACAGCTGCAAGTCCAGTTGCATCGGATAAATCGTCTTGTATTTGTTGTAATTTTCTCAAATCCACAAAGTCCCTAATATCCATAACATCCTCCATAAGCAAAATATTGTGTATTAAAAAATAGCGTTGATTCTCGAAGCCTAATAGTATTATTATATAGCAATATCAGAATAAATGCAAGGAATTCCAGCATTAAAAAATCATTGATGCTTACTTAATGTTACTATTCACGGCTTTGCCGTTTCATAGTAACAAGTAGCGCTTTCAGCGCTGAGATGCACACAATTTGTGTAAAAAACACACAAATTGGCACTGTTAAACTCGTATTTTTGACAAAAAGCGGTCAAAAATCCTCGAACTTAACTGACTGTGAATAGTAACTACTTAATACTCCTTTACAATATCTTCTTTTGCTACATCATATTTTTGCATAAATGTCTGTAAATCACCATCATTTTTAATCACCATGATATCATGGAATTTTCCAGTCTGTATTTCTTTAAATCCCGCCACTTTCTCGCCTGTGCATATGCTGGCACGTATTACAGGTTTTGTACTGCTTTTATCATAAGGTTCAACCTGTTGCTTTTTCTTAAAACCAAACATTATTTGTCACCACCATTATATTTGTGAACTACCCATTGTCTAAAGCCAATGGGCTTCCTGCTTCGCAGACCTCGTA
>CANOID010000016.1 GCA_947565985.1 uncultured Lachnoclostridium sp.
TGATATTGCTGCAAAGATTTATTTGGAAAAGATGTATATGACAAATACTGGTCTGCTGCTTTAGAAACATCTTCTTCAGAACCAATACTTATCATTTTAAATAAGTCAGATAGCCCTGCATCATCTGCTGAAGTGACTTTTTCTACTTTTTTGAAAGTTATTTCTTTCATATTAATTGCTCTAGAAGCACCATAAATTACTCGATACGATACTGCTTCTCTTGCACTGCAGTAAGACTGTGGCAATGCAATAATATTTTCACATACTTGTCCAATACCCACAGTTACAACCGCTCCAATAATATTTCTGGCATATTTGCAAAATCTATCACATTCATCTGTCAGTTCTGACACGTCACTTTCTTTTTTAAGCTGTGAAATCAGAACTGTATTACCAAGATAAGAAAAACACTTCGCCTGCCATTTTGAAGCTAGACGTTCTTTTGCCTGTTTATAGACAGAGGTAGATAAAAGCACAGGATTTATATTATCAGGTACTTGGCTAGATGATGTATGGATAACTAGACTGCAAAAAAATGGTCCTGTAAAAGACAATTGGTAATCTGAAAGGTATTTCGGAATTTCTTCTTCATGTATTTTACCTTCTATCAGTGAAGAATAAAAATTTGTCTGTAAAAGAGGCAATGACTCCATATAGTATTTTTGCAAAATTTCTACATTTCGTTTTTCGTTGATTTCTTGGTCTAATTTTGTCTTTAACCGCATAAATACATTAGTTAATTCTACAGAATTTACAGGCTTTAATAAGTATTCTTCTGCCTCAAGATGAATCGCCTCTTTTGCATATTCAAACTCGTCAAAACCAGTAAAAAACAAAATTTTAGTTGTTGGATACTCTGCTTTAATACGTTTAGATAATTCCATACCATCCATAAATGGCATTTTAATATCTGTCATAACAACATCGGGCTGAAATTCCTCTACCATCTCAAAAGCTCGTATGCCATTGTCAGCATAGCCAGTTACAATAAAACCAATCTCTTCCCAGTTAATTTTCTTAATAATGACTTGTATTACTTCCTCTTCGTCATCTACTAAAAGTACCTTATATCTATCCATTATTTATTCTCCATACACATCCCTAATTTGCTTTATTATAGCAAACACAAGAATAAATGTAAATCTTTATAAGCGAAAAAGGAACTGCCAATGTTAAGACAGTTCCTAAAAATTTTTTTATACAACAAGCATATTTACTCAGTTACTGTTATTTTTATAACTCTATATCCTTTTCCTTCTACTGTATTGTAGACAATAATGTAATATCCTGTCGTTCCTGCTGAAACACCCTTTGCCGCTGTTACTTTCAATATTTTTTTATCCTTGGATAATTTTGCAGATAATTTTTTCTGGTTGTTATCTGGCTTAGATGTAATTTTAACTTTTCCTTCTTTCATCTTAGTCACATCAAACCCTTGTTCATTTCCCATTGCATATATTTTTGGTTTATCTGTAGTTTCAAGAGTATCATTATTTTTTGAAATAGTTATTTCAAAATCTTTTGTTATTTTAGCTGTATCAGACTTTTCAATTGATAATACAGCAGTTCCTGTTGCAGCTTCTAAAGTCGGGTCAGAAGTAGATTTTAATGTAATTTTTTGTACACGGTTTAATGCCGTTGCTGAAAATACAGCTTTTTTACCATTTTCATTACACTTTATCGTAATTTTTCCAGTTACTTTCTTGTTATTCTTTAAAGAAATAGCTTTTACAGAAAAACTATATGGGTCACTTGCATTTTGACTTACTGTAAAATAATCTTTCACCTTATCATCTACACTAATTGTATAAGATGCATCTTCTGTCTTTTGCATTGTACCATTTAGTTTATAAGTTGGGTAAAGATAAAGTTTTGTTTCAGCTCCAAGCTCTATATTATCCTTTTTATAAACGCTCTTACTGTCCTTATTACCATCGGGTTGAGCAAAAATCTGTAATTTTGATGGAGCAGGCTTTACAGACACTTTTTCACAAGTATACGCCCTTTTATCACCTGTATCCATTACCCATAAATATACCTCTCCAGGCTGGTTCTTTGCTGTTATTTTTACATTTCCCTTGCTGATTGAAACCGTCGCAATTTTCTTTGCATTATTATCTACAGGAAATTTTCCTTTAGAGATATCAGGCATACTTTCTGAAAGCGTAATACCTGCTATTAATTTTCCATTTTTAACTTTTGTTTTTCCTTTTTTATCTGTGGTTGTAATAGTAGATGCTTTTAAATCTGTCTTATATGTTTTTACTTTATAATTAATTTTTGTATTATCTGACTGCTTGACATTGCCACCATTTACATATAAAACATAGTTTACATCAGGTATTACTTCATATTCAGATGGATCAAATTTAATATTTGAATGTACTGGATATTTTGTGCCTTTCTTCCATACACTTCCACCGTCATTTAACAAAGCAAGAAAATCATCAGATAACAGTTCTTGTGCTGTCTTATGTTCTCCAATATTACCAGTTGCTACAGTATCAAGAGTATATGTTTTATCACAGTTGCCACTAAGAATATTCGTTATAGAAGCTGCCAAGTCTCCACTTACTGTTCCTGTGTTAAAACAGTGGTCAATCTTTCCCTCTGAAGTTGCAGCGATACCTCCCACATAACGTGCAGTACCACGGACACTAGCAGAATTGCTGCAGTTTGATATTGTTCCTGTAGCATAGTTTTCTCCACAGATACCGCCTGTCTGCCAATCATCATTATAAATAGAACCAGAAACAGAACAGCCAGAAATTGTACCATAGTTTTCTGCAACAACGGCTCCTGTAAATGCTCCAATTCCCTTGTTATTGACATTTATGTTAGCAAAATGTAAATCTTTAATAACACCACTTTTCTTTAATACTCTGACAAAAGCATGGGAATTTTCAAGTTTAGCATTTGCGATACAGTAACCATTTCCATTGATTGTTCCCTCAAAGGTATCAATACAAATAAGTTGTGCACCAGCCGCATCAATATTGCCAGCTAAATTAATACATGTATTAGCATCTGTATTAAACATGGAAGCATCAAATAAGACTTTATTTAACTCTTCTATACTGCTAGCGGTAGCCACACCTAAAGGTTCACTATTACTAAATTTAGCTGGATTATTTGCATAATCTGTTACTGTCATACCAAAAGTTTCTTTACTGTCTATAGACACTGGAACATTCCCTTTGAAAAAATTCTTATAGAAATCCTCCATTAAATCAAAACCATCAAATGGTGTATAGTAATTCCAACACCCATCTGGACTAGGCATTTCTCTTTTTACACCATCTGGATATTCCATAGATACCCAAAACTCCAGATTGTGCATAAACTCATGTACGAATAAATCACAATAGTAAAAATGCCTTGTTAAATTACCCTCACTGTCTTTCCAAGTATCTCCTTCTGTAACATCTAGTGTAGCTGAGAATAAAGGAATTTGGTTAAAACCTGCCTTTAATCCGTCAAATCTTGGACCGCCTAGTCCTGCAAAGCCATGTGTTACCACTGATTTAGAGTTATCATCAAAATTTGTAGGTCCCCAAGCACAAGTAATCTGGTCATACTTCTTAAGCGGTTCAAGAGTAGTTCCTTTAAGTACATTTACTCCTTCACCCTCTATTGCAGCCTGAAGCGGTTCAGCATCAATATAATATCCTCTTGAACCATGATTGCTAGCTTCTACTTTAGGCACTGTAATAATAGTGCTGTCAATCTTCATATAATGCATGGAGTATTCGTATATATAGTCTTCAAAGTTTGGAACTATATAATTTTCTAAATTATTAAGCTGCAAATCCGATACCTTAGAACCTTCTTGTGCTCCACTTTCTGCTGTAGTTACTAACGGAACAACCCACAAAACTTTCCATGTTGTGGTATCTGCATCTTTTGCATATTCTGTTATTGGAGATGTGTATTTTTCTGCCGCATATGCCTTCTTTGTATCTTTAGGTACAATATAAATACTGCACACAAGCATGGCGATACACAGTAAAAATGCAATTCCTCCTCCCCTTTTTTTCATAGATTTTGTCATAATATCCCTTCCTTTCCGCTTACCTAAAAGCTTTCTATTAAATTCAAAAAAACTGGTTAGAAAGCCAGTTTTTTTGAGTTTGCTACGTTCTAGTATTATATAATTATATAACAACTTAATAGCAAATGCTAGTATTTTTTTTATTTTTTCTGTACATATTTCAGACAGTCAAGTGTTACCGCAACAAGTATTATTATACCAGAGAACACAAACTGTAAGTTTGTATCAATTCCTAAAATAGTAAGCGAATATGTAAGTGCAGTAAATATAAATACACCTACTACAACACCAGAAATCTTACCAATACCACCAGTAAAAGATATTCCACCTACCACACAGGCAGCAATGGCATCCATCTCCCAGCCCTGACCATAAGTAGCAGAACCAGAACCTACCATTCTTATACACTCAAGCCATGAACCAAATCCATATAAAACACCAGCCATAATAAATGCACCTACTGTTACACGGAATACGGATATACCAGAAACAGCAGCAGCTTCTGCATTGCCGCCAACTGCATAAAGGTTTTTGCCAAATGTTGTTTTGTTCCAGATAAACCATACAATAATAACTGCGGCTACTGCCCAAAGTATAATTGTAGGAAAACCATTTATCTTTGGAATTATTATTGCAGGAATAGACTGTTCTATTGCACCGAATGAAACACCTTTAGTTGCATAAGTGGCAAGACCAAAAATTACTAACATATTAGCCATTGTTGAGATAAATGGGTGCATCTTGAACTTTGCAGTAAAAAATCCCGCAATTGTTGTAAAAAATGTACATAAAAGAATACACATAATAAGTGCAAAAAATATTCTGGCAATAATTGGCAAACCTGTAAAATCGAAAATATGTCCAAACACAGAACCTGTGTTTATTCCTTGGTGCATAATAATTGTTCCAGTAGTTATTCCCATGCCAACCATACGTCCAATAGAAAGGTCTGTACCAGCAAGAAGAATAAGAGCTGCAACACCAAGTGCAAGAAATATACGTGGTGAAGCTTGCTGGAGGACATTTAGAACATTGTTATAAGTAAGCAGTGGTTGTTTTTTTACTATTGGTGTAATAATGCACAACATAATGAAAATTAAGACAATAGCAATATATAAACCATTCTGTAATAAAAATGATCTGGTATTAAATGAATATCTATAATTTTCCCATTTTTGCGTCTGTGATTCTATGAAAGTAAACTTTGACATACGCAGCAAGTCAATTAAATGATATTTATAAGTATATGCAGCGTGTCTTCTGTCTTTAATTTCTTGAAACTCTTTATTACGTTTCATTTTGGCATCAAACAATCGATTCTTATAGACATAATTCTCATCCTTAATTTCCTGATGGTCTGAAAGACTTGCTACTGTTGTAGTATGTTCTTGTTTTAATTCATCGACTTTTCTAGCATATCTCTTCCTTGCCGACTCTTTTTCCAGTTTACAGCTTTCCTTAACTGGCTTATAATACTTATTGTCAAAATGTGCATTTAGGTAATTTTCGGCATCAGATACCAGCTTTGAAATTTCACTCTGGTTTTTTTGTTCAATTCCCTTTGCCTTTTCAAGCTGAGCATTCTTTTCTGCGATGGCAGTTTCTTTTTCTGCTTTTGTAAGAACGTGATCTCTTTTTATAGCATCAATATCATTCTGAAGAGAAATAACCTTATCTACTCCATCCAATCTAAGAGCGTCTATCTTTTTTTGAATCTTGCCAACATAATCGTCTATTGGCTTACGAAGCTGAATTTCTTGTTCAGCCGTGAGAATTTTTTCATTTGCCATATATGTTCATCTCCCCCATTATAGGTATTTTGCGCTGAGTCTTAATAGCTCTTCCTGATTCGTCTCTTTTGTATTTACAATTCCTGAAAGATGCCCATTTGACATTACACCAATGCGATTTGTAATGCCCAAAATCTCTGGCATTTCAGAAGAAACAACGATAATTGTCTTGCCCTGTTTTGCCATATTTATAATCAGCTCATAAATTTCATATTTAGCACCAACATCAATTCCCCTTGTAGGTTCATCCATCATAAATACCTGAGGACTGCGTTCCAGCCATTTGCCCATAATAACTTTTTGCTGGTTACCTCCAGATAAACTTGAAATCATATCATCTGGTCCCATGCACTTTGTATGCATAATTTTAATTTCTTTTGCCGTTGCTTTAACCATTTTTTGTTCAGAAAGTGCAAAACCAGATTTATACTGGGGCAAATTTGCAATTGTAGTATTAAAAGTGAGGTCTCCTTTTAAAAAAAGTCCATTTGCTTTACGCTCTTCTGTAATCAATGCAAAGCCATGGTCCATAGCCTCTTTTGCATTGTTAAAATTCATAAGGCGACCTTTAAAATAAACACGTCCTGCTGCTCTGGTTCTTATACCAAATATTGTTTCCATAAGTTCTGTACGCCCAGCACCAACTAAACCATACAGTCCAAAAATTTCGCCTTCTTTTACATCAAAAGTGACATCTTGCAGATAAGGTTCAAATTTTGTGGATAGATGCTGCACAGATAAAACAACATCCTTTGGTTTATTGTCAATTGGTGGAAAACGGTTTTCAAGAGAACGTCCAACCATAGCAGCAATCAGCTCATTCATATTTGTCTCTTTGCTGCTTTTTGTCATAACTAGGTTTCCATCCCGAAGAACTGATATCTCATCGCAAATTTCAAAAATTTCATCCATTTTATGAGAAATATAAATTAAAGCAATTCCCTGTTTCTTTAACATTCTCATCATTTCAAACAGTTTAGCTACTTCTTGTACTGTAAGTGATGAAGTAGGTTCATCAAGTACAATAACCTTAGAATGATAAGAAATTGCCTTAGCAATCTCACACATCTGTCTCTGTGATACAGACATATTTCGCATAGGCTGTGTAAGATTTACAGTCATACCTAGTTTTCTGAAAAGCTCAGAAGCTTCTTTCTTCATTCTACCCTCATCTATCACCCCTAATGAGTTGACAGGATAGCGTCCCAGAAATAAATTATCAATTACATTTCTTTCCAAACACTGGTTCAGTTCTTGGTGAACCATCGCAATCCCATTTTCAAGAGCATCTTTGGGTCCAGAAAAACTTACATCTCTGCCGTCTAGCAAAATCTTGCCTTCATCTTTCTGGTATGTGCCAAAAAGGCATTTCATCATTGTTGATTTTCCAGCACCATTTTCACCCATAAGGCCCATAACCGTACCAGCTTTTACATCCAGATTGATGTGGTCTAAAACCCTGTTTCGACCGAAGGACTTGCTCATGCCCTGGATTGATAAGATGGTATCATTTTTCTTATCTCCCATAGTTTTCACCCCTGTATTTAAGATTATTAGGGAGAATTTCTTCTCCCTAATATTTTTTGTATACCATATTCAATAATTCAAAATCATTACTGGTTTAACAAAGCTGTATAAGAAGCAGCATTATCTGTTTTAACCATGTTAATTGCAAATGCGTCATACTGTCCTGGATTGCCAAGCCTGTTTGTAATATTAGATTCTGTCTGTCCATCACCACCAATATATTCAACTTGCAGATTAAGCAAATCATCATAATTTTGAAGAAGTGGCTGGTATGTTGAACTTAAAAAGTTATCTGATGCATTGTAAATATTGAGCCATACTTTCTTTGAAGCATGTGAACCCTCATCAAGCTGTGATGATACTGGTTCATAAATTTTTGTAGAATCCGTAAAGTCTTTATAGTTATCAGCAGTAACTGCAACATTCAGTGCATAGTATGAACGCTCATCTTCTTTATATATATAAACGTCATCTGATAAAACGTTGCCTGCATCATCTGCTGTACCAATACCTGTGTCAATATCCACACCATCTAAAGCATTACGCAGAACACGAAGTGTTAAATATGCTTGAACGTCTGCGTGCTGGCTGATTGTTCCACCATAACCATCTGCAATAGCAGCCACCGCATCACTGTTTGCATCATATCCAAATGTAGGAACACCTTGGTCTTTAGACCATGCATTAAACATTGACATTCCCATACCATCATTATTAGATGCTACAATATCTATATCCTTGCCAAAAGAAGAAGACCATGTGCCAATTGCATTACCAGCAGTAGCAGCATCCCATGTTGCACCAGCAGAGTTCTTCATTTCCTGTGAAGCAAGCTCACGTACTATATATTTCTTTCCACCAATCTTGAGTTCCCCATCCTGTACAACAGATGCCGAACCATCTGCATTTGTACCAACTGGTTCACTGTTAATATCACCGTCTTTTTTAACTGCTGTACCAAGTGCCTTGCGTACACCTCTTGTACGTGCAATTGAATCATTATGTCCTATATCACCAATAGCAAGTACATAACCAATTATACCATCGCCATTTCGGTCAATTTTGTCGATGTTTTTCTCAATGTAATCTTTAATCATTGTACCTTGAAGTTCAGCACCCTGATTTGCATCAAATCCTACATAGTAAGTTTTATCATTAAAATTTAATGCAGTTTGGTCAAGCTCTCCTGTAGAACTGTTAGATGGCTGACGGTTAAACCATACCAATGGCTTATCCTTATTTGCTACATCTGCTCCTGATGAACCACTAGATGAATCAGATGAACCTTGCTTATCTGATGATGAGCTGCCTCCTGATGTAGTACTAGAGCCACCATTTGAGCTGCCACTGTCTCCACATGCAGTAAGTGAAAGACCAAGTACAAGTGCCATTGTCATTGAAATAATTTTTTTTCTCATATTCTTTCTCCCCTTCCAAGTAACACATTTTATGTGTGTGTTTTTATTGATATTCCTATTATAATAAATTTATTAATAATAAAACATAGAAAATTTTTCGTTTTACATAGAAAATTTTAAGATTTTATTAGTAATATATTACAATTTTAAGCTTATCTATCTTTATTTTATAGATAATATTAACAAATATTGTGAAAAAGCATTTAAAAAAGCACCAGAAAATAATCACTGGTGCTTGTATTGAAAAGACAGTACTACTGCCTTATTTTTATATGTGTTTCTCTAAGCTGTTGTTCTGTAATGGTATTTGGGGCACCACACATAAGGTCTTGTGCGTTGCCATTCATAGGAAATGGTATAACTTCACGTATATTTTCCTCGTTAAGCAGAAGCATAATCATCCTGTCAATACCAGGTGCCATTCCAGCATGTGGAGGTGCACCAAATTGGAATGCGTTATAGAGTGCACCAAATTTTTCTTTTAAATCGTTTTCAGTGTAGCCTGCTATTTCAAATGCCTTAACCATAATATCTAGATTGTGGTTACGCACTGCTCCTGATGAAAGTTCAGTGCCATTGCATACAATATCATACTGGTATGCAAGAATCTCTGAAGGTTCCTTTTCGTTTAATGCTTCAAGTCCACCCTGCGGCATTGAAAATGGATTATGTGTAAAAATATACTTTTTTTGCTCTTTGTCATACTCATACATCGGAAAATCATTTATATAGCAAAAACGGTATGAATTCTTCTCAATAAGGTCAAGACGTTCTCCAAGTTCTGTTCTTATCTGCCCTGCATATACTGCTGCCAGCTCCTCTCTATCTGCTATAAAGAAAATAGTATCTCCTTGTTCAAGACTGGCTATCTGTGCAATTTCACCTTTCATATCATCCGGTATAAACTTGTCAATCGGTCCTTTATAGGTCTTGTCTTCTTTTACTTCAAGATAACCTAAACCGCCCATTCCTATTGACTGTGCAAATTTAAGAAGTTTTTCATGAAAGCCTTTGGACATATCTGCATGGACTTTTATAGCACGTACAGTCTTACCATGAAAAGGTTTAAATGTACATCTTTGGAAAAAGTCTGTTACATCGACTATGCGAAGTGGGTTTCTTAAATCAGGCTTATCTGTACCATATTCAAGCATTGCCTGTTTATAACTTATAATTGGATAAGGGGCTTTAGTTACTTTAGCACCTTCTCTAGCAAACTTTTCAAATGCAGCCGTCAGAACTTCTTCACCCACTTTAAATACATCTTCCTGTGTTGAAAATGCCATCTCAAAGTCAAGCTGATAAAATTCACCCGGTGAACGGTCAGCACGAGCATCCTCATCACGAAAACAAGGTGCTATTTGAAAATACCTGTCAAAGCCTGATACCATAAGAAGTTGCTTATACTGCTGTGGAGCTTGTGGCAGTGCATAAAACTTCCCTTTAAACTTACGAGATGGAACGATGTAGTCTCTAGCACCTTCAGGTGACGATGCACACAAAATTGGTGTCTGGATTTCTAAAAATCCCATATCCGTCATTTTCTGTCTTAAAAAGCTTATAACATTTGAACGGAATATCATATTATCGCGTACTTTTTGGTTACGCAAATCAAGATAACGATATTTAAGACGTACATCTTCTCTTGTCTCTTTTGAAGTAACTATTTCAAATGGTAGCTGCCTATATACTCTACCAAGTATCTCTATCTTATGGGCTTCAAGCTCAATTGTGCCTGTAGGTATCTTAGGATTGTATGTCTCTTTGTCACGGTGTTCTATAACACCTTCAATGCTTATACAGTCTTCTTTACTTATACCATTAAGCAGTGAAGTATCACGCATAACAACCTGCATCACTCCATACATATCCCTTAAATCAATAAATGATACGCCACCATGGTCACGGATATTTTCAACCCACCCTGCTAACTTAAGATTCTTTCCAACATCACTTTCACTTACATTGTCAAGTCTAACATCACGGTAAATATTTGCTATAATCATTTCCTTTTTCCTCACTATATAATAATACTGACACTCCAACGGCTAAAGCACATTGAGTTCTTAATTACATAAATTTTCAAATATACTCGAAAACATATAAGGCTAATTTATCTCATTAAGACTTTCACTGCCAAAGATACCTTTGTATCCATTAGCGACAGCATAAGGCTCACGTCAAAACCATTGCACACAGTATAGCACATTTTTTGTAATTTATGTTACTTTTTTCTTTAATTTCTATTTTTTTGATTATATATTACCACTTTGTTATTGTCAACGATTAGTTTTAGTGTATAAAAGCCGTATACACCCAATATATTACACCCAACACCCACGAACTCAATATTCCATACAAAATTACTGGACCTGCAATCGAAAATATTTTACATCCAACTCCAAATACATCTCCCTCCGCCTGAAATTCTATTGCTGGTGATACCACAGAATTTGCAAAGCCTGTAATTGGCACTATACTGCCTGCTCCTGCGAACTGTCCAAGTTTTTGGTAAATGTTAAATCCTGTAAGTATTATACTTATACCTATCAAAGTCATTGTACTGTAAAGTCCTGCAAGTTTATCATCATTGCCAAAAAACCTATACATTTCGCTAAACACTTCTCCTAAAAGGCAGATGGAACCCCCTACTAGAAATGCCTTTGTACAATTTAAAAAAATATTATTTTTTGGTGTCATGTTTTTGACATATTCATTGTATTTTTCTTTTTGTAAGTCAGTGTCCTTTTCATTTATAACTTCTTCTATATCAGGATTATCTCTGTCTTTTTCTTTCATAAACAACCTCCATTTTTATGCCATTATGATTTGGTATGCTTTTAACCTTAAAGACTGCCACATACAAATAGCTGATATAGTGTACCAAGCCCTTTTCCCAGAGCCAGCATAACCACAATTACTGGTAGCCCAGTTTGAAGACTAGTCCTTTTTAAAAGTATAGGGATAACTTTTAAGTTTTCCGCAAGCGACATTGCAAGTGCACCAACAAATATTCCTGCAAATACACCAGCGATTGCCATACCTACTATACCAATATGCACATTAAGCTTATATACTGTTATAAGGCTTCCCACAGTTCCTCCAAGAGCTATTGCGGTTTCCATTTTATAGATGTCACATCCAATTCCAAGTCCCCCTGCAAGCCTTGGAACTATGCCAAGTACAGTAATAAGTGCAAATGTCCCAGCAGCTACTGAAATGCCACCTGAAAACCCTATAACAGCAAGAATAATATTCTGGAAAACCTCCATTGCAGTGCCCCCTTTTTCTATTTATTTAATTATTTTTCCTTCTCTTGAAGAATCAGTAATTATTGTACTATTCAGATTTTGCTCAAAAGTCCGCATCTCCATATGAAGTGGCGTTGGATCATCATGAACCTTTGAGCTTTTAAAATGGTTGTAAAAACCAAGTATTCCAACTGGAATCCCTATACTGTATGCAATCTCCAAAATTGAACCATCTGACTTATGCACGCCTGTCACCAGATAATAAAAATCGTTAAACACATCCCCCACACTAACATCAGTATTAAATGTCATTATAGTAAATGCTGAACCGAAAAAAACTATAAGAGCTATAAAGACAAGCTTAATATATTCAATCCATTTTTTATCTGGTATAGGCATTTTATATTCCACGATAAATTCTGGTTCACCAATAGTCTGTATTGTAATATCTTGGTGCTCTTTTTGTATTATGCTTACTACTTTCATAACCGAGAACACAAGAGTTTCATTTTTATTTCCCTTTACAGTATATAAAATTATATTTCCAATTTGTTTAGTCATATTGTTGTCAGCACAAAATATTTCTGCAACATCCTGCAATATTATTTTTTTATTTGACACCTTAACATTCTGGTCAATTTTCAGATAGACTGTGTTAGCTTTCATTTATATCCCCATCCTTTGTGGCTCCAACTAAATGCAACCATACTTGTATCAGGTTCTTCTTTCCAAGTTCTTTCAACGATTCTTCCATTAGCATATTCCATTCTAGTATTGCGTACAGATGTAAGATAACAAACTGTTGTAATAATCATTAGACCAAATACAATAGCAATAAGCCATACTTTATTTTTTTTCATAATACATTCCCCCTTATTTTATTATGAATAGTATGGCTTATATATATTTTAATATTCAACATCTTGCTTTTTCACGCATATTTTTTAATATTTTTTTCTCCAGTCTGCTTACCTGTACTTGACTTATACCTAATTTTTTAGCAACCTCCGTCTGTGTCATTTCTCCATAATATCTGTATTCTATGAGTTTACGTTCTTTTTCATTCAGTTCATTTAAAAGCTCATGTAAAAGAATATGGTCTAAAAGTTTTTCTTTTTCTTCATCCTGCACAGAGCCATCAAACCCGATTCCTCGTCCTGCCTCTTTTGCAGAGGATGATACATAACTTGCACTTCCTTGGCAGTTTTTGACAATTTGGTCAACCATATAAATATCTTTTCCCTCTGACTGGTAAACGGTTCTGTATATCGACTCCACTTCACTATTAGCTTCTAGTGCAAGAACTATATCTTCGGGTTCAAGCTCTGTTGCCGCTGCAATCTCTTTTATCGTCGCATTTCTTCCAAGTTCCTGTCCAAGTGTATCAGCCGCTTTTTTTATTTTCCAGCCATTTTCTTTAATGGTCCTGCTTACCTTTATCATACCATCATCTCTTAAAAAACGCTTTATTTCGCCTGTTATCATAGGTACTGCATAGGTAGAAAATTTTACACCAAACTGCATATCAAAATTGTCTATTGATTTTATAAGTCCTATGCAGCCAATTTGGAATATATCTTCAGCATCATATCCTCTGCCCGAAAATCTTTTTACAATATTCCACACAAGGCCGACATTTTCTTCAACAATTTGATCCCTTGCCTTTTTATCACCTGCACGTGCTTTCTTTAATAATTCCATTACATCCATAGGCACATACCATCCTTAATCTCTGTCAGTCCTGCTCCTCACATAATCCTATTGTCTTTTTTAAAAACACTTTTGTTCCTTTTCCCGGTACCGATTCCACTTTAAGCTCGTCCATAAATGCTTCCATAAATGCAAATCCCATTCCTGAACGTTCCCATTCAGGTCTTGTTGTATACAAAGGTTCCATTGCCTTTTCTATATCACTTATCCCCACACCAAAATCTTCAATTGTAATGCTTATGTCATAATTATGTATAAAGCATTCCATAACGATATCGCCACTACCATTTTCATATCCATGTATAATACTGTTTGTGACAGCCTCTGATACTGCCGTTTTTACATCTGACAACTCTTCTAGTGTTGGATTAAGACGAGTTATATAAGCTGCTACAACAGTTCTTGCAAATGCTTCGTTTTCTGAACAACTTTCAAATATAATTTTCATACTTTAACCTCCAAAGCCCTTATTGCATCTTCAGGCGTATTATACTTTTCAATTATTTTATACAGACCTGATACCCTGAATATCTTGTCCACAACGTTTCCCACATTGGCTACACAGGCTCTGCCGCCAAGAAACATTACTTTTTTATATCTTCCCATAATAAGACCAATACCTGAGCTGTCCATAAAACCTACGTCTTGAAAGTCAAATACAATATGTTTTATATCCCCAGCTTCTATAAGTTTATCTGAACGTTCCCTTAAAAATTTTACTGCATGATGGTCTAAATCCTGCGTGATATAGACAATAAGACAGTTCTTATATATTTCATAGTGAAATCCTGTCGCTACATTTTCCTTAAGCATAACGCTCCTCCTATATTTTTTAATTATCTTTAAAGACAAAAATGCCCTGCCAGAATCACATCATATGTTATTCTGACAGAGCACTGTCTTTATCTACTCTGATATACCAAGTTCACGCAATCTGCTGCTTGCTTCTGCAACTCTTGGGGAATCGGGATATTCATTAATAATTTTTTCATAGTATTCTTTTGCTTTTTTAGGCTTTGATTTCTGTTGGTATGTTCTTCCTAAGAAATACATAGCATCTGTATTGTCAGGATTGTATTTAAGTGACTCCTCTAAAAATGTTTTTGCTTTATCGTAATCTACGGCTGCTGCATATTCATTCTGTCCATTATAAGCATCTCTGCCCTTAACATAGAGTTTTTCGCTTACATCTGGAAATGACATACTTGCAATTGTATTATATATTTTCTTTGCTGCTGAACTTTCCAAATTTTCTATGTTAATATCTATTAAATTCTTTGCTGCTTTTTCAGTATCTTCCTCTAAGAATGCATTAGCTGCTTTAAATAATTTGTCGTATATTTCCAGAATAGTTGTACCCGAAGCACTGTCTCCCTGAAATTCTTCAAGTTCTTTTTCAAGCTCTTCAATCCTAGCCTGTAACGTCTCATTTTGGTTTTTTAAAGCTGTAGAACTGCTATCCGATGCGGCTTGGTCTGCACTGTATTTCTTAAAATCTTTGTTGGCATTATCTGCTTCATTAGACTTTATATGTGGCATTATCAGACAGTACATAACCGCAAGTCCTATTATTATGCCTATAATTATATTTACAAATGGCATTATAGATGGTCTTTCTTCTTTATAAGGCGTTATAGTCTTATACTGGTCTGTTTCATCCATATGTGGAAGATTCTTGCGTGAATTTTCCTTTTTTTCTTCATTCTTTGCAGAAAAATAATCCGCCTTTGTGTGTACATCTGAAAGCTCCTGTAGATACCTTAAAGTAGTCGTATTTGTTACATCCACTTTAATAATGTTATTTAAAAGCTTTAATGCCCTCGTGCGACCATCTTTTTTATCAGACATCATATAAAGCAATGCAAGAAGCTGATTAGCACGTATAAACTTAGGATTAGTATTGACAACTTTTTTAAGTTGTATAATTGCCATATCCTCATCACCATGTTGTGCAGAATATAACGCCGCATTATACTTCCTAATTGTCTGACTGTGCATCTCAAGTTTATTTGGATTAGACTGTACTTCTTGAATATAATAGTCTGCGTCATTACCACTATCTTGGTAATGTTTGCTTATAACCCATTCACTCAAAGCTGAAACTATTTCGCCTACCTCAAAATATATAAGCCCCAGCAGATTCCTTGCATCTGTATTTAATTTATTAAACTGGAGACTCTGTTTTAAAGAATTTATAGCTCCTGTCAAATCCCTTATCTTTGCCTGACCAAGTGCCTTGTTGTAGTATATATTTGATAAACTTACAACTTTCCAGTAGTCTTTCATATCCTCACCACAGTTGCTGCAATTTCTCTTTCCAAATGGTACTGTAGCGTTACATCTTGGACAGTTCATGGCTCCTCCACCCATTCTATAGACTTATTATCAGTTGCTCTATTGTCTGGTACTTTGTTATTAATAATAGATTGTATTAAATCTGTTACATCTGTTGTTTTATTGCCATATATTGCATCTTCAGCCTGTTCTATATCAAGACTTGGCTGAAACTTTGCCAGCTCTGCCTCAAAGTCCATCTTACACTACCTCCTGTTAATCATCAACAAATATCCGCCGCAATTATCGACATATATTACTATTCACAGCTTTGTCGCTTCATACAAGTTTTTATTTAACTAACTGTGAATAATAACCAACATAGAATATTACTCCCCTATATTATATACAATAATTCCAGTTCCACGTCTTGCATATTCAACGTGGTGGTTTTCTTCTGTAACCATTGTTTTTACCCCATTAATTGATATTGCAGTTCCTGGATTTACAACTTTATTAATAGTAATTTTGGCAAGATTTGACTTAGCCATCTGGTCTACTATTTCTTGTAATCTCTTTTCCAGCTCATTGACCTTTGTATCACATTCTATCTTAACACGCATTAGCTGCATACGTTTTTTACTAAGGTCAGGAGTGTTAAGCCTTTCCATAGCAAGCTTTATCTTTTCCAGTGCATTAGTGACATCTCTAAGTGCCTTTTCACTTTCTTCTTTATTGTGTTCACACTGTGAAAGCAATGCAAATAAATCCCCATCAACACCTGCTTTTATCTCAGTTCTAACTTCAGACATATTGCCTATAATATTGGCACGTATATATCTCATCGCAGATACTGACCCTCCTACTATTACACCATACTTTCCTGAAACTATTATATCCTGTCCACAGTCAATAATAGTATTCATAATAGCGTTTGCCTGTACATCACCTTTACATACAATATTTGCCTGTTCAAAAAATTTTCCTTTTACATCCCCACCTGCTTCTATTTTTCCTTTGCCGTTGCCCTGCATTCCATTCTTAAGTACAACATCTTTTTTTGCATAGAGTGCTGCCTGCTCTACATACCCATCAACAATTATAGAACCTTTTTGAGAAGTTACACATACTCCAGTACATACATTACCACGAATATGTATATCATTCTGAAATTCAATATCCCCTGTATTATACGTTACGTCGCCCTCTATAACCAGTTCATTATCTACAACAAGTCTTTTGTCTAAATAAGTAACTTTACCCTCATACTTTGCTGTATAATTTATGCCCTTTTCATCAACATTGAAACCTTTGCCTTTTAACTTAGCTAAATCCCTACCTTTTTTAGCAAGAATCGAACCTCCACGGACATTCACTCCGTTTTTACATGGAATGGATGGATGGTATGTTACAAGGTGCTGCCCCTGTATCACAGATGGTACACTTCCATATTCTGAATAATCGACAGAGCCATCTTTTAATATTTTTGGTTTAGTATCAAGCTGTGTATCAAAAAAGAACTCAAACCAGCCGTCTGTGCCATCAACAGCAGGTGTGCCTTGGGCAAATTTTACGTTTTTATCAAAAACTTTCTTTACAAGGATAGTTTTTAATACATCTTCATTAATGCCATAGACAACTCCTGCATCTTTTACAGCATCTAGGAGCATTGCTAGTGTATATCCCTCTCCAACTGCAGGCTGTCTTATGCATATATATGCTGCTGCCGCATCATCAGATATTGTTACCCGAATGTTTAAAACATCCTTTTCTACATTGTTTTCCTGCATACAATCCCCTCCTAACTTCCGTTACTACTCATAATATTGGTTCTTAAAGAGCAGAGTTACATATCTTAATTATATATGAGTTTGTCATATATTGCAATAACCTGTGCAATACTTATTAAAAGTTAAAAGTGTTTTTTAATGTTATAGCTTAGCAAGCTCTTCTTCTACTTTCTGCATCATAGTCTGGTATTTAGCAAGTTTTTCTTTTTCCTCATCTATCTTCTTTGCAGGAGCTTTATTCATAAATTTTTCATTGCCAAGCATACCATTTACACGCTTTAATTCACCTTCAAGTCGCTTTTTTTCTTTTAAAAGCCTCTCTTTTTCTTTTTCAAAATCTACAAGGTCAGAAAGTGGCATATATATTGTTGCGTTTTCAATAACTGTTGATATTGCACTTTCATCTATGCCAGTCTTGTCCGTCTGTACTGTCACCTCAGATGCAAATAACATATGGTCAAATAAATTTACAAGTGCAGCAAACGTGCCAGCTACATCTTTATCATCTGCCACTATATAAACTTTTGCCTTACGTGATGGTACAACATTCATAGATGTGCGTGTATTGCGTACTGCTCTTGTAACGGCTTTCATAAGCTCTACTTTTTGTACAGCTTCTTTATTGTCCCATTCTTTTTTATACTCTGGCCATGGGGATATCATTATTGACTCTTCATCTGGCTTAATTGTGCTAAAAATTTCTTCTGTAATAAATGGCATATACGGATGAAGTAATTTAAGCGAGCATGACAGTACAGTTTTAAGTGTCCAGAATGCGGTATTTGCTGCTTTTTCATTATTTTTCTTATTAAACAACCTTGGTTTTACAAATTCAATATACCAGTCACAGAATTCTGTCCATATAAAATCATTTATTTTTTGAACAGCAATACCAAGCTCATATTTCTCCATATTCTCAGTAACTTCTTTTACAAGTGTATTGACTGCTGAAAGTATCCACTGGTCCACAGGATATAAGTCATTATATGCAGGTTCAGTAATTTTATTATCTCCAAGATGCATCATAATGAAACGTGAAGCATTCCATACCTTATTGGCAAAGTTACGGCTTGCCTCAACACGTTCCCAATAAAAACGCATATCATTGCCAGGTGCATTACCTGTAACAAGTGTAAAACGTAGTGCATCTGCCCCGTACTTTTCAATAACTTCAAGTGGGTCTATGCCATTGCCAAGGGATTTACTCATCTTGCGTCCAAGAGAATCACGAACAAGCCCATGTATAAATACAGTATCAAATGGAACTTTGCCAGTCTGCTCTATACCTGAAAACATCATTCTCATTACCCAGAATGGAATAATATCATATCCTGTAACAAGTGTGCTTGTAGGATAAAAATAATCCATTTCTTCAGTTTTATCTGGCCATCCAAGTGTTGAAAATGGCCACAGGGCTGACGAAAACCACGTATCAAGTGTATCTGGGTCTTGACGCATTGGCTTACCACATTTAGGGCATACTGCTTCACTTTCTTTAGTAACTATCATTTCCCCACATTCATCACAATAAAAAGCAGGTATCTGATGTCCCCACCAAAGTTGACGTGAAATACACCAGTCACGTATATTTTCAAGCCAGTGGAAATATGTCTTTTCAAAATGAGGAGGAACAAATTTTGTATCACCATTTTTTACTGCGTCAATCGCAGGTTTTGCAAGCTGCTGCATAGCTACAAACCATTGCTTTGAAACTTTCGGCTCTACTGTAGTGCCACAGCGGTAACAAGTGCCTACATTATGCTCATGTTCTTCTGTCTTAATAAGGATACCTTCAGCTTCAAGATCAGCAACTATAGCCTTTCTTGCTTCATATCTGTCCATTCCTGCATATTTTGGATAATCTTCAACAATTTTTGCATCATCGGTAAGTACATTGATAATCTGGAGGTTATGACGAAGACCAGCCTCAAAGTCATTTGGGTCATGTGCAGGCGTAATTTTTACGGCACCTGTACCAAATTCCATATCTACAAACTCATCTGCTATAACTGGTATCTGTCTGTGAACTAAAGGTAGGTCAAGCATCTTGCCAACCATGTCCTTGTATCGTTCATCTTTTGGATTTACTGCCACGGCTGTATCGCCAAGCAAAGTTTCTGGACGTGTTGTTGCAAGGTCAATATACCCAGTACCATCTACAGTTTTATATCTGAGATGCCAGAAATGCCCCGCTTGATTCTCATATTCAACCTCTGCATCTGAAATAGAAGTAAGACATACAGGACACCAATTGATAATGCGTTCACCACGGTATATAAGACCTTTATTATACAGCTTTACAAATACTTCTTTAACTGCCTTATTACAGCCCTCGTCCATTGTAAATCTCTCTCTATCCCAATCACATGACGAGCCAATCTTTTTAAGCTGTTCTACAATGCGTCCACCATACTGCTTTTTCCAATTCCACACTCTTTCAAGAAACTTCTCTCTGCCAAGACCTTCCTTTGTCAACCCCTCACTTTTAAGGGTTTCAACAACCCTTGCCTCTGTAGCAATAGATGCGTGGTCTGTACCCGGAAGCCAGAGAGCTTCATATCCCTGCATTCTTTTAAAACGTATAAGAATGTCTTGTAATGTATTGTCAAGGGCATGTCCCATGTGAAGCTGCCCTGTAATATTTGGTGGCGGCATAACAATAGTAAAAGGTTTCTTATCCTTGTTTACTTCTGCATGAAAGTATTTTTTATTTAACCATTTTTCATAAGTCCTCTGTTCAATATCAGAAGGATTATAATTTTTCTCCAATTCTTTAGCCATCAACTTACCCCTTTTCTAATGATAAAAACGCCCCTTGCTATATTATACAACAAAGGGCGTTTAACTATATTTATACAACAATGCCCGCATAAACTTTATACTAAGCAAGCTTTGATTTTGCAATTTCTGTAAGGGATGCAAAACCTTCAGGGTCACTTACTGCCATCTCTGCAAGCATCTTTCTGTTTAAGTCTATATCAGCAAGCTTAAGACCATGCATAAGTTTACTATATGAAAGACCATTAATTCTTGCAGCAGCATTAATACGCACTATCCACAATCTTCTGAACTGCCTTTTTCTTTCTTTTCTGCCCGAATAGGAAGAATTAAGTGCTCTCATAACTGACTGTTTTGCAACTCTATACTGTTTAGACCTTGCTCCCCTATAACCTTTTGCAAGTTTTAATACTCTGTTATGTTTTTTCTTTGCATTTAAACCGCCTTTAACACGTGCCATCTTAATTTTCCTCCTCGATTATTTTGAATATGGTAGTATGCTCTTCATCATCTTAACATTTGAAGCATCAACTTCAACTGCTTTCCTAAGTCTTCTTTTCCTTTTTCTTGACTTCTTATTTAAAATATGGCTTTTATTAGCTTTCATCTTCATAAGCTTACCTGTTCCAGTAACCTTAAAGCGTTTAGCCGCTGCTCTTTTTGTCTTAATTTTTGGCATAATATATTCCTCCTTAAAATATAATTACATCTATTGAAAAGCTGTAAAACTTTACTAACGTTTTTGTGATAGAAACATAACCATTGAGCGTCCCTCCATCTTTGGTGGCTTATCTATAACAGAAACATCCTCTAAAAGTTCATAAAAACTGTCTAAAATCTGTTTGCTGTAACTGATATGTGCCATTTCGCGCCCACGGAAACGCAGTGTGACTTTAACCTTATCACCCTTTGTAAGAAATTTTCTCGCATGGTTTGCTTTAGTATTAAGGTCGTTCTTGTCTATATTAGGTGATAGCCGAACTTCTTTTACTTCCATTGTCTTTTGCTTCTTCTTAGCTTCTTTTTCCTTGCGTGCAAGCTCATAACGGTATTTACCATAGTCGATAATTTTACATACAGGCGGCTTTGCACCTGGTGCAATTTTTACAAGGTCAAGTTCTGCTTCGCGTGCAAGTCTCATAGCTTCTTTCACTGGCACAATGCCTAGCTGCTCCCCAGTTTCACTAATCAGACGAACTTCCTTATCCCTGATTCTCTCATTAATCATTAACTCGCTAATGTTAGTACACCTCCAAAATAAAAATATAATACGAAAAAAAACGTAGAAAGCAAAGACAATCCACGTTTATCAATTAATATATATGCATAAGATATACAAAGTATTACTTTTTATTCTGAAATATATCAACCATACAACCCGGGACACTTAAATGTGCTAAGGTGAGAGTGGATTACTCTACTTTACTGCTGCCTGTACAGCAATTAGTATGCTATCACATGAAGTCTGCCTTGTCAAGTGTTTTTTAAGCATATTTTTCTTACTTTAGAATAAATATATTACAAATTATAATAAGGGCGAAATACTATGCACACCCACAAAAAAACTTTTTTCAACCAGATAAAATTCTGTATTTTTCTATCTATTATTATATTTCCGCTTCTTTTAATGACAGGATGCGAAAAAAAAGAAGAAGAAAAAACCTCATCTGTTGATTTTACAGTAGTAACAGATGGCGATATTCCTAAAGAATTGAAGAAATTAATTAAAGAACGACGCAAAAATCCATTTGAACTTAGTTACAGTGATGGTTCATATCTATATGCCGTAAAAGGTTATGGCAGACAGGAAACACAGGATTACAATATTAAAGTAAATGACTTCTATATATCTGATGATTCGCTGGTATTTGATACAGAATTATCTGGTCCTGAAAAAAGTGAAAATGTTGCCCAGAAACCTTCATATCCATACATAGTTGTCAAAACAAAATATATGGAAAACTCCATTATATTTAAATAAACAAAAATTTCTAAATTTTGTATTTACAAATCCCATTTAAATTTGTATCATTTCAGTATAGTAACAACAGTACAATAGAACCAATATACTGAAAGGAGTAGCGAAATGAAAAACAAACACATAAAACAAAGTATGCCATCTGTAATTGTACGAAATGAAGAATTGCTTGAAAATGCTTCATTGAAAATAGAAGCAATAACAGATAATATAATTAGAATCCACACCATTCCCAATGATAAAGACTACAGTTATGTTTCTTTTGCTTTAGATGATTCGTTAGAAGCAAAAGGACAGTTTAGCGTATCACAATATAATTCTACAATAACAGCTACAACAGATTCCATTACTGTTAAAATTAAAGAAACACTTGAAATTGATATATATGACAAAGATGGTAATCTGTTGTGTGCTGACTGCAAACCTGCACGTCAGGAAATAGATAAATATACACAAGCTGAAATAGAACAATTAAAGCAGGAAGGTCATATGCCGGACACTCTTGATACCAGCTTTAAATACAAGGTAACCAAAAGAATCATTGGCAATGAAGCATTTTATGGTTTAGGTGATAAAACAGGTTTCCTTAACAAAAGAGGATATGAATATATTATGTGGAATTCTGACAACCCAGAACCTCATGTAGAAAATACAACTTTTAGCGCACTCTACAAATCAGTTCCATTTTTTATAGTACACCATGAGAACTGCACATATGGCATTTTCCTCGACAACACGTATAAGACATATTTTGACCTTGGATGCTTAGATGCAGGAAGTTATTCATTTGCAGTAACTAATGGCGAACTTAATTACTATTTTATATACGGAAAAAATATTAAAGAAGTTATAAAAGGCTATACCAGTCTTACAGGACGCAGTCCTCTCCCACAGTTGTGGACACTTGGTTATCATCAGTCACGCTGGAGTTATATGTCTGATGAAGAAGTCCTTGAAGTTGCAAATAATTTTGAAAACTATAATGTTCCTTGTGATGCAATACATCTAGATATTGACTATATGGACCAGTTTAAAGTTTTTACAAGTGATAAAGAACGTTTTTCTGATTTAAAGCAATTAAGCAGCAAGCTTGATGAACGTGGTATAAAACTTGTAACAATAATAGACCCCGGTGTAAAAGCACAAGATGGTTATTATATTTATGATGAAGGCATTGCTGGCAATCACTTTGCCAAGGCTAAGGATGGCAGTGTCTATCACAATGCTGTATGGCCGGGCGATGCAGTTTTTCCTGATTTCACATCTTTTGATACACGTTCATGGTGGGCTGATAAAACAAAATATTTAACAGATAATGGCATTAGCGGAATTTGGAACGATATGAATGAACCAGCAAGCTTTAATGGTCCGTTTCCAGATGATGTAGTTTTTGCTGGTGATGGGAAAGCTCGTCTCCACAATGAAATCCACAATGTATATGGACACCTTATGTCAAAGGCAACATATGATGGCTTAAAGAAAAACAGTCAGAAACGTCCTTTTGTGATAACTCGTGCCTGTTACAGTGGTTCACAGAAATATACTACTGTATGGACAGGTGATAACCAGAGCATATGGACACACTTAAAACTTGCGATTCCACAATTATTAAATTTAGGTTTGTCTGGACTGCCTTTTGCTGGTGTAGACATAGGAGGTTTTGGTGCAAACACAACTCCTGAACTTTTATCGCGCTGGATTGAAGCCTGTTGTTTTTCTCCTCTGTTTAGAAACCATAGTGCTAAACTGACACGCCGCCAAGAACCTTGGGCATTTGATGAGGCTACTCTTAATATATATCGTAAATATGTTAAACTACACTATAAATTTATACCATATCTCTATGATTTATGTTATGAAGAAAGTCTGACAGGTATTCCTATACTTCGCCCACTTGTTATGGAGTACGAAAATGACAAGAACGTAATAAATTGCAATGATGAATATTTAGTTGGCAGCAGTATACTTGTAGCACCAATTACAGACCAAGGAGCAGTTGCACGCAGTGTATATCTTCCACAGGGTATATGGATTGACTATAACAGTGGTAAACGCATAAAGGGTGGCAGATATATACTATACAAAGCACCTATTGACGTATGCCCTATATTTATTAAAGGTGGAAGCATACTGCCTGTATATCCTGATATTCCAAATCTCAGTCATGAAAATACACAAAGGCTTATTGTAGAATTCTATCCATCTGACGATACAGAAAATTTTAATAATAAAACAAATAAATCATGCTATTATATGCATTATCAAGACAATGGAACAGATTTTAAATACCAAGCAGGCGAATATAACTTATACAAATTCAGCTTTTCCTCAAATCGCCCAAATGGTCTTAAAGCTGAACTTACAAAAAACGGATATAAAAATAAATATAAACATATATCCGCTGTAATCAAATAGACTATTTGACAATAACACAACAATTTATGCCAGCAAATGAAATTATATCACTGTTGCTGCACAGGGTTTTTACATTTGCTGGTATTTTTTGTCCATTTATATAAGTCCCATTTACAGAATCTGTATCTTCTATATAAATTTTGCCATCCGATATATGTATTAATGCGTGGTAACGGCTTATAAAGCCAAATGGAAATACAATATTACATTTTTTATTGCGTCCTACACTTATTTTATAACTATTTTCTTCTACTTTAGAACATATATCACTAATACATATATTGATTTTGCCTTTTTTGTAATTACTAAATGGAATTGAAATTTTATCAATATTTAGAATATACTGTCTGGATATTTTGTTATATCCATTGTTTAAAGTATCTGGTTTTATAGTTTTTGCTGGTGCTTTTTGTGTATTGCAGTTGCTATGTTTATTATTAACTGTCTCATCTTTTTTAAATTCTTTAATATAAGACTTAATATCTGATGTAATGAAACCATTATCGGATATTAAACCATATATACCATAAATAAATTTTTCTGCTGCTTTATCACTGTGGTTTATATATATTATAATATCTTCTGACAACTTTTTTATATCTTTTTGAAAATCGCCATGCCATTCAGGCACACAACATAATTTTGCTCTTTTACTTTTCTTGTCCCAGTAGATATACTCCAAATCCAGAACATATGAATTCTCATTCAGAAAAAATTCCTCACCATTTATTACAGCCTGTACAATATCAAGGTACAACTGTCTTGTCATATTGTAATCAAGATTGTACTCCCCTATATATTCTTTTAAACACTGCAAACCTTGAATTTTATAATATAAAGCTATATTATTATCAATATATCGATATTCCATATCTAAAAGGCATTGGATTTTATTATTCTTCATCATATTCATAGAAAGAGAATTATTAATATCAGCTTCAGGTTCAATGACTAGATATGCTGTTCTGCTATCTTGATATATATATTTTTTCAATATCCACACACCTCACTCTTTTAATAAAATTGCATTTAAACGTATTATATCAGCAGGATTCACAGCCAAATATTTATCTCTTAGTTCAATTTGTTGTGTGCTTTTTAGAAAATAATTTAAAATAGGAATATCTAAATCACATTCTGCCAACACATCTGATTTAATATATAACTTGTCCTTAGATATACTGCCTGATTTTATCTTGAATATCCATAAATTATCCTGCATATCCTGTTGCCACTCTTTGTCATTTGTATATTCTTTTCTGTCCTCTGCTACGTTAATAACAGCTTTTTGCATATTAGAATATACTACATTTTTATCATGAAAATAATACAATATATAAATCATTACAAATATCAGACCAAGTATTATAGGAACAACAAATATTGCTTCAATAGTATAACTTCCTTTAATTTTACAATACTTCATAATTAGTTCTCCAATTTACATTGGTAAATAAATTGCTATAAGATAACAAGTAAATGCACTTAATATAAATGGTGCAAAGGGCATACTATAATTATGAGATTTATGTTTTATAACAACAAGAAATATTGCCATACAAAATGCTAATATAAAACTAAGCATAATTATAAATATATTTGCCATAATACCTAAGCCAAGACCTGTAACAGCGAAAAGAAATGCATCACCAAGACCAATTTGACCACCACTGATAAATCCTACAACTACAAATAATAGACACACTATTAAAGCTCCTAAAGCACTTATAGGCGAAAAACTTTTGTGCCATATATGGAAACCAGCTACAAACAATATTTCAAAAATTATAACAGGCAAATATATTTCCCTCTTTTTCAAATCAGTTATTGTACATATAACAAGACCAATTCCTAATACTATATATAATAAAATATCTTTATCCATATTAAATTCTCCAGTTTTACATTCCACACTTACTACAAGCCGATAGATGACATATTTCTGATTTTTTTACACGTCTTACATCTCTTTTAATGCCAGGACACGTTTTCATTTTGTGGTATCTGTCACCGTATCTTGTAATATATACCGTTGCCATATCTTGTGCATATAAGTTTTTACAGCACTTCTCACATTGTTTATACTTTCCACCTGATGAATTCCGTTCTGATGAAACAAGATTTCCTCGTATTTCACTAATACTTGGCTTTAAATAAGCGCATCCTCTGTCACAATGATATACCTTTCCGCTCTTTGCTATAAAAACAAAATCTTCATTATTGTACTCTTTCTCCTTATCTTGTCTTTTCATGCTTTTGCCGGAATAATCGTTTATAACAACTTGTTGGTAAAAATCCAGTTTAAAAAGACGTGAACTTAAAAATGGCACTTTTATGCTATATGATGCAAAGCACACTGGCAGCAGTTTATCTTCGTCATACTTTATTATAACTTTATCATCCATAAATGTAGTTACTGAACTAATTTTAGTTCCAAATACTGCGTATTCTCTTGCACAGTCCGTAAGTCTGTCTTCAATATAAGTTATATTAAAAAGACATTGAAAAATATAAAATAGTGAAAACAGGGTAAGGAAAAATATTGGTACACAAAATGACGCTTCTACAGTTATAGACCCATTTTTACTGCCTAAAAACATACAGGGATATCCTTTATGAATAATATTAAAGCTATGCTGGGGAGCAGTTCTGCTATTTTGTGAGATTTTACTATTGTTCTTTTCATAAAGGATATTCCAATATGTTCTTATATTCATACTGCCTCCAAATATCTAGTTTAATTCCAAACCCTAGTAATATAACTATAGCTAGTAGTAACATATCGATTGGCATCTTGTACATTTCTTTTACTAATATAAGAATAAGAATATGGTATATTATAATTAGCTTTGCACTCAGCCGCACATATACAATCACAAAATTCAAATGTCTGGTTAAACCTTGTTCTTAAATCAAACTGTATAATATCAATTATCCGATTTTTAATCTTTTCTTTGGATACACACAATTCAAGTAGCAAAAGATACTGTTTATAAGAAATATCCTTAGAAATTTTGTTTGTATCAGCTTTCTGATACACTTTGCATTTAGCTTTGAAAAAATTGTATGAAACAGAACATATTTCTTCATATTTCATCTTAAAATTTGCAGGACTTTTTATAAGTGGCACTTTTCTGCCATCTAAAAGAGCAGTTACATCAATACAGGCTTCCTCAAATGCAAGTATAGTAAGAATCAACCACTGCATTCCTGTAATTACAGGTGCTATGCCAGTAAACCCAGCAATCATTGTCGCGGTGACAAGGCTTTTTGACTGGAATGATGTATTTGTACTTACATAAGTCAGATTAATAAGAGTGCGTATAACAAGTAATCTCCTCACAATATATGTAAGATTTTGTTTCTCAGTTTCTTTACCTGCTATAAGGTATTCAAGTCCATAGTGTACAGTATTATATTTGCTGTCAATATATGATGATAAAACACTTTGTGCATAGTGTATATATTTAAGTTTATTAGCATTACTACCAGCTTCTGCTTCTTTCAGAAGCTGGTCTTGGTTTAGTCCTTGGCTCCCATCATTTTCAAGCAGCGACTTGAAAAATTTTGCAACAGAAGAATTATTATCGCCACTGTCTTCTTTTTTACTGATATATTCTGTTGTCTCAATTTTAAATTCACTGACTTTTGAAACATCACAAACAAGAGATAATAAGCCATTATTAATAAGATTTTTAAATGCCTTAATCGGATTGCCACCAGCACAATCATTTTTTAATTTTTTATCACTATCTTCCTCCGATAGCGTATCATTGTTTTTTTCACTTACATTATCTGAATTATCAGAATTATTGACATCGTCTATTTTATATCCGCCATCTTCATACTTTATTGCTTCATCAAATAAACCTTTCTTAATACTACCCTTATTTCCGTTTGTAACAAACTCTTTTACATTATCTATAACAGAAGTAACAATATAGTCTGAAATTTGCTCTAGAAATACCTCGTCTTCATCAAGCATATAAAAATCTCCAATTTCACATAATATGTCTCCTAACCTGTATAAATTGGAATATGCTTTTAGACTTTTTTCAGGTTTACATTCAAGATTTTTATTAATGACTTCTGTTAGCTCCAATTCTAAATCAGATATTCCTATGCCATCATATCCACCATAAGCAAGAAGACTGTATTCATCATATAATTCTTTATTATAGTTGCCAAAAACCATTTGAATAGCTGAACTGGCTGCCATAGATACATAAGCCTCTGATGTAATAACTCTTACATTTTCTATAAATGCTGTAACCAAAGAAAGCATAATAGTAAAAATAAATATTAAAAATACAGTTATACTTCCCTTTTTGATATGTTTTCTCCCTTCTATTTAATTCCAAGGTCTTTATTGATTTCACTTCCATTTTTAGATATGCTGGAAAATGCCTTTTCTACTATCTCTTTAATTTTATTTCTAAATATAACTATTAACATAATAAGAACCACTAGTATAAGAATCACCTCAATAATTCCCACACCCTCTTCATCATTCCAAAAAGCTTTTAACACATTAAGCAATACAATCGCTCCCTTCTACATATTTTGAAAAGCCGCAATTATTATTATTGCAAAAACTTCTACCATCATAAGCATCATAGGCATTAAAAGCTTTGTCCCAGCCTGCTCTCCAAGTATTTTTGCATTTTCACGTCTTTCCTTTAACACATCCGCAGCTTCATATTCGAGTATATTTAATAAATCAGCCGAACCTTTTTTTAAGTTCTGCATAAGCACTGTACTAAACTTCATATACTTTAAAAGCCCTATCCTTTTTCCAAATAACTCATATGCTTTTCCTTCATTCATGCCATTTTCAAGTTGTCTTTCTGTAAGCAGCATTTCTTCATACAGATAACGTTTTTTGCCACCATTTTTAAGTTTTCTTTTATATTCTTCTGCCATTCTGTACCATGCACCTTTACAGTTAAGTCCTGCACTTATTAAAAGTACAAATTTCTCGACAAATTCAGGATAATCAATGTGAAGCTCCTGTTCTCTCTGCTTTATCTTTTCCTTTGTCCTGCTGTCTAAAATTAATGGTATAAATGCAATAACAAGTATGCCTAGTGCAATAATAACCAGAATATAATTACTTTCTTGGTATTTATATGACACCTCTTTTCCTTCAATTACAGATGGAAGTTGTAAAAAGTCCTTGTCAATGGTTGACTCTGACAATTCTGTATATACATTTTTCCATTTGTCCCAAAGCATTTCACTTTGACTTTTTTCAACAGGAAGAACCATAAATTCTAAAGGCAGTTTCTTTTGAATTTCAAAATATGAAAATACTGCCGTTATCTGAACTACTTTAGGCTCTTTAAGCTGTGAACGCTCAAGTGAACCATCGCTGTCAACTATATTTTCTGTATCACATTCCCAAGATATTTCAATAGCATTGTCTGGTATATGGCTAATAAGATTTAAACTTTGACTTACTTCTTCTGATGACTTGTTTTTACCAAGGTAATTGTCTTTTACATATTTCATAGCTTCGCTTAATTTGATTCTATATTCCTCACTGCTGTATCTTTTTGCAGGAATATTAATTATTATATCCTTTTTGTCTTTGCCAATAGAAACATTTAAGTCCTCTTCCTTATCTTGTCCACATGGCTGTTCTCTTTCTATATAGTAGTTATTTTTTAATATACTACTTTCACTATATGTCAATATAAAAGTTATAAGAAATAAAAGTATAAAAGATATGGCTATGGCAACTATTGAAAACAGCCTGCAAAAATAAAGTTTTTCGATATCATCACTGTCAAAACTTGTATACAGTTTTTTCATGTCTTCAATTTTACTGTTCTTAACTTGTATTTGCAGTTTATACTTTGACAACATAAATATAGCATATGATGCTGGATATAGTTTTTTTAAAAGTACATTTTCATGCTCTGGTATAAATTCTAAATCAGTGTTAGAATACCTACATTTAATAAATATAAAAACTGCTATTCCTGCCAGTAAAAAAATACAGCAGATTATGATAACAATTTTAAACAGTTATGTCACCTATCCTTTCGCTCCATTTATATGCGGCAACATAGATTACAAGCAGCACAGTCATCACAGGCCTTGCATTTAATGTATAAAGACAGTCAAGAAAACCAGGCGAACTTACCCAGAAATACAATATTATTGCTAGTGGTATAAGTGTCATAATTTTGCCTTCCATTCTTTTTCCAGCTATCATTGTCTTTATTTCACGGCTGACCTCTATTTTACTGCTTATTTTATCTGCAGTTGACCTTGAAACTTCAATAAGATTGCCACCTGTACGCTTTGCTGTCTGAAATACTTCTGCAAAATTATTAATATCTTCAACTTTACAATACTGGGCAAATTCTATAAGAATTATTTCAAGTGGTTGGTTAAGCCTTAGCTTTGAATTAATTGCATCTAGCTCTCTAAGCATTACAGATTTATCGCCATACAAAAGTAATAAGTCACTTTTTGCCTCTATAAAAGCGTTTTCAATTGAGTATCCTGCATTTAATGCAGATGAAAGACCAGTCATAACTTCTCTAAATTCAAGATTCATCTGCCAACGCCATTCTTCAATACTTTTTTTCTTATAAAGTTTTATATTAATAATTCCATAAATTAAAGCTAAAACAAATGATACAACAACTGCTCTGTAGAATAAAAACAGCAATATAAATGCTTCTACAAATCCTGTAATAAATGCTTTTAGATACTCCGTACTTTTTATAAATCCTCTTAACTTTTTACTCAAATTAACTCCTTTTTAACGGATAAGCCTGCGTGTGCTAATTTATCAGTATTTAAAAGTTTATTGCCTGTAGCACGTAGATCTCCTATTATTTTTCCTTTAGAGCTTGTGCCAGTTTCAACAAACTTATATATTGGCTGCACAGTTATATCTCCATCCTTAACGCCTGTCACCTCTGCTATTTCAAGTACCTTTCTGGACTTGTCCCTTAGCCTTCCAAGCTGTACTACTATATCTATTGCCGAGGCAATTTGGTTTCTCACTGCTAACAGTGGAATATCCATTCCCATAAGTACAAGTGTTTCAAGTCTATGTAGCATATCCAATGTACTATTTGCGTGACCTGTGCTAAGGCTACCATCATGACCTGTATTCATAATACTTAAAAGCTCACACGCAGCAGCATCTCTTACCTCTCCTAATATAATTCGACTAAGACGCAATATAAAATAATGAAAAATTATCTAAGACTAAACAAAGACTATTTCCCTATATAGTCTTTGTTTAGTCTTTAAGCCTATTTTTAAAGCAATATAACTATTTTGCTAAATTATAGTATAAAATTTAAAGTTTTTATATTTAATATATTAGTAATATCTTTATTTTTATATAAGAAATCCAACATTAAATGTTGTTTTTTGTAGAATTTTGTATAGACAACTCTTTTGAATTATGATAATATAATATACAACTAGTAGCATTTTTGTATATTATTACATATAAACTATGCTATTTATGCAATTTTTTGTAACATTTTAACACATGAAAAGATATGAATATGGCACAAAATTGTATTATACTGTTGCAATATAGAAATCCATTTAGAAAGGACAAGCTTCTATGAGTAACAATGTAGTACAGCTAGATTCATACATAAAAAAGGCTAAGGTGATGTCTATGTGCAAGACATTAAAGAAAATACAACATAAAACACCAGATGAACTACTTAAAGAATATAACATAACTAATACAAGTCCTATAGATATAGAAAAATTAGTAGCGTCTATAGGGATATCTGTTTTACCTATGAATTTTTCAAAATTGAAAAAGTATATTGGAACAAAAAAAGATATATTAGGGCTTGTGATAACAAGAGAAGACGATGCTTTTATCTTTTACAAAGAGGGATCTTCACTAAACAGGAAACGCTTTACCATTGCACATGAATTAGCTCATTGTTGCAAATTTGAAGATTATAGAAAACCGCATATAGAATACAGGACAGATGATACTATTGATGATAAAACTGAAATAGAAATGGATATTTTTGCAGGAGAATTATTAATACCAATTAATATATTAAAACGTGAATATATTAATATGCAATTTCCTTCTTCTGAACTTTTAGCAAAACAATTTCAAGTTTCGATTAAAGTAATGGAAGCTCGTTTAAATCATTTAAACATTTCATATTTTGATAAGAGAGGATTTCCAAAATTATATGGCTAATAATGATTTAGAAAGACCTATCAGTACATATGTTCCTAAGAAAGAAATAGATGAAGAAACATTATTAGAAATGATTAAACAATCTAATATTGACTTTTCTGCATTAAGTAACTTTAAAGAAGGAGTACAATATACACAACCTGACAATTCTGAAAAAACAGAATATAAAGAAAAAGTTAATACTGAATCAAAGAATTATCAGTATGATATTGATGCTATGAATAAGCATTTTTATTCTATATATATAAAGGTTCTATCGCCTGAACTAAAAAAGAATGAAGATTTGAAGAGAAGGCAAAAACCTGAGTTAATGAAGAACATATTTAAACTTATTAAAGGGCAATTTATTGCTACATATGCAATTCTTTTTATGTTGATTGTAGTAGTTGCAATTAGTCATATACTTCAAATATCAGACAGTTCTATAAAGCTTATATTTAGTTTTATGAAATTTTACACAACTTCTATTGTTGCTGAATTAATTGTTATATTATTTTTTATCGTAAGGAATATTTTTGATAAATCTATTTATGACTTATTTAAAGATTTTGATAAAAGAAAGTAAACTACCACAGACCTTTATGGTCTGTAGCTTCAAAAGTTCACCAGACTAAGTTGCTAGAAATAACAGCTACGATATTTAGGTCATGACACCCTTGGTTGACGCAACAAACCATTGCTCTGTCATGTATGTTTAAGTTAGGTTCGAGTAAGAAAAGCCCTGTGATATACACCTAAAAAGTCTTTATATCATTGTCGAGGCGAATAAGGAAAAATTACATGGTAACAGTATAATGGAGGACATACTACCTACTGATTTAATTGCAATAGAGAATTTAACTCCAATAGAAGAGTATGTGTTATATATTTTGTATTGGAGAATTGTTTCAAAAAAATATTGAAATATATAGTAAATCAAAGAAGAGAAAGAAAACCACTTACTTAAAAATAAGTGATTTTCTTTCTCTTTCAATTTATAAAGTATATGTTTTCTTATGACAGCATATTAAACAATACCAAAACTAATAGCATTGATAACTATAATTAAACAGCACACAAGAAACATTTGCATTCCTTATATGCTACTAGAAAACATTGTATATATGTTGAGTATCAGAAATTTTTAATCAGAAGTTCCTTATAACGTGGTTTTTTATCCCTCACGCATACTAAATTATGTCCTCTATCAACACTTGTAATGTCGTAATCATTATATAGATTTCTGATATATTCGCAATCATTATACGACAATATAAATTTGCCTTTTATATTATCAAGGATAGCTTTTAGCTTTACGTGGTCTTCTGGTGAAAATCCTGTATAATATTTTTCTGTTTCATAGTATGGTGGGTCAAGATAAAACAGGGTGCTATTTCTATCATATATCCTTAAAATACGACTATAATCTGCATTTTCTATCACGACCTGTTTTAACCTATTTGCCACAACCTGTATATATTCTATGGCTTTAGGCATATTTCTAGGACGCACTCCGAACGAATCTAATCTTGCTCCAAAACTTTCCTTTATCAGTATAAAAAATCTTGCTGCCCTTTGAATATCAGTAAGTCCACGCATTTCTAACTGTGCTAGTGCATCAAAAAACTGTTCCCTAGACATTAATGTGCAATCTAGTTCTTTTTGTAGCTCCTCTGGATGATATTTTACACATCTAAATAAATTAACTAGGTTTCCATTGATATCATTATAAACTTCTGTTTCAGCGTGCCTGTCAGAAGCAAATAATACCCAACCTGCACCGCCAAATACTTCAACGTAACGATTAAACGTTCCCTTTTCTGGAAACAATGCCAAAATTTTATTTCTTAATAATTTTTTACCGCCCACCCAGCTTATGAAACTATTCATAGTATATTTTTCCTTTCATAGATAAACTGGATATTAATACCTCTTATTATGATTTACCACAGCCTTTATTATTGCTTTTGCCACAGCGTCCCTATCTTTCCTGTAAAGTATTGCATCGTCCCTATCATCCACAAAACACACCTCAATAAGTATTGCTGGTGCTTTGGTATGGTTCAGAAAGTACAGACCTTTATTTACCTTAACCCCACGATTTGTATATCCAAGTCGTTTCATCTGATTGCATATCCTTTTAGCAATATCGCCCTTATCAGATACGTTTTCAGTGAGTAGCACTTCTGTACCACCAACTTTTCCATCGCCTTTTTTGTCAGCTCTGCCAGAATTAAAATGTATAGATATATGTAGGTCTGCATCTGTGACAGCATTACATTTTGCACAGATTTTTTGTAAAACGTCTGTCTGGTTTTTGCCGTTGTTGACTGTACAGTTGATAGCTTTAATGCCTTTTTTCTTCAAAAGCTTTATAACTTTTTTTGTAATATATCTATCTTCTTTGGATTCATCCAAGAAGTCTGAAGCCCCACAGGCAATCTTGCCAGATGGGTTGTGTCCGCCGTGGACTGTTACTGTTTTAATTTTTTTCATGTTTTTATCTCGCTTTCTTTGTTTACCTATGACAATCCTGCCATTGATGTTAAAACTAATAAAATCCCACCTAATAATGATGATGATACAACCATAGTCCAGTTGACATCACCCATTACTGTAGCCGTTCCTATTGTGGCTATAGCCATCTGTGCCATTGTTTTGTATCTACTGAAGCATTAAATACATTGTTTTTAAACATAATATTTCCCCCTATTAGTTGTCTATAGTTTTCATCCCATCAGATACGCATTCCATAATAAATTTTTCTGCTTCACTCATACTGATGTTTTTCTCTATTGCTACTTTTTCTGCCAATAGTTTACTAATTGACACAAGCAATGTTAATAAATTAAGCGTACTACCTACTGCTTTTATTTTTGCTTTTTCACGTGTCGAATGTGCAAATATAATTGCCATAATCATTCCCCTTTCACAAACCTATTTGTGCGAAAACAAAACCTATCATAATTCCTATAATGGTTGTTATAATATAGCCTGTTACACTTAGCCACATCTCACCGTCCCTAGCTTCCTAGCTTGTAGGGTTTCTAATCTTTTTCATTGTCTGTCTCACTTTCCTTATTTATCATTTCATCCGCAACCTCAAGCCCTTTTATAAGAACCTCTGGTACATCAT
>CANOID010000017.1 GCA_947565985.1 uncultured Lachnoclostridium sp.
TCATTTCAAAAACGGACACGTTGAACAAGGAATGAAACATAAAAGTTTTATTTATGATTTTTTATAAGTTTTCAGTAACGGTTTTGCACAACTTGAATATATATTTAGGTTTGACAGTTTTATGGTTTATCTTTATGACATACCTATCACATCAAGATGGCGAACACACAGGAAAGGCAAGTCTGGGACTTGCCAAAAAATTAAAATTTTTAGGCAGCAATATTAATAAGCTTAATTCTCATTTAAGGAAGACTGCACACGTATTTTTGTTTTTTATATTTATCTTGCTTTTAAATATAACTTTAAAAAGTATGGAACTGCAAATAGGCTATGGAGTAATTGTAGCAGTTTTTTGGGCGTGGGCTGATGAGAAGACAAAATTATTTATAAAAGGTCGGCATTTCTCATGGTTTGATGTATGTTTGAATGTATTAGGTATTGCACTTGGAATAATAGTTGACATATTATTGTCAAAAATTTAAATCTTTATACAATTTTTATTCCATTTTTGTCCAAAATGGTATATAATAGATATGATATTTTTTATTACAGCTTCAAATTCATGAAGCTTATTATTCACAGG
Source organism: uncultured Lachnoclostridium sp. (assembly GCA_947565985.1). Taxonomy (GTDB): domain Bacteria; phylum Bacillota; class Clostridia; order Lachnospirales; family Lachnospiraceae; genus Butyribacter. The sequence continues at coordinate 584 of CANOID010000017.1, forward strand.
GAGGTTAAATTATGTTAGTATCAGCAAAAGAAATGCTCACCAAAGCTAAAGCTGGCAAGTATGCAGTAGGTCAGTTCAACATCAATAACTTAGAGTGGACAAAGTCAATTTTACAGACAGCACAGGAATTACAGTCACCTGTTATTTTAGGTGTGTCTGAAGGTGCTGGCAAGTATATGTGCGGCTATAAGACAGTTGTAGGAATGGTAAATGGAATGTTAGAAGAGTTAAATATTACTGTTCCTGTAGCACTTCACCTTGACCATGGCTCATTTGAAGGTGCAAAAGCTTGTATTAATGCAGGATTTTCATCAATTATGTTTGATGGTTCACATTATCCTATTGAAGAAAACATTGAAAAGACAAAACAGTTAGTACATGCCTGTGACGTTCTTGGTCTTTCCATTGAAGCAGAAGTTGGAGCAATCGGTGGTGAAGAAGATGGTGTAGTTGGAACTGGTGAATGTGCAGACCCTGATGAGTGCAAGATGATTGCAGACCTTGGTGTTACAATGCTTGCAGCAGGTATTGGCAATATTCACGGCAAATATCCTGAGAACTGGCAGGGATTGAGCTTTGAGACTCTTGATGCAGTACAGGCTAAGACAGGTGATATGCCTCTTGTACTTCATGGTGGTACAGGCATTCCTTCTGATATGATAAAGAAAGCAATATCACTTGGCGTTGCAAAAATTAATGTTAATACAGAGTGCCAGCTTTCCTTCCAAGAAGCAACACGTAAGTACATTGAAGAAGGCAAAGATTTACAGGGTAAGGGCTTTGACCCACGTAAACTTTTAGCTCCTGGTGCAGAAGCTATAAAGGCTACTGTAAAAGAAAAAATGGAACTCTTTGGTTCAGTTGGTAAAGCTTAATTTTCTTTAGTATTTAAGCTGTCATATTTAGTAGTTGTATAAGCGCAAGCCGTATGACTTGCGCTTTTAACATACTATGTAACAATTGGAGGTTAAATGACAAAAAACGAATTTCTGGATATTCTTGCAGAAAGTCTTTCAGGCAATGTTCCAACGGCTGAAATAGAAGAAAATATCCAGTATTATAAAAGCTATATTGAAAGTGGTGAAGAGTCTGAAGAAAAAGCACTTAAAACATTAGGCGACCCACATTTGATTGCAAGGACAATAATAGACAGTTTTAAAGCATCCAAAGGACCTATGGCAGATTTTTATACAGAACAGGCAAGAAATGAATACAGCAAAGGAATGTCTGGTGAGGATACAAACAGTACAGACTATAGACAATATGACAATGGGTATATACGCCCACAGCCTAAATGGTACTATAAACTTATTGCCATACTTATGGTGGTTGCTGTAATAGCTATTATTCTTGTAATTGGTGGTCTTGCCACTATTGTTATTATAAGGGTTGTCCTTCCAGTAGTGCTTGTAATAATTGTACTAAAATTTATTGCAAATTATTTTGGCAAAAGTTGACAAGAAATGAGGAATTATGTATAAAATATTATGTAAAGATGGGAATGCCAAAAGATGCCAGCTTGAAACCGTGCATGGCACTATACAGACACCTGTATTTATGAATGTTGGTACAGTTGGTGCGATGAAAGGTGCTGTTTCTACACAGGATTTGCAGACAATAAAGACACAGGTTGTTCTTTGCAATACTTACCATCTTCATGTAAGACCGGGAGATGACATTGTTAAAAATATAGGTGGTATTCGTAAATTTATGGTATGGGACAAACCCGTACTCACGGATTCAGGCGGATTTCAGGTATTTTCACTGGCAAAACTTCGCAAGATTAAAGAAGAAGGAGTGTATTTTAATTCACATATAGATGGCAGAAAAATTTTTATGGGACCTGAGGAAAGCATACAGATACAGTCTAATATTGCATCTACAATAGCAATGGCGTTTGATGAATGTCCACCACACCCAGCTACAAGAGAATATATGAAAGATTCAATTGACAGAACAACAAGATGGCTTGCAAGATGCAAAAAAGAAATGCAAAGATTAAATGGTCTTGATACGACATTAAATAAATCACAGCTTTTGTTTGGAATAAATCAAGGTGGAACTTTTGAGGATATACGTATAGAACACGCAAAAAAAATAACTGATATGGAGCTTGATGGCTATGCTCTTGGTGGTCTTGCTGTAGGTGAAAGTCATGAGGAGATGTATAATATAATTGAAAAAACTATGCCATATCTGCCAGAGGATAAACCAGTGTACCTTATGGGTGTAGGAACTCCTGCTAATATCCTTGAGGCTGTAGAACGCGGAGTAGATTTTTTTGACTGTGTTTATCCTGCGAGGAATGGAAGGCATGGTCATGCATATACTAATCATGGAAAAATGAATATTCTAAATAAGAGGTATGAACTTGATGATAAACCTCTTGATGAAGAATGTAGTTGTCCTGTGTGCCAGACATACAGTCGTGCATATATAAGACATCTTCTTAAAGCAAAAGAAATGCTTGGGTTAAGGCTTATGGTAACACACAACCTTTATTTTTATAATACACTTATGGAAGAAATACGTGATGCAATAGAAAAGGGTTGTTATAAAGAATATAAAAATAAAAAATTAGAAGGTTTTAAGGAGGAAATGTAATGAATTTGGTAACATTATTAGGAAATGCACAAGCGGCGGGAGGAGGAAGCATTATAAGCGTAGTTCTTATCTATGCAGTTATTATAGGTATATTTTGGTTTATGGCGATAAGACCACAGAAGAAAAAACAAAAAGAACACACAGCACTCATGGCGACACTTGCAGTAGGTGACAGTATACTTACATCAAGTGGTTTTTTCGGTGTTGTAATAGATATAATGGAAGAAGTTGTTATTGTAGAATTTGGCAACAACAAAAACTGCCGTATTCCAATGAAAAAAGAAAATATTGTTGAGATAGACAAGCAGAGCAGCGAAATCTGAATCAAAAGCCAGGAAGAAACCAATAATATATAAGTGGCATCTTCCTGGATTTTAATTTAAAGAGGATAATTGCAAGCATTAGCAAGTGCTTCAAGGTATTCATATGGAACAGCAAGGTTTCCTCGTCCAGTGCCAATATCTATTGCAGGTTTATTATCACCATGAAAATCAGACCCTCCGCTTGGCAATAGGTGATATTTTTGTGCCAGTTTTTTGGCATATATTTCATCAGTTGTGGAGTGGTTGGAATACAATACTTCAATACCCATAAGCCCTGCAAATGTAAGCCTCTTAACTAATTTTTCCAGCTCAACTTCTTTTAATTTATAATGAAGTGGATGTGCAAGTACAGGGACTCCACCAGCATTTTTTATAAGCTCTAATCCTTCTTCTGGCTCTATGTACTTGCGAGGCACGTAATAAGGTGTATCTGTATTGAGATACTTTTTAAACGCTTCAGCAGGTGTTTCTGTTATTTTATTGTCTACAAGAAAGCGTGCGAAGTGTGCTCTGGTTACTACAGTGTCAGGATTATTTGCCGTCAGTGCATCAATAGTTATTGGAATACCAGCTTTTCTAAGATTTTCTGCCATTTCACAATTGCGGTCTCTACGCCGCTTAATCACAAGCTCTGTGGTCTTTTTTAGTGCAGTGTTATTGTGATTTATAAATAGTCCTACAATATGTATATCTTTTTCTTTATATGCTACAGATAGTTCAGTTCCTGGTATAAATTTAATAGGTACATCTTGTTCTTTAACTGCATTAATAGTATCATCAATGCCAGCTACTGTATCATGGTCGGTAAGTGCAAAGGCAGTTAGCCCTTTTTGAACAGCTCTTGCAACTAGTGTGGCAGGAGAGCAAGTCCCATCTGAGTAATTTGAATGTGTGTGTAAGTCAATATATTTCATAGTAGTATATTTTCCTTTCAGTTTTTAATTTTTAAATTTAGTATAACATAGTTAGCATATTTTGTGCCAGAAAAGTATAGATATGATTATCAGGGTTACTATTCACAGGAATTAATGGAGGATATGTTTAATATGGATAAGAAAAATGCTATAAACTATGTTATAATATTATCAGGTATGTTTATATTAAGTGCATTGCTTCTTGCTGCTATGTCAGCAATTATATGGAAAACAAATGCCGGAGCTGGAGCCGTCAGTGGTTGCATTACTGCTGTGTATATAATATCTAATTTTGTCGGCGGTTTTGTGGCAGGAAGAAAAGCTGGCAAACATAAATTTATATGGGGTATAGCAGCTAGTGCCGCCTATTTTGCAATTATAGTTGTTGCTGGCGTATGGTTTATGGGCAATCCTATTGCATTAAGCCCTCAAATTGTAACAGGAGCAATGATATGCATAATATCTGGTATGTTTGGCGGTATGCTTGCACCATAAATAAAATAACAAAAGTTGACAAAAATGTAATAATTTTTTAAAAATTTGTTAAAAGAAATATGTTATCATAAGATAAACGTTGCAGATTTTTGGGGAATAATTAAATTGCTGATAAAAAATTTGGAGGGAACTTTAATGGGTTACAAGGGAAGAAACAATAAAGATGAAAGTGATATCTTCACAAGAGAATCATATCGTGTAAGAAGCATTATGAGTCAAAGAAAAAGGAAAAATGAATTGAGGGCTAGAATTATACTTTTAAGTACAGGAATTGTACTTGTTGTCATTTTATCTGTATTAGCTTTTAGGTTGGTTAACTTAAATAAAAAAGACAAAACAGGTAATGATAATGTTGTCGAGGCAGGTGCATCGTCAAATAGTAACACTCAAAATTCAGATGAGAAAAAGAAGAAAAAAGAAGAAGCTGATAATAAAGAACAAACTAGCACTGTAGCTGCAAAAGGAAAAAAGAGGTGGCTTAGGGATGGACTTGATCCAGATAAGCCTATGGTTGCACTGACTTTTGATGATGGACCATACACTCCAGTAACCAGTAAAATATTAGAAGTGCTTAACAAATATGATGCACGTGCGACATTTTTTATCGTTGGAAGCAGAGTGCCATCATATGAAGATATGGTAAAGCAAGCTTATGAACAGGGAAATGAAATAGCTACACATACTTATAACCATGCAAATTTAACAAAGCTTACAACAAAGCAGATGAAAGAGGAACTTAGAAAAAGCAGGGATATTATAAAGGATGTAATTGGATGTAGCTTTTCCACATTAAGACCGCCAGGAGGCAATATTAATGACAACATGCGCAATAATATAAAAGTTCCTATGATTTATTGGAGTGTGGATACAGAGGATTGGAAAAGCAGAAATGCAAAGTCTGTTCTACAAGAGTGCAAAGTTATTCAAGATGGAGATATTGTGCTTATGCACGACTTGTATCCTTCAACAGCAGAAGCTGTACAAAAGCTTGTTCCAAGGCTTATAAAAAAGGGATACCAGTTAGTTACTGTTGATGAACTATTCCACTACAAAGGTATTAAAGCTGAAGCCGGAAAAGTTTATATGAGTGGAAGATAATGATAGACAAAAACCCCAGTATAGCTGGGGTTTTGTTAAATATAAGACACTGAATTACCACATATTCAAAATATAATGATGTTGGGGTCAAAAGGTATTTTGCCCCCAACTGATGCTACGGATTGCTACATTGCCCTGCAATTCGCGCAATCCTGCCAAAACCTTTAATCCCGCATATTTGCAAGCAAATCTGTTTCTTGTCGGTGTTAGCGGGTCAAGCTAATGGCATGATATAATACAAATATAGACAAAGATACATATTTCTGACTATCTGACAAAGGACAGAGTTATGAGATTATATAAAAAACTTTTTATTTTAATATTTACTATATTCTTAAATATATTGTCATGGAACAGCCACGTATTTTCCGATTGGTATATAGCCAATATTTTGCCAATCTGGATTAATACATACAGCCGTTTTATAAGCATTTTTCCAATTTCTGTAGGAGAAAAACTTATTGTTCTTGCAATTATTCTGATAATAGCTGCTGTTATTATATTTTTATTGGGATTTTTAAAATCAGATAAATTAAAATCTCTACGACGAATTTATTTTAATATAATAAGTTGGATTGTTGTATGTGTGTTATTAATCCAGACATTAAACTGTTTTATACTTTATCATGCATCAACATTTGAATCACAGTATATGAACACTGTTAATAATTATGATTTTGAAGAACTGACAAATTTGCGTGAAAATATTGTTGAAAAGCTAAACCATCTTGTAACAAATTTTGAACGTAACAACAATGGGGAGATTATATATGATGGTGACTTAGATTCACTATATGCTGAATGTATAGAAAGTATGCAAAGCCTTGGAGAAAAATACCCGAATTTGTCAGGGTATTATCCACAGCCTAAGAGAATATACTTTTCTAAATTTATGAGTCAGCAATACCTTTTAGGAATATTTTTTCCATTTACTCTTGAAGCCAATTATAATACAGAGATGTACATAACAAATATGCCATATACAATATGCCACGAACTTGCACATTTAAAAGGTTATATATATGAGGATGAAGCGAATTTCATTGCATTTATGGCTTGCACTGGGTCAGATAACTTATTTTTTCAGTATTGCGGCTATTTGAATGTATTAAATTATGTTTCAAATGATTTTAGAAGTAACGCAGATGAAAATGCATGGAATTCACGTACAATGGTTAAAGAAGAGGTTGCTAGGGACAATATATTTTTGACATCTGAGACATGGGAAAATGTAAATAAGACATCTATTTTTAAAACAGAAACAGTTGAAGCAGTTGCAAATACATTACTTGATGGCAACCTTAAAATGAATGGTATTAAAGACGGAATAAAAAGTTATAGTCGTGTTGTTAGACTACTTCTTAATTACTATGCACAGTAAAAAGCCCCTTTTTGTTTAATATGGGGCTTTCAATATAATTTTATGTCTTTTAGTTAATTTTTTTTCTATTACCTCTACCATCAAGAAAACGCATCTCTTCTTGTTGTCTGTCAAGCCTTTGTTTTGCAATAACATGGAGATGCTGTAGTTTGTGACATTCAGGGCAGACAGTACCAAAATCTATCAATTTGCCGCATATATGACATCTGGCACCTGATATAGTTCTGCCATCTGCTGACCTATATTCTATTCTTCCTTGTTTAATCCATGACCTTACTTTTGATATGGGAATATTAAAATGTCTTGCTACATCCATTTCTCGTACATCATTTAACCGGATATAATCTTTTACTTCTGCAAAAAGATTTATCTCTATACATGATGGGCATAAATCTTCCTTATAATACTCATTTAAGGGACGTCTACACTGCTTACATTCCCTTATTCCAGAGAACTGATTCATATTCCTGTTATGTTCCAGTCTCATCCGTCATTCCTCCATATTAGATATATTTCTAACTATTATCTATGGCAAGCTATGATAATATAATGATGTTGAGGTCAAAAGGTATTTTACCTCCAACTGATGCTACGGATTGCTACATTGCCCTGCAATTCGTACAATCCTGCCAACACTCCAATTCCGCATATTTGCAAGCAAATCTGCTTCTTGTCGGTGTTTGGCGGGTCAAGCTAGTAGATAGCAATTTGCATGTAAACATGCACTACTATCTACTTTTGACCATGGCATCATATAATTAACTTAAGGATTTTTAGTTCTCTAATACTTTCTTAAATATAATTGTTGTTCTTCCTAATAAAATGTTTTAAGCTTACCTTTTTAATACTGTTACAAAAATATCTCTCTGTAACTATATATAGTATATCATATAGTTTAATCAAATGCTATACAGTTTTTATAGCTTGGATTAGTAAATATAGTTGTATATATCAATTAATATGTGATTTATTAGTGTAAAAAAGTAAAGTTACATTGTTTACACATTCAAGATATTTTGAAAAAATATCAATTAAAAGTATGTTAAAAATTTTTTTGAAAATTAAATCTTCATATGTATATGGTATAATATTACAGAATTCTATATATTTCCAAAATAAAAATTTATTACTTTTTAAAAAATAAATTCCAAGAAGACAGCATAGCCTGCATATTAAAAGTATTAAGGCATTATATAGGCGACAAGGAACTTTTAATTAAATAGAATATATAAAAAGTCAACATTGACTTAATATAAGTCAATATCATACCTAGTTTTATACAAGATAACAATATATTATAAATGTGTAAGTAAGACAACTTACAGAAACTTTTTGTTAAGTAAGCGATTTTGTAGTTAAACATATATTTTTATTAGGAGGTAGAGATATGTTCCGTAAATTATTTAAAGGACTTGTTAGTGCTCATTTGTATGAACTTAGCAGAATGAGTCGTGAGCTTTACCATTAAGATATATTAAAATAAGATTTTTCCATCAATTAATAACAAACAGCACACAAAAATAATGTGTGCTGTTTTAATGATATATAATTTTTATGCAGCGATTCCAAGTGGTGAGAAAAGTATATATATAAGAATCGCTAAGATCAACCCTATAATTGAAACTATATGTCTGTATTTCCAAGGAGTTAAATCAACTGCACCAACATCTTTTATTATGTATTCTTCTTCTGATGGACGATATTTATTGAGTGCCCACATAATAATAAGTTCAAGAGGAAAGAGTACAGCCATTGCGTACAGATAGTGAATTGGGGTTTCTGTACTAGGATAATTTGGTTTAAGTAATAAAAACCCACCATAGCATACTACATGGAATATAGTAATAACTTTAGGTGTATACACAGGAGAACGCCTAAATAAAAATACACCTAAGATTGTACACAGTACAGGAAGTGATACAAATTGGCTCATAGAGTTAAGGAATGTTGTAATACCTTGAGCATTCATAACAAATGGTGCGATAATAATAGCAATACAGCCAGCTATTGTACCATATATTTTTCCAACTTTTACGCATTTTACGTCAGACGCAGATGGGTTTATTGAAGAGCGGTATAAATCAAGCGTAAACATTGTAGATGCAGAATTTAATACTGAGTTAAATGATGATAAAATTGCACCAAACATGACAGCTGCGAAAAAGCCAAGTAATGGCTTAGGTATAATTGCTGAAATCAATGCAGGATATGCAAAATCAATTGCAGTGTCACCTGCTGCTGCAAGAGCATCTTGGATAGATGGTAAATAGTAAGCGATAATTCCAGGTATAACTAAATAAAGCGGTCCAAGGCATTTGAGAAAGCCGCAGAAGATTGCACCTTTCTGACCTTCTTTTAAAGATTTGGCCGCTAATGAACGCTGTACAAAAGACTGGTTTGTACACCACCAATAAAGATTGTTGAAAAACATACAAGTGATAATCAGTGGCCATGGTACTTCTGGCTCTGCTGCATTCCAAGCATTTACTGCGTTCATTTTAGCAGGGTCTGCTTCTATTATGTAACGTATACCATCTATAATGCCACTTCCACCAGTCTCTGATGCCAGTACCCAAAAACCAATAAAAGGTACTAGAAGTCCACCTATAATAAGTCCAACACCATTAATTGTATCAGATACGGCAACGGCTTTTAAACCGCCAAAAATCGCATAGCAGCCGCCTATAATACCAATAATGATACAAAGTATAGTAACTGATTGAAATGGTGTTATGCCAATCATTCCAGAAATGTCAAAAATTTTTTCAAAAACAACTGCACCAGAATACAGGATAACTGGCAGGTTAAGAATAGAGTACATTATTACGATAACTAGTGAGAACATTGTTTTTGTTCCCTTGCCATAGCGTTCTTCCATTAGTGATGGAATTGTCATAGCACCCATTTTTAGATAGCGTGGCAGAAAATAGTAAGCAAGTGCAAGAAGTGTAAACATTGAGCCAACTTCCCATGCGATAGGTCCCATATTTGATTTCCAGCTTTGTCCATTAAGACCTACAAGTTGCTCAGCCGAAAGATTTGTTAAAAGCAGTGAACCTGCAATAACTATACCAGGTAGTCCACGTCCTGCAAGAAAGTACCCTTCAGCAGAGTCCAGTTGGTCACCTCGAGTTTTCCAGCTTGAGATAATTGCCACTCCTGCTGTAAATATTAAAAATGAAATAATAATCCATAAAATGGAGTTAAAAAATCCCATAAAACCCCTCCTTTCTCTAAAGTATTGCAATTAGCATCCAAGCAATTCATGTTCAATAATTTCTTTTGCACGTGGTGCTTCTACATTCATACGCTCTGGATATCCAAATATTGATACACATGCAATGGAATCACCACCAACTTTGAATTTTTTGTTAGCAAAATCCATTTCACGCAAAGTTTCAAAAATTCCTTTAAAGTCTACGTCTCCTTCACCCATTGGGTTATGCTGGTGAATTGACACATCTTCTCTGCCCATTGAGTTTAACCATGGAGGATTTAAGATATAACGGCAGTCTTTTGTCTGATTAAAGGTATCTGCGAATAGTACATGACTTAATTCATCTCCTGCATATTTAAGCATTGAACGTACATCTCCAACTCCTTTATCATAGAAGAATCCATGTGGTGCTGAATATACATATTTTAAGTTTTCAGAGCGGTAGCTTTTAACCATATCACAGGTTTCATTGTTTAATTCACAAAAATCCCATGGATGTGACTGGATTTCTACACGTATGCCCTCTTTTTCAAATAGTGGCAACAGCTCATCCATAGAGCGAAACCACATACCATTACATATTTCCTGCTGGTTAGGGTCTCCAGAAAGCTCTGTGTTAATAACCTGCACCCCCATATCTACAGCAATTTCTACAATTCTTTTCCAATTTGCTACAGCCATTTTCCTCTGTTCTTCTGTAGGACCAGACCAGCGATATACTACAATAAATGAAGATATCTCTACACCTGTTTCTTTAAGAGCTTTGCGGTACTCAGCTTCACATTCCTTGGAAAATAATGGGTGTTTATAAAATGGATTGATTCTTGGGTGTGGCGACTGCTCAATATATTTATATCCCCAGTCTGCCACTTGATGGACCATATCATTTATACACATCTGCTTTGCCAATACGTCCACATCAAATGCTATTTTCATACGTTTATCCTCCCTCTTACTCTTATTTAAAAGTACAGTTTTATGTAACTTGAGCTATTTATAATCCAGTATGCTCTGCTATATATTTTCTTGCTTTACATGCATATTCAAAAGGGTTTGCCTTTGCAGGGTCTTGTTCAGCTTCTACAACAATCCATCCTGCGTAGCCTGCTTCTTCAAGAATATTAAATATAGGTGCAAAGTCTACATCTCCATCGCCAGGAACTGTAAATGTGCCTGCACGCACTCCTTTTAAGAAGCTCCATTTTTCTTTTCTGGATTGTTCCACAACGTCCTTTCGTAAATCTTTTAAATGTACATGACGTACACGGTTTACGTATTTGCGTAGCACTTTTTCTGGGTCAATTCCAGCAAATGACAGATGTCCGCTGTCAAATAATAAAAATACAAGTTCTTGATCTACTGATTCCATAAATCTGTCTATCTCCGCTTCTGTCTGAATTACAGTCCCCATATGGTGATGGAAAGTGAGTACCATTCCCTTGTCCTTTGCAATTTTACCAAGTTTATTTAATCCAATTATGAGTTTTTCCCATTCTTCGTCATTCATAACATATTTGCCTTCCTGTATTGGATGGTCTAACATGCCCTGTATGCTATAACTTTGTTCAGATACTCCTATGCACTTTGAACCCACTTTAGTAAGGAAGTCACACTGTGCAATAAATGCCTTTTCGGTCTCCTCGTAAGGTTTACTAATTAAAAATGATGAAAACCACTGGTTGCATATTGTAAGTCCCCTTAGATCAAGAGCTTTTTTTAATATGGTAGGGTCTGTTGGATAATGGCTTCCGACCTCAGAACCTTTAAAACCTGCAAGTGCCATCTCACTTACAGTCTGCTCAAATGTATTTTCTTTACCTAAATCTGGCATATCATCATTTGTCCATCCAATTGGAGCAATTCCAAGTGATACTTTATTTTTATCTAACATTTTTCTACTCCTTTTTTTAATTAAGACTGGAAAGCAGGTATCTACTTTCCAGTCAGTCTATATTAAAAACATTTTGTCTGATTTAGGCAAAATATTTTTTTACAAATGCTTCTGTTACTTCTGCAGCCTTTTTAACATTTTCATCATGTGACATTGCATAGTATTCTGGACGAAATTCTTCAATTGTACATACGCCATCAAAACCGATTTCTTTTAAAGCACCTGCAATCGCCTTATGGTCAACTACACCTTCTTCTGGCCAGAGTCTCTTGTCATCACCACATGAACCAAGTGGAAGGTCTTCGCAGTCATTTAAATGATAAGCAAATATTTTTTTACCATCCGCATTACGCAAATCTTCTATTTTAGAACACATCTCATGAAAATGGAATGTATCTACTGTAATTCCGACATTGTCTCTATCTACTGCTTTTACGACATCATAAGCTGTGCCAAATTGGTTTATTGAGCAGTTTGGGGCTCCACAGAATTCCAAAGAAATTTTTATATCAGAACCAACTTTGTCTGACAAATATTTAAGCCTTTCTACAGCTTCTTCTTTGATTTCTGTAACACTTTTATCTTTTACATCAAACTGTGGAACTGTAATTAGCATTTTCATGCCGATTGCCTTGCACACTTTAATAATAAAGTCTGTTTCTTCATCAATTTCTTTTACACCAGCAGCGTCTCTCTGATTGAAGTAAATCAGTGTATTATAAGCCCATGGCTTAAGGTGGTGGTTTTTAAACCAAGTGGACAGTTCTTCAAGTGTGTGTTCTTTTAAATAATCTTTAATACAGTCAAATCTGATTTCAATATAATCAAATCCGTATTTTTCACATGCTTCCAAATCAGCCATTAATGACTGTCCTTTACATTCCAGTGCTGTTGCTTCATTAAATCCAATTTTCATAATCATTAATCCTTTCTGGTTAGTGCATAACCATTAATATATATTATAAAGCAGCTTGCTAAAGCGTCGTGCTGTATTAGTAGGTAAGTGTGTACGCACACGCAAATGTTAAAAAAATATGGCTGTTGGAGATTGCTTTTAGTTTTTACTACTTCCTGCCGGTTTTGTAGTTGTTTGCAAGCTGCTTTACAAGCTATTATTTGTAAAATTCTGGTTTTTCTTTTGTTACTACTTTTTCAATATTGCCAGTTTCTTGTGCCTTTACAAGTGCATCTGCTGTAACTGCTGCAAGATATCCGTCCCAAGCTGTTGGTCCTTCAATTACACCTTTTTCTGCACAGTCTACCCAATTCTGGATTTCAGCATCATATGCATCCTTGAATAATACAAAACAATCTGTTGTAATTTCCGTAGAAAGTGTTGCGTTCTTGCGGATAGATGGAGCCATTGGTGTACCCATTTTAAGAGCACCATCTTCGCATACTACTTCACAATTGATGTCATATCCAAACTTACAATTTACAAAACACTCTACATCAATACAGATACCACTTTTTGTACGCATAAGCATAATCTGTGGGTCTTTTAACTCGGAGTGCGAATATTTTGTAACCTTTGGCATAATTACCTGTACACTTTCATAGTCATCATTTACCAGCCAATGGCAAAGATCAATTTCATGTATAACTGTGTCATGTACCGCCATTGGTGTATTGTAGTTTGTTCCTACTTCTGGATTTCTGTGTGTGCAGTGTACGATTAATGGCTCACCATATTCTCCTGTAGCGATTGCATCCTTAATCTGGTTATACCCTTTGTGGTAACGGCGCATAAAGCCTAACTGTATCAGATGTTTGCCAGATGCTGCTTCTGCATCCATAACTTTCTTACAATCATCAGCTGTTGTACAAAGTGGCTTTTCACAAAAGATGCGTTTGCCTGCTTTAATTGCTTCTAAAAGGTCATTACAGTGTGCAAATCCTGGTGAAACAACCAGTACTGCATCAACTTCTGAGTCACGTATCAGTTCTTTTCCATCTGTATAAACTTTAGCACCACCTGCAATTGCTGCTGCCTGTTTAGCACCTTCTTCGTATACATCAGAAACTGCTACTACTTTTGCTCCTTGGATTCTTTCTGTAATTCTCTGGATATGGTCTCTGCCCATACCACCGCATCCGATTACTCCTACTCTTAACATTTTTTCTACCGCCTTTCATGTGTGTTTAAGTTGTATTCTTGTTACTTGATATAGTTATAATAACATTGCGTTCACGTGAACGCAATGTTATTTTTGCACAAATTTACAATAATATATTTATGCACTTTGACTATACATTATATAAATAACAAAAAAAATGTGCAATATACAATATTTTTTTGCATATTGCACAATCTTAGATTTATACAAGATTATATTTGGTTTTAATGACAATTTCCGTGTAAATAAATTCTTTTTCTGGTTCTTTACTATCAAATAATTTATCAAACAACAACATAACAGGTTGATATCCTTGCTCATAACTGTCCTGTCCTATTAAAAAGTTGATTTTTCCTTCTTCAAGATAGCGTATGTTTTGTTCAGTAAGGTCATTTGAAATTACCTTGATTTTATTTAACATTCCTTGTTCTTCTAAAGCATTGCATACTCCATGTACACCTGATGCAGTAATATAAATGCCTGCAAGGTCATTGTATTCACTTATCATACCTTTTGTTATTTTTTCTGCCATTTGGTCATCATCAAAAGCATACTGGATATCTAATATCTTTATATCATTTCTAAGGTTTTTTAATTCTCTTGTGAATCCTTTTGTGCGGTTTCTGTGTCCATATATTGTAGGATATCCTGATATAACAAGAACTTTTCCTGATTCTGGGAGAATTTCTGCCATAAGCCCTGCTGCTACTTTGCCACTTCGAAAAGTGTCTTGTCCCACGAAACAAAGTCTTTTTGATTCTTCGATATCAGAATTAAATGTAACAACCGGAATATCTTCTTCTGCAAACTTATCAATCATATTTTTCATATATTCATCATCTACAGGAACAATTGCAAGTCCATTGCACCCTTCTTCTTTTAAATTTTGCATTTCTTCTATGGCTTTTGTAGCATCCATATCATTAATTGTCTTGATAAGAACTCTTGCACCAAGGCTTTCTACTTCAGCTTTAGCTTCTATAACTCCGTTCAAAACACCTTCCATAAAAGGAGTTTTTGCTGCTTGGATAAGCACGCCAATTGTGACAGGCATTTTTGACATTGCCAAAGCTCTGCCAGCTCGGTTAGGTTGGTAGCCCATCTTGTTTGCAAGTTTACGGATATTATCTGCAACTTCTGGATTGATTCTTCCTCTGTTATTTAATGCCCTGTCGACGGTTCCTCTCGAAACCCCAGCTACCTCAGCTATTTGCTGTAATGTTACAGCCATGAAATATCCCTCCTTTTAGCCAATGTATATGTATTTTGTATAGTTAATTTGTATTAGATAAAGTTTATAATACATAACAATACATAGTTTACCATATCTAAATTCTTATTAGAAGTATGAATTTTACATAAAATTTAATATTATTATTAGAGAAATATCTATATAGTGAAAAGCACGCATAGTACTTGCGTGTTTTATGAAATTATGATACCATATTCTTAAAACATCACGTGTGAAAATGGTGATAAGGAGATAGATTATGGCAGTGACAATACAGCAGATTGCAGAAAAAGCCGGCGTTTCAAGGGGGACTGTAGACCGTGCCTTAAACCACCGTGGTAGGATTAATCCTGAAGTGGCAGAACAGATACAAAAGATAGCAGATGAGATGGGATATGTGCATAAAGAAAGAAAAAAACCGCGTAGCCGAATAAAAATAGGAATAGTGACTCAGCTTGCTGGAGCACCTTTTATGTTTGAGATAAACCGTGGCATACAGCAAGCTAAGACAGAACTTGTTGAGCGTGGGATTGATGTTATTTTAAAAGAAGTGGTATCTGTTAATGAAGATGAGCAGTTACGTGCGATAGATACACTTGCAGAGGAAGATATAAAAGGACTTGCAGTAATGCCAGTAGAAAGTGAGAGTATACGTGTAAAACTTAATTTCCTTATTGAAGAAAAGCATATACCAGTTGTAACATTTAATTCTGATATAATAGGAACAAAACGCAGTTGTTTTGTGGGAATGGACAATCGCAGAAGTGGACGTACTGCTGCTGGGCTTATGGGTATGCTTACTGGAGGAATTGGCAAGATACTTGTGATTACAGGCTTTTTTAGTAATAGTGTGAATAACAGCAGGGTAGACGGGTTTATTGAGGAGTTAAAAGAGTCTTATCCTGAACTTGAGCTTGCAGGCGTTCATGGAAGTTTTGACGATGATAAGGAAGTGGAAAAAATAATTGTAAATGCTATAACAGATATGCCAAGCATCAATGGAGTTTTTGCAATATCTGGCGGACAAGAGGGTATTGCAAGGGCATATGAAAAGCTTCATCTGGATAAAAGACCTTACACTATTATTTATGACCTTACACCTGATAACAGAAAGGCTCTTGAAGATGGCACAGTGGACTTTTTAATTGACCAAGATGGATATGTACAAGGGTATGAATCCCCATTTATTTTATCAGACATCGTGCTGAAAAAAAATTTGGCAGAACCATGCTGCAGGTATACAGATATTAATATAAAAACAAAATACAATCTATAAATATTATTTTTTAAGCTCTGCTGTTGCAGAGCTTTTTTTAAGAAAGCGTGTGAAAAAGTATTGCACACTAAAACGATGCGTGCTATAATTTATTTATAAAGTAAAATACAAAAACACACACCAAAAATTTATTATAGAAAGATAATGAAAATGGATAAAAAAGTTTTAATTAAATTTGTGCTGATAGTTTTATGTTTTTTATTTACTGGTTGTACAAATAAACAAAATTATAACTATAAAAATAATAAACCAGTAATAGGTATTGTAACAAAATCTACAGACAGTGAATACTGGATGTCTTTGGTTTCAGGAATGAACATGGCTGCTGATGAACTGGGAATGAAAACTGTTTTCTTTTCTCCAGAGTCAGAGTCAGAAAAAGAGGTTCAAGACAGACTTGCTGAATCTTTGCTTGTAAACAAGATTGATGTGTTAGCAGTGTCACCAATTGATTCTTATTCTGAACCAGATTATATTAATCAAGCAAAAAAAATGACAATTCCTGTAATTTCTTTTGATACGTGTTTTGAAGGAACTAAAATTCCATATATTGGCATTGATAATAAATTAGTGGGATATGAACTTGGAAAAGAATTGGCAAAACAGATGGAACATAAAGGACAAGCAGGTATTATTGCTGGAGACCTCAGACAGTCGGGACATAGGCAGCGTGTAGACGGATTTATGCGTTATATGAAGACAGAGAAAAATATAGAGGTTGCATTTATAGAAAGTGGGTATGCCAACCTTCAAATGTCAGAAAAGAAAGTAAGAAAGATGAAAAAAAACTACCCTATGGTTAAAGGAATATTTGCAACAAGCGCTGTTACAGCATTGGGAATTGCACAAGAAATAGATGGAACTAAAGTAAAAATAGTGACTGTTGATGAACAAAAGGATGTGCTTGATGCAATAGAACAGAATAAAATTGCTGCAGTTGCAAACCAATCTGGGTATAGAATTGGATATGAAACAGTACAATATATACATCAAATGTTGGAGGGTAAAGAACTGGAAACAAAGGTGCTGCTGTCAGTCCAGATAATAACAAAAGATAATCTTTTAAATTATATGTCAAATAGCCGGGAGGAATATCTACAATGAATAGTGTGCGAAGTAAAATACTTGCATCAATTCTATTAATCACAATAGTTGTGGCATTTGGCATTACAATGGTTATCTATAGAGGTGCCGCAAAAATGATTGAACAGAATTATATCACGGTTTTTAGTCAGAGGCAAGAGCAGACAATAAATGCCATAGACCAAATGGTACAGAAACTTTCATATATAAGTATTGATGTTGCCTGCAATACAGAAATTAAAGAAGCAGTTTCAGAATATAGAGCTACATTAAAAGAAAAGCTTTTAGAAGAAATATCTGAAAACCTTCGTGCATTCAAAAAAACAGATGATGGAATTTCATCTATTTATTTGTTATTACCCAAAGAACGTACTGTTATTACATCCAGAGAATATCCTGTTTATCGCCGAAAACTGTCAAAAAAATTATTAGGGCAGATATCACAGGAAATATCAGAACAATGTAGACTAATACTTATTAGTGATTTTGTTTACGATAATAAATTAATTTTATCCTTGTTAGAAAGAATTGAAAATGATAAAGGAGAGATTATAGGATATATATTTGTAAATATAGAGAATAGAAAGCTATATTATGATTACTTGGCTACTATTACAGAGAACAATGTAAAAAATGCAATGTTATTAAAAGAAAGTCAGGTTATTACTTCTCTTGATATGGATGTAGTTAAAGAACATATAATAGTAAATAAATATGTAAAATGGATGCAAGGACAGGAAAATGTTGGTTCTGATTCAGAAAATATATACATTTATTATAAAGGCAATTATTCAAAATTAGGATTATTTTTGTGTATAGACAGAAGGAAGATTTTAGGAAATCTTGTGTATATACGAAACAGTCTGACAGGTGTTATGATTCTGTTTCTTTTAATATCCCTTATTCCAGCTTTTTATTTGACAAGAGTTGTGTATCGACCACTAAAGGAGTTGACACATACAATTAAACACGTTTCTTATGGAGAACTGGGTATACGTGCAAGAATTATATCAAAAGATGAGATTGGTTCACTGTCAGCAGAATTTAATCAGATGCTTGACCGAATTGAAGAATTGATACAACAGGTAGTTGAACAGGAAATGCAGAAAAAAGATGCAGAACTAGAGGCATTACAATATCAAATTACACCACATTTTATGTATAATACACTTAATTCTATTAAATGTGCAGCAATGCTTCATGGGGAAAAAGAGCTTGCAAAACTCCTTGATGATTTTGTAGAACTTTTACAAGCAAGTATTAGCAAAAGAGGAACATTCTTAACGGTTGCAGAAGAAATATATGTTTTAAAAAAATATCTGGAGCTACAAAACTTTCGATATGGAGGAGGATTGACAGTAATTTATGAAGTAGAAGATAGTGTTAGGCAGTGCATTATTCCTAGATTATTATTACAGCCATTAGTGGAAAATGCACTTCTTCATGGACTGGATATAAAAGATAAGAATAGTTATATCACTATACGGATGTATAAGAAAGATGATAAGCTCTATTTGGAAGTAAAAGACAATGGTCAGGGTATTACAAAAGAGCAGATTCAGGAATTATTAAATAGTAAGACTAAAAAGAAAAGAGGATTGACTGCTATTGGAGTCGCCAATATTAAAGAGCGGCTTAGCCTGTACTATGGCGATGAGGCAGGGCTATTTTATGAGAGCAGCAGCAATGGTACTAAAGCGGTTATATATATACCTATTGTAATGGATGCAGGAGAATAAACTATACAGTTAGTAGAGGAGATAGGGATAGGTTAGAATGAAAAAAGTAATATTAGTAGACGATGATTTTTTGGTGAGAAGTTATTTAAAGATGCTATCATCTTGGCAAAAGGCAGGATATGAGGTAGTAGCCGATGTACGAGATGGCAAAGAGGCTCTTGATGCACTTGATACTATAGAAGCAGACCTTGTTATTACAGATATTTCTATGCCTTTGATGGATGGTATCCAGATGATTAAGAAAATACGAAAATATAACCAAACATTATATATTATAGTATTAAGTTGTCATGATGATTTTGATTATGTAAAAGACGCTATGAAAGAAGGTGCAGATGAATATATTCTAAAAAATTCGCTAAATGAAGATACTCTTTTAAAACTGCTTTATACAACTACAGAAAAAATAGAGAAAAAAAGAAATGATTCTGAGACTAATAAACAGAGTAAGCGGATGTATAAAGATGAAGTGCAGAATATGAAACAGAAGTATATATTCTTTAACCAGCTTCTTTCTGGCACACATTCAGAGGAAGAACTTGAAGTTATGCGTGTAAAGGCTGGAATTGGTGCAAGATTCTATAACAGTGCAGTTATTGTAATCGGCATGAAAGATAGAAATAGTCAGATAGATGAAAATGTTTTTCAAAAGGAGCAGGAGTGCCAGCTTTTTTTACAAAAGGTAACATTAGTTAAGAATGATTTTAATCAAGAGATGGAAATTCTTTATCTTGGATATGGAATATTTTGTTGTTTTATTGATTTTTCTAATATGCACAGGCAAAGTTTAATGCATCAAATTCTGACAAGTATTGCATCTTCTTGTTATATGATTTGTGAATCTGAAGAAAACAAGTACGATGTCGCTGTGAGCAGTATATGTATAGGGAGACAGTCAGTCAGACAGTCATACCAGCAGGCAAGGACAATGCTTAAACTTGTATTGTATGAAAAAAAAGGCATTTTATACTACAGTCCAGAAAAAAAGACAGGAAATACTCTTCCAGAAGCTGCAAAAAATTTTTTAAGGAATTTAGATAAATATTGTGACAGGGGAGATTTGCACAAAGCCTTGAAAGAATGTCATCGAGTAGTAAAGTCATTTATCAGTGAGCATACAGATAGCAGGATTGTTTTTCAGTGGCTTCACAATATAGAACAGATGATAGAACTTCCTGAAGATTATGACTATAGCAGCATAGACGGAATTGAACAAGTACAAAGTAGATTGGAGAATGCGATAAGTACTTTATTTGGAAATCATTTAATAGAAATTCCTGAACAGTTAAGCATTCCAGTGCATAATGCAGTTTTGTATATATTACAAAATTACCGCAGCCAGATAGGGTTAAATGAAGTAGCAGAAGCAGTAGGGTTAAATTCAGCATATCTTAGCTATCTTTTCAGTCAGGAAATGGGAGTAGGATTTTCAACTTTTTTAATGGAACAGAGACTTTTATATGCAAAAAAGCTTTTGGCAGAAACTGAATTAAAAGTTTGTGAAATTGCAGAAAATGCGGGTTTTAATGATTACCATTATTTTTCTAAGGCATTTAAAAAAGCGTGTGGAATGAGTGCAGCAGAATATCGGAAGAAAACTAGGGCATAGATATAATAAAACAAAAAAATTCCTTAATCATATTATATTATGGTTAGGGGATTTTTTTGTTGTTATCTAAAAATATTACCTAAAAAGAATACCCAATTTTTTTGTCGAAAAAAATCGAATTTATATTCCAAAAAATAACCTCAAAATCCAAAAATCATTCCAATATGCAAATATGTATACTGCCAATATAATAAATAGTAAATAAAGACAGGAGGAATACAAGATGTTTAATAAAGAAAAAGTAAAACTGGGGATTGCCCCAATAGCATGGACTAATGATGATATGCCAGATCTTGGAAAAGAAAACACATTTGAGCAGTGTATTAGTGAGATGGCACTGGCTGGTTTTACAGGTTCCGAGGTAGGTAATAAGTATCCAACAGATACAGAAGTATTAAAGAAAGCATTAGAACTTCGTGGAATGGAAATCTGTAACCAGTGGTTTTCATGTTTCCTGATTACCAAGCCTTTTGAAGAAGTAGAAAAAGAATTCAGAAACCAGCTTGCGTACCTAAAAACTATGGGAGCAAAGATAATTGGGGCTTCTGAGCAGAGTCACAGTGTACAGGGTATGACAGATACTCCAGTTTTTGGACATAAGTATGTGATGAATGATAAGGAATGGGATATTTTCTGCAAAGGTATGGACAGACTTGGAAAGATTGCAAAAGATGAATATGGTATTGCACTTACATTTCATCATCATATGGGAACAGTTGTACAGGATGAAGATGAAGTTGAACGCATGATGGCAAATACTAATCCTGAATATGTCAGCCTGCTTTTTGACACAGGGCATTTTGCATATTGTGGAGTTGACCCTTTAAAAATGGTAAAGAAATATGCCAACCGTATAAAGCATGTACATCTAAAAGATATCCGCAAAGATGTGGTTGAGAAAGTAAAAGCAGAGAATTTAAGCTTTTTAGATGGTGTAAGAATGGGGACGTTTACAGTACCTGGAGATGGCAGTATTGATTTTGAGCCGATTTTTAAAGTATTAGAGGAAAGTGGATATGAAGGATATATGCTAGTAGAAGCAGAACAGGACCCTGCAAAAGCAAATCCTTTAGAATATGCTATAAAAGCAAGGAAGTTTATAGCAGAGAAAACCGGATTATAAAATAAATACTTAATAAAAAGGAGGAAATTATTATGGTAACAGTAGGAATCATAGGTGCAGGCAGAATTGGAAAGGTACATGTAGAGAGCATTTGTACACAGGTTAAAAATGCAAAGGTAAAGACACTCGCGGACCCATTTATTAATGATGATACAGAATCATGGGCAAAAAATATGGGTGTTGAAAAGGTTACAAAGGATTATCATGAAATTCTGACTGACCCAGAAATTAATGCAGTATTGATTTGTTCATCTACAGATACACATTCTCCAATTTCCGTAGAAGCAATTAAAGCGGGAAAACACGTTTTTTGTGAAAAACCAATTGACCATGATATAGAAAAAATACAGGAAGTTATCGATGCATTAAAAACTAGTAATGTAAAGTACCAAGTTGGTTTTAATCGTCGTTTTGACCACAATTTTGAGGCAGTACAGAGAGCAGTTGCAGAAGGTAAAATTGGTGATACACACTTGATAAAGGTAACTTCAAGAGACCCTGAGCCTCCCTCAGCAGAATATGTAAAGGTATCAGGAGGTATGTTCCTTGATATGACAATACATGATTTTGATATGGTGCGTTTTCTTGCAGGTTGTGATGCAGAGGAAGTGTATGTAGAGGCCGCAGTATTGGTTGACCCAGCAATTGGAGAGGCAGGGGATGTAGATACTGCAGTTATTACTCTTAAAATGGAAAATGGAGCTATTGCTGTAATTGATAATTCCAGAAAGGCAGTCTATGGATATGACCAGAGAGCAGAAGTATTTGGCTCAAAAGGAATGGTAGCGACATCAAATGATACAGCTTCTGCTGCTGTAGTTAGTAATGCAGATGGCATAACTGGTGAAAAGCCATTATATTTCTTCCTTGAGCGCTATATGGCAGCTTATGCAAAAGAAATTAACTGTTTTATTGAAGCTATAGAGAATAATACAGATACTCCTCTTGGTGTTATGGATGGTCTTAAACCAGTACTTATGGGCATTGCAGCAAAGAAGTCTTTAGATGAACACCGCCCAGTCAAAATTTCAGAGATTGTATAAAAAATTGTATGATATTTGAAAGGCAGGAGGTTTATGGAAAAAGAAGAGAATAGCAAAAGAGGGAAGTTAAGCTGGGGGACAAAAATTGCTTATGCTGGAGGAGATGTGGCATGTAATGTAATTTTTGGTATGGTAGGGACACTTCTTACTTTGTTCTATACCGATTATGTTGGTATCAATCCAGCAACGGTAGGAATGGTTATGCTTATAAGTCGTTTATTTGATGGTTTCTCTGATAT
Source organism: uncultured Lachnoclostridium sp. (assembly GCA_947565985.1). Classification (GTDB taxonomy): domain Bacteria; phylum Bacillota; class Clostridia; order Lachnospirales; family Lachnospiraceae; genus Butyribacter. The sequence goes on from CANOID010000017.1 coordinate 23,967, forward strand.
GGTTATGGGAATTATTGTAGAAAAGACAAATTCAAAATGGGGAAAGTCAAGACCATGGATTTTATGGATGAGCGTGCCATATGCATTATCAGCAGTCCTACTGTTTACTGTACCACATACAGAAACAATGTTGCAGTCAGTCTACATATTTGTAACTTATAATTTCTGTACAACCCTATGTTACACAGGTTTAAACCTTCCTTATGGAAGCCTTTCGGCAATGATGACAAGAGAATCCAAAGAACGTGATATGTTGAGTGTTGTAAGAATGGGTCTTTCGCCATTGGGCAGGATTATGGCTGTTACATTTACACTTCCCCTTGTAAAGATATTTGGTGATACCCAGTCAGCTTGGGTTAAGACGATGAGCATATGGGCATCAATTGCTTTAGTTTTATTGATTATCTGTTTTGTGAAATGTGAAGAAACTGTAAAAATTGATGTAAAGCCAGAAAAATTAAAAGTACCAATTAAAAAAGCTTTTCAGGCATTAGTAATAAATCAGTATTTTTGGGCAGTACTGGTATTGTGGATGCTTCAAAGCGTATCCTTTGGTATATCTGGGACTATCCTTCCATATTATTGTAAATATATTTTTAACAATGATACATGGATGTATAGTGCATTGTATCTAACTGAAACTATAGCATTGGTTATTTGTATATTTTTGTGTGCACCTTTGATACGTAAGTATGGCAAAAGGAATATAGCTCTTGTGGGAGCAATAATTGCCGCTATATCGCAGCTTGCTTTCCTGTTATATCCTTATAATTTTACAGGTATGGTTGCAAGCTGTATAGGCAGGGCTATTGGACTTGCACCATTAAATGCTGCTGTGTTTGGCATGATTGGCGATGTAGTAGAATTTGGTCAGTGGAAAACACATATAAGACAAGAAAGTTTTATCTTTGCGGGAGGTTCTATCGGAACAAAAGTAGGTTCAGGAGTTGCATCCGCTGCAATGACAGGTCTTCTTTCTGCTGCTGGATATATAAGCTCTACAGCAGCAGAAGTAAAGCAGCCAGAACAAGCATTGAATATGATAGTGCGAATATATGAATTTGGTCCATTAATTGTTGCTGTGATTGCAATTATAACATTATTTTTATATAGATTAGATACCCAGTACGATTCGATTATGAATGAACTTAGGCAAAGAGAATCAAGAGGTGAATTATAAAATATAAAAAAGTTTGGCAAAGCCCTGCTATAGCAGGGCTTTGCTTTTGTAAAATTGTGTGCTTTATGCGTGCCTTATAAAAACAGTGTGCAAATTAAACAAACAGCCACTATACTTTTTGTGCAAAATATAGATAATTAAAAAGCGTGTAAAAAAGTATTGCACACTAAAATAATGCGTGCTATAATGCATTTATAAAATATAACACCGAAATACACACAATAATGGAGGAAATAGTATGAAATATATAGAATTTGATTCATCCAGACCGATGGATATTGTATTGCTTGGCAGGGTAGCAATAGATTTTAACCCAGCATATAACGACCAAGTAAAAGAAGAATTTAAACCACTCAAAAAAGTACATATATTTGAAAAGTATGTAGGAGGTTCACCAGCTAATATCGCAGTAGGTGTTACAAGACACGGACTTAAAGCTGGCTTTATTGGCAAAGTGTCTGATGACCAGTTTGGTGATTATGTGGTCGATTATTTTGATGAGCAGGGAATTGATACATCACATATTACAAGGTGTACTGGTGGAGAAAAGCTTGGATTAACTTTTACTGAAATGCTTTCACCAAAGGAAAGTAGTATACTTATGTACCGCAATAGTATTGCGGACTTACAGCTTCACGTAGATGATATTGACGAAGAATATATTAAAAATGCAAAAGCACTTTTAGTTTCTGGAACAGCACTTGCAGAGAGCCCATCAAGAGAAGCAGCACTCAAGGCGGTAATGCTTGCTAAAAAGAACCAGACAAAAATTATTTTTGATATTGATTACAGAGAATATAACTGGAAAAATAGTGATGAAATTGCAATCTATTATTCTACAGTAGCAAAAGAAGCAGACATAATTATGGGTTCAAGGGAAGAATTTGACTTGACTGAAAAGTTAATTAAGCCCGATATGACAGATGAAGAAAGTGCCGCACTTTGGCAAGGATATAATGCAAAAATTGTTGTAATTAAACATGGAATGCAAGGTTCTACTGCATACACTTGCGACGGACAAAAGTTTAGTATTAAGCCATTCCCAGTTACAGCAAGAAAAGGTTTTGGAGGCGGAGATGGATATGGCTCAGGGTTCTTATATGGATTGTATCAAGGCTGGGAAGTAATTGACTGCTTGGAGTTTGGTTCAGCAGAAGCTTCTATGATGGTTAGGAGCAATAATTGTTCTGATTCTCTTCCGGGACCTGATGAGGTACACGCTTTTATTAAAGAAGAAAAAGAGCAATTTGGTGAAATGATTGCAAGAGTTTAGATAAGGAGAGTAAGAGATATGGCTAAAACAGAAAGATTGACAACTGCACAGGCGATTGTGAAATTTTTAGATAATCAGTATGTTTCTATGGATGGTGTGGAGACAAAATTTGTGAAAGGATTCTTTACCATATTTGGGCATGGTATTGCAGTTGGACTTGGCGAAGCACTTGATTCCAATGCAGGAAGTTTAAAGGTATTACAAGGAAGAAATGAACAGGGAATGTGCCATGTGGCAATTGCATTTGCAAAACAGAACGGACGCAAAAGCATTATTCCGTGTGCATCGTCGGTAGGTCCGGGAGCTGCTAATATGGTTACAGCTTGTGCTACAGCCACTGTAAATAATATACCACTTTTGGTATTTCCTGCTGACACTTTTGCGTCACGCCAGCCAGACCCAGTGCTACAGCAGTTAGAGCAGAGCAGCAGCCTTGCAGTTACAACAAATGATGCATTTAGACCAGTTTGTAAATACTGGGATAGAATTACAAGACCAGAGATGATTATGACAGCTTTAATTAATGCAATGCGTGTACTGACAGACCCGGCTGAGACAGGTGCGTGCTGTATTGCACTTTGTCAGGATGTAGAGGGTGAATCCTATGATTTCCCAGAGTATTTCTTTACAAAACGTGTGCATAAGATTACAAGACCTGTGGCAGTAGAAGAAGAACTTGAAGATATTGTAGAAGTTATTGCAGGAGCAAAGAAACCTATTATAGTTGTAGGAGGCGGTGTACGTTATTCAGAAGCAGGAGAAACTGTTGAGAAGTTCTGTGAGGAGTTTAAGATTCCTTTCGGAGAAAGCCAAGGAGGTAAAAGTGCATGTAAGTCAAGCCATCCATACTGTCTTGGTGGAATTGGTGTGACAGGAACATACGCTTCTAACATTATTGCAAAGGATGCAGATGTTGTAATCGCTATTGGTTCAAGATTATCTGATTTTACAACAAGCTCAAAGCGTTTGTTTAAAAATGAAAATGTAAAGTTTGTTACTATAAATTACAGCCGTTTCCATGCATATAAAATGGATGCTGTAAAGGCTGTTGGAGATGCGAAAGTCACAGTAGAAGCATTAGCAGAAAAATTGAGAACAAGAGGTTATGTCTCTTCTTATACAAATGAAATACAACAGGCAAAGAGTGCATGGGATAAAGAGATGGAAAGGCTTGCAGAAATTGAGTATACTGGCGAAGATTTTGAACCAATTATCAAGGCAAGAGACCCAAGAACTATTCCAGAATTTGTAAAGCTTACAGATGGAAAGATTACACAGACGGCAGCACTAGCAGCGATACGCAGAGTGATTGATGAGGATGCAACGATTATCACTGCTGGCGGTTCACTTCCAAGCTGTATGCAAAGAGTGTGGACAACAGATAAACGTGGTGGATACCATGCAGAGTATGGCTATTCATGCATGGGTTATGAAGTTGCTGCTACACTTGGTGTTAAGTTTGCAGAACCTGATAATGAAGTGTACTGCGTAGTCGGAGATTCAAGTTTCCAGATGCTTCACAGTGAGATTATGACGATTATGCAGGAACGTCAGAAAGTAAATATTATTATATTTGATAACTGTGGATTTGGCTGCATCAACAATCTAGAGATGAATCATGGAATTGGAAGTATTGCGACAGAATTTCGCTATACAGACGGTAAAAAGCCATGTGGTGAGCTTATACCAGTTGATTATGCCAAGATTGGTGAAGGTTATGGCTTAAAAACTTATACCTGTAAAACAATTGCTGAACTAGAAGCAGCTCTTGAGGATGCAAAGAAACAGGATATTGCATGTCTATTTGATTTAAAGGTTATTCCAAAGACAATGACAGATGGATATGAATCATGGTGGAATGTAGGTCTTGCGGATACATCAATAAAAGAGTCTGTAAGAAATGCATGGAAAGGCGTGCTTAAAGGCAGGAGTGAAGCAAGAAAATATTAATTTGCTTATTACCTTTTAAAAGTTATAGATAGTACCAATAAAAAAGGAGGGACTTAATTATGAGTGAAGTGTTTGGATATCCGCAATTTGATAATACAGGTGAAATGATTCTTACTACTTATGACAATGAGTATAAAGCAATGATGATGGATATCCGTGTGTACCATATGAATGAAGGCGAAGTAAGAAAATTCTGTAGAGAAGATGAAGAAGTTGCAGTTCTTCTTTTATCTGGCAATATTGGCTATACATGGGAAGGCAATACAAAGACCGCCACCAGAAAGAATGTATTTACTGAAGGACCTTGGTGTGTTCATGTATGTGGTGGCATAAGTGTGGAAGTAACTGCCAATTCAGAGTCTGAAATACTTGTACAGTGTACACATAATAATAGAAAATTTGCAAGTCATTTATATACCCCAAAAGATGCACCATGGAAATATTCAAGTGTTGGCAAATTTGGCAATGTAGCAAAGCGCCGTGTTAATACAATATTTGACCATGATATTTCTCCAGAATCTAACATGGTTCTTGGAGAGGTGCTTAATGACAGGGGTAACTGGTCAGGATATTTGCCTCACAGACATCCACAGCCAGAGACATACTTTTTCAAATTTGATAGACCAGAGGGATTTGGTGCAAGTTTTGTAGGTGATAGGGTATTTAAGAGTGTTGAAAACAGTTTTTCTGCTATACCGGGCGGTGAACTTCATCCACAGGCAGCAGCACCGGGATTTGAGATGTATACTTGTTGGATGATACGCCATATTGATGGTAATCCATGGCTTCAGACTGACCGCTGTGAAGATGAGCGTTATACATGGATGCATGATGCAGATTTTTAGAAAGGGGAGTAAATATGGCAAGAGAATTTATTATACCAGGACAGATTATAACAGGAGCAGGTGCTTTAGATATGGCAGAGAAAACTTTAGGGCAGCTAGGGAGGAAAGCTCTAATTGTGACTGATAAAGTTATGATTGAGCTTGGCAACTGTGCAAAAGTAGAACAAGCACTGAAAAATCAAGGTATAAACTATTCTATTTATTCAGAAATAGTAGGTGAGCCTACAGATATTATGATTGAAAATGGGTTAAAACAGTATAAAGAAGAAAACTGTGATTTTCTTATAGCTCTTGGTGGTGGAAGCCCGATTGATTCAATGAAAGCAATTGGTTCTCTAGTAAAAAATGGCGTAAATATTTCTGATTATATGGGTAAGATTATAGATGTGGAGATGCCCCCGATGGCTGCTATACCAACAACCGCGGGAACAGGTTCGGAAGCAACCCAATTTACAATTATTACAGATACCAAAAAAGACATTAAAATGCTGTTAAAAGGTAAGGTTCTAATGCCAACACTTGCAATAAGTGATCCACAGTTCACTATGACAGCTCCTCCAAAAATTACAGCGGCAACCGGACTTGATGCCCTCTGCCATGCTGTAGAAGCTTATACTTCAAACAAAGCACAGACATTATCAGATACTTTTGCACTATCTGCTGTAAAACGTATCTTTAAATATCTGCCAATAGCTTTCCACAATGGTAAAGATGAAGAAGCAAGAACCGAGATGGCAGTAGCAGCACTTGAGGCAGGTATAGCATTTAACAATGCTTCTGTAACATTAATTCATGGAATGAGTCGCCCGATTGGTGCATTGTTCCATGTAGCCCATGGTCTTTCAAATGCAATGCTTATTAAAGAGTGTTTAAGTTATGCACTTAGTGGTGCATATGAGTGTTTCGCAGAACTTGGTAGAAGTATTGGTGTTGCATCTGTTAAGGACTCAGATAAAGATGCAAGTGAAAAATTCTTAGACGCAGTAATTAAGCTTACAGAAGAATTAGAAACTCCAACATTAGCGGAATATGGAATTGATAAAGAAGTATTTTTTAATGTTATTGAAAAAATGGCCTATGATGCGATGGAGAGCGGCAGTCCACAGAATACAAGAAGAAAAGTTACACAGTCTGATATAGAACAGATGTATAAAAACCTCTGGTAAAAAATTGTAATCTTTATAGAAGAAGGAGGAAAATATATGGCTTTAGTAAAAATGAAAGTACTGTTAGAGCAAGCAGTGAAAGAAAAAAGAGGTGTGGGGGCATTTAGCGTAGGCAATATGGAAATGGTAAAAGGTGCTGTTAAAGCAGCAGAAGAATTAAATACGCCATGTATTCTACAAATTGCAGAAGTTCGTCTGAAACATTCTCCGCTTGCGTATATGGGACCTATGATGGTACAGGCAGCAAGAGAGGCAAAAGTTGATATAGCTGTACATCTTGACCATGGACTTACCTTAGATATTGTGAAAAAAGCATTAGAGCTTGGTTTTACTTCTGTTATGTTTGATAGTTCTGGCTATCCTTTTGAGGAAAATATTGAGCGTACAAAAGAAGTAGTGCAATTAGCAGAAAAGTATGGTGCAACTGTAGAAGCAGAGCTCGGACTGGTTGGCGGAAGTGAGGACGGAAGTAGTGACCATGGAATACAATGTACAAATCCTGATGATGCAAAAGTATTTTGTGAGCGTACAGGCATTGATGCACTAGCAGTAGCTATTGGGAATGCACATGGTAATTATCCAGTAGCTCCTAAACTAGCATTTGATGTACTTGAAGATATACATAAAAAAACAGGTGTGCCATTAGTGCTTCATGGTGGAAGTGGCATTACAGATGCAGATTTTAGAAAAGCAATTTCTCTTGGAATTGTAAAAGTTAATATTGCTACAGCAAGTTTTAACAGTCTCACAAAAAAGGCAGAAGATTATCTTAAATCAGAAGGTTCACATAATTATTTTAGTCTGAATGAAGCTATGGTAAGCGGAACTTATGAAAATGTAATACATCATATGGAAGTCTTTAATTGTAAAAAAGCACTGGAGGAAATTTAATGCCTGTTATAAATATCAGGGAAATAAAAGCAGTAATTTTTGACCAAGATGGCTTGATGTTTGATACTGAACGTATATCAAAAGAAGCTTGGCACGTTGTAGGTGGACAAATGGGAATACAATTAGATGAATCCTTTCTTAGTACCATTCGAGGGGCAAACGCAGCAGATGTAAGTAGACGACTTTTGGAAAAATTTGGAGACCAGATAGATACAGAAGAGTTGCGTAAAAGGAAGTATAAATATTTTAGAAAGATTCTTAAAGAGAGGGAACTTCCCATAAAGCCAGGTTTATATGAACTGCTAAATTATTTGGAAAAGAACGGCTATAAGATTGCGTTAGCAACTTCATCTACAAGGGAGTATTCAATAGACAATCTTAAACGGGCAGGAATTGAAAACTATTTCAAATATATGGTCACCGGAAATATGGTAAAACGGGCAAAGCCAGACCCAGAACTGTTTTTAAAGGCTGCCATGGAGATGGATGTATCTCCATCACAGTGTATGGTACTTGAAGATAGTATAAATGGGGTGGAAGCAGGAGTGCGTGGCGGCTTTTTAACAATTATGGTACCAGACCTTACAATGCCAAATAAGATACTTAACTGGCATCCACACCAAATTTGTGCTTCACTGCTTGAAGTAAGGGATTTAATAGCAGAATCAGCAAAATAGGGAAAAATAAATATAAGGAGTAGAACAAATGGAAATGAAAACATACAATAACCTTTTAGTAGAAGTGGAAGATGGTATTGCAGTTATCACTATTAATCGTCCAAAATCTTTAAATGCGTTGAATAGTGAAACATTGGCAGAACTTGGAGATATTGCTTCTACTATAGAAAAATCAAAAGAAGTTAAGGTTGTTATATTGACAGGAGCAGGACAAAAGGCATTCGTTGCAGGAGCTGATATTTCTGAAATGGTAAATGCGACTGCACAAGAAGGCAGGGCTATGGCACTTCTAGCAGCAGAAACATTTAACTGTTTAGAAAATATGCCACAAGTTACAATTGCAGCCGTAAATGGCTACGCCCTTGGTGGTGGCTGTGAGATTTCAATGGCTTGTGATATTCGTATAGCTGCTGATAATGCAAAATTTGGACAACCAGAAGTAAATTTAGGAATTTTGCCAGGTTTTGGTGGTACTCAGAGACTTCCTAGACTTGTTGGCAAGGGTCGTGCAAAAGAGTTAATTTTTACGACTGACCAGATTGATGCCGAAGAAGCATATCGTATAGGTCTTGTAAATAAAGTTGTGCCACAGACAGAACTGCTTGATTACTGCAAGTCAATGGCAAAAAAGATTATGTCAAAGGCAAGCTATGGTGTTACTCTTGCAAAACAGGCTATAAATACTGGGATGGACACAGACCTTGAAAGTGGATTGAAATTAGAGGCAAATCTATTTGGACTTGCCTTTGCAACACATGATAAAGCAGAAGGTATGCAGGCATTTCTCGAAAAAAGAAAGGCAGACCTTACTGATTTTTAAATTTGGAGGGATTCATATGTCTAAAGTTAATATTATTACGGCATTAGAAGCAGCTTCCATGGTAGAGGATAGCATGACAGTTACTGCCAGCGGATTTGTAGCCAGTGCTATGCCAGAGGCATTGACCAAGGCTTTAGAACAACGCTTTTTGGAAACAGGTTCACCAAAAAATCTGACACTTTTTTATGCTGCTGCACAAGGCAATAGAGATGGCAGCGGAGCTGACCATTTTGCACATGAAGGAATGACAAAAAGAGTAATCGGAGGTCATTGGAATATGGTTCCAGAGCTTGGCAAGATGGTACTTGAAAATAAAATCGAAGGCTACAATTTACCACAGGGTACTCTATCACAGCTTTTACGTGATATTGCTGGACACAGAGTTGGCACTATAACCCATGTGGGCTTAAATACATTTGCGGACCCACGTATTGAAGGCGGAAAATTAAATTCTATTTCTACAGAGGATTTAGTAGAAGTAATAAATATTCTTGGAGAAGAAAAACTTCTATATAAGGCGTTTCCAATTGATATAGGCTTTATCCGTGGTACTTATGCGGACGAACATGGCAATGTTACTATGGAGCATGAAGTTTCTTCGCTAGAAGCTACTTCTATAGCTCAGGCGGTTAAAAACAGTGGCGGAAAGGTTATAGTACAGGTTGAAAAAGTCGTTGAAAATGGTTGTCTTGACCCTAAACTTGTAAAAATTCCGGGAATATATGTAGATGCTGTTGTAGTCTGCCAAGACCCGAAAAACCATGAGCAATGTGTAGGTTGTGAATATGATGGCTCTATGGCAGGTGAGTTTAGAGTACCTTTAAGCAGTCTGCACTATCCAAAGCTATCTGCAAAGAAAGTTATTGGCAGAAGGGCAGCTATGGAACTCAAAAAAGATTCTGTTGTCAATTTAGGAATTGGAATTCCTGAATATATTTCTATGGTTGCCAATGAAGAGGGCATTGGGGATTATATGACACTTACAGTAGAAGCAGGTCCAGTAGGCGGTGTTCCACAGGGTGGTGCAAAGTTTGGAGGTTCGGTAAATCCAGAAGCAATTTTAGACCAGCCATACCAGTTTGACTTTTATGATGGTGGTGGTGTGGATTATGCATTTTTAGGGCTTGCACAAGCAGATAAGGAAGGCAATATAAATGTAAGCAAGTTTGGTCCAAGGATTGCTGGATGTGGCGGTTTTGTCAATATTACACAGAATGCCAAAAGAGTATTTTTCTGTGGAACGTTTACTGCAGGTGGACTGGAAGTAACATTTGAAGATGGCAAATTGCATATTGTAAAAGAAGGAAAGTCGAAGAAGTTTCTTGAACACGTAGAACAGATTACATTTAGTGGAGCTTATGCCAATAAAACAGGACAGCCAGTTCTTTATATTACAGAGCGTGCCGTTTTTGAACTGCGTAAAGATGGTGTATATTTAACAGAAGTTGCACCTGGTATAGACATTCAGACACAGATTGTTGACCAGATGGGTTTTGTTCCAAAAATGGATAGACAGCCTAAATTGATGGATGGACGAATTTTTAAAGATAAGTTGATGGGACTTAAATAAGCAAAATTAGTGGTTTATCAAAAATTATTTATTATATACATATTAAGTTAAGGAGGATTTATTATGGATTTTCAGTTATCAGAAAAACGTATGGCTTTACAAAAATCAGTTAGGGAGTTTGCAGAAAAAGAGCTTGCTCCTGGGGTAATCGAACGAGATGCAACTGGTGAATATCCAGTAGAGCTTTATAAAAAAATGGGAGAAATGGGACTTATTGGACTTCCATATGAAAAGGAGTACGGCGGAGCAGGTGGAGATTATCTAGATTATGCTATTGCAGTAGAGGAAATCTCCAAAGTTGACGCTTCCGTAGGCATTTCGTATTCAGTTTCTACATCACTTTACGGTGGTAGCATTGCAAATGGTGCTTCAGAAGAACAGAAAAAGGAATTTCTTCCAGATGTACTTTCTGGAAAATCATTTGGTTCATTTGGACTTACAGAGCCGAATGCAGGCTCTGATGCAGGTGGATGCATTACTACTGCTGAGAAAAAGGGTGATAAGTACATATTAAATGGATTAAAATGCTTTAATACTAATGGACCTCTTTCTGACCACTTTGC
>CANOID010000018.1 GCA_947565985.1 uncultured Lachnoclostridium sp.
CCAACCTTGTGATTATCAGATTCTAGATATCTGAGTTTTCGGACAGTCTCCCCCGAAATGACATGGGAAGAAATTATTTATATTGTTGCTTGTATTATTACTCATGTTATTTCTCCTTCCGAAAATGATTTTTAAATGTTAAAGTGCTATCCTATAAAAATCATGCATTGCATAATGTAGGACGTACCGTTTTTAAGGCATTGGCAGGTAATTCAGTGACAAAATCATCAGAAAAACTAATAATGCCAGATTGCAGTTTTAGCACATCATAATTATATCTGTAAAGGTAAATCATATCATGTGCTTCATTTTTTTTGACATATAATCCCCATGTTGATATATCCGTTTTGCACAACGCTATTTCTGTTAAAATAGTTCCTGTATAAACGAAACTAATTATATCAGGGTCATTTGATGCACTATTATCAAATAATAAATATAGTTGTGCTGGTATTATCCAACTACGTCCGCTAACCTCGAACATTATTAGTGAATTATTCCACTTACCTTTGAATTTTATGGTTGCGATTTTCATAAATCCCATTGTTCCCGGATTAGCATCAAAGTTTCGGCTTTTATAAAAATCCGCCATAGTTTTCATTAGTTCCATTTGGTCTGTCAATTGTTTTATATCATATGCCATTGTGCCAGATTCGCTTGGATTTAATTGGTATGCGTCTACTGCTTGCTTGCCCTGTTCTGTCACAGTTTTATCATTAGTTATACTTTTTCCATGACCAATATCATAATATGGCATAATAACTCCTTTCTTTACATTAGTTTACAGTGCTGATTAGTGCTTCGGATATTACTAATCGCACTAAAACGTCCTCTTCTTGTGGTTCAAATTTTACAGTTACTTTGTTTCCCTCAATCACTATTCCCCTGTGTGACAGTGTGGAAATGTCTGCTACTTCAACTCTGATACCGCTGTTTTCTTTAAGGTTGTCTAGGGTGAATGTAACTGCGGATTGTCCTGCGACTAGGGTTTGAGGTTCTGTGGGGATGCCGATTGCAGCCTGCATAGTGGACATTTGTGCCTGTATAGCCTGTATTTGTTCAGCTGTAACAACAGCTCCCGAAAAATTGATTGTAACGTCTGCACTATTATTGACAGTTGCAAAATATTCTTGTGTAATCTGTGCTGGGCTGTAGCCGTTGTATGGTGGCATAAAGTCGCCATTTTCGCCTGTTATTACTGTAATACTGTATAAAACTTCTTCGCTGTCATCGCCGTCTTTTGGTTTGGCAAAAAGTCCCATTTCATTGATATAATAGCCTTGCGAAACAAGTGTTTCATTTGTCACAGGGTCACAGTTTGTAATTAGAGCTGTTATTTTTACGCTGTAATCTGAAAATATATCTATACCTGATAATGGATAACTGTTTTTTATTGACCTAAGCCCTGTTACGCCCTGCAAAAATGCAAGTGTTTTTTCTTCTGCGGTGTAGCTGCCATTTCCGGTTGCTATTCTGGTAAACTCTATTTTTACTTCCCCAGCTTGAGCTCTTGTTAAAAGATTAGCTCCGGAATTAGTCATAACCGCATTATTAAATGGTTGTGGCATTTATACTTTCCTCCTGTTTTATTAAAATTTGTCTAAGTAGAAAAAATAGCAGGTGCTTTTGACCTTTCTATAACTGATATGCCTGCCTTTGACCGCTGGCATATTTTACTAGTGTAATTTAAATCCTCAAATATTGTACTTTGGTGTATATGGCTTAATTGTCCTAAGCCAGTATAACTAGTACCTAATGTTTTTCTTATTTCTTTGTAACCATCAATAATAGTAGCTGGTTTATACATTGTTGAAATTTGTCCTATTGTTGCAAAAATCTTTTGTCTTGTTTCTCTTTGTTCCTTATAACCATCAATGATAGCTGCTGGTTTATAATTTATAAACTGACTTATCCCTGCAAAAATTTCTTGCTTTGTTTTTCTTTGTTCCTTATAACCACCAATAATAGTAGATGGCTTATAACTTGAAAATTGACCTGTACCTGCAAATATTTCTTGTAGAGCTGTTCTTTTTTCATTGTAACCGCCGATGATTGTAGATGGTTTATAGCTTGAAAATTGACCTACTCCTGCTAAAATTTCTTGGTCGATAGTCCTGTGTATTTCAATTGCATCTAAATGACTTCTGGTATTTTTTACACGCTGTATCATCATGGTAAAAAAATCACTGGTATCTGGTGTAAGAATTGCATTCGTAATAACCTTAAAACAATAAGGTTGCCCATCATATTCAAACCACTCTTTTACTTCACCTTCCCCAAATATTGCGGCAATAAGTTCTTCCACAGCTTCAGGTGTTCCTGCTGTCATATACCAAACTAAGGTATTTTTTACTAATCGCCGTTTAGATTCAATGTCAAGGCTTTGATTATAATATTGTGTGCGAAGCTCTGCGGCCATAAGGTCAAGCACATTTTCTGGTTGACTATCAATATTTGTCCATAAATACAAACGCTGTGCATATCTATAGAGAAGCTTAGTTCCTTTATTTAATGCATACCCTAAAGCTTTTACTTCTGGACTATCTGAAATATGCCACGGAAGTATATCTGTAATTTGACCATCATAATAACTAATCAATTTCCAATCCTCCATAGATTATTTCTGGTGTTCCTGATAATTCTGCTTTGGAAGTTTCTCCTATTACACGAAAATCTGGTGAAGTAATAACTATTCTTTTTGCTCCAGCATTCTTTATCCTTACAGTCAATTCATCTGGATTAATGTCACGCCCAATTTTACTAGACTGCCATGTGATATAGTTTTCTACTGCGTTATTTACTTTTTCTTGTATAGTGGCAGCCATATTAATATCACTGGTATTAATGTAATATGTAAACTTAACCTCAAATGATTCTGTATCTGGCTTTTGCACTTGCACGTAATCCGTTAATGGACGTTTGCTACGCTGCGAAACGTGTTCTTGTACTTCTGATACAGTTTTATCATCTGGCAGGTTTCCATCGCTCATGATAAACCGAATATCTACTATACCTGGCATAGGGCTTGAAATTCTTACATCACCTATATCTGGTCTTGTATCTTTAACCCAGTATTCGTAGGCATCGTCTGGACCAGCAGTACTATAAGAAGATGGTGCAAGATAGGTACGCTCTGCCATACTTTCATCGTCTTCTATTTCTGTTCCGCCTGCACTTGTTTCAACATTAAAAACCTTGTCTATAAATCCAATTGGGTCAACAAGAGTGTTAAGTTCTCCGATAGCATATCCATTGCCAACAGTACCTAAAACTGTGCATTTTGTTAGCAAAGATATTGCTTTATATCCTGCTGGTATTTCTGCATATGCCTGTGTAGCAAAATAAACCTCATAATCTGCTGTTATTCGTGTACCAGCAGGAATACTTGTTACTGTTTCTCGTATCTGTGAAAGTTCAAACTGTATACATACTGTAGCTGCAAGGGCTTCATTACGTGTTACTTTTTTTAATGCAGACAAATTATCAAGATAATCTTCATAGGCATATTTTAAAAAATTCATTCTTCCAGCTTTTTCAATATGCTGTAATCCTTGATATAAAATCTGTGAACACGCAAGCAATATAATTCTGTTTGGGTCTGCTTTGGAAAGTGGCAGTTTTTTACCAGTTTCTTTTTCATACATTTCTTGAAAAGCCCCTATAAGCATACTTTGCAGGTCTTCCAGTTTCAAATTATCAATAAAACTGATATCTGGCAGATTTTTAATTGTATCTGTGATTTCTGACAACAGGACACACCCCCTTTATTCATCTTCAGTGTCATCATCCTCGTCATCCTCATCTGCATCTTCTTCAGCTGGACCTATGGTAATGCGTGGTATCAGGTCGCCGTTTTCCGATGCTTCATAACTTATGTCTGTCACTTCTACTTCTGGATAGTAATATTCTGTTTTTTCTATAACTTCCAGTGCAAACAAATTTTCAGCAACATTTGTTGGATAACTTTCAAATGATTGGTCTAGCCCAAATTCACGGTCGCCAGGACACGTACCAGCTGCTGTGCAATATAGTAGCGATAATCCTCTCTGAATAAGTGCAATCTTTGTAGCGTCTGCATAGTTAAATCCTACAAGAACAACCATACTTTTACTTGTATCATACATGGTCTTCTCCTATAAATATTCTTCAAGTGTAATGTCACATGATGCCTTAGCGATTTCACCCCTGTTAAATACCCTGTCATATGTTTCACTAATTTCCGTGATAACAAATTTATTTTTACCAAGGGCCTTTTTTCCGATAACAACTCTTTTTGGAGTTCCTTTTCTGATTGCTCTCTGAATTTTTCGCATGGTTTGTCTAGGTTTAACTCCATGTTCTGCATTTAATGTGATGCTCATTGTTATTGTTTCATTATCTGGTCCAAGAAACTGTTTTTTAGGTTTTTTACCTACTCTTGGATGAGATGCCCAACGTCCTTTTACTGTTCTGGTAAGGCTATCAAATTTTAAAATCTTTTTATCACTTACTTCAAATATAATTGTTTTTCCTATATTTCCAATAGTTCCTGCCATAAAAATTTCCTACCTTATTGATGTGAAACTTCTCCACTGATAAAAATATTGCTGTTAATATCCATTTTTTTATTTTTTGCAGTTATCAGATATGACATGGCTATGGCTTCCAATTCTTTTTCATCAGATACAATTTTAATTTTCGGAGCTTGTATAAGAAGTTCACCAGTTTTTTCATCATATTTCATATATGCCTTGCCATCATAATCAAACTGTTTGCGGTATGTGTCCTCTTTATCTAATGGCTTATTAGCCTCATTCCAGAACTTGCCAAATGCAAGTGCAGCTTCTGTTCCATTACTTAGATGTGCTAAAAAAACTTTGTCACCAACTTTTGGCATTTTGTATTCATCGTTAAAAGATATACAAGGCACAAGGTCTGTTACATTGTTATCACGGTCTGGATAAACAACGGAAACCATGCCGTTTTCTTTGTCTATTTTGCTTACTGTTCCAATCCTGTTTATATCCACTAAAAATCTCCTTATGGTGTTATACGTGGTTGCACCTTATGAAGTTCTAAATCCATCGTATAAGCTGATTCTGCATCTATTTTATGTGTTACCTTATCAACAAAGTATTTGCCATCTATTTTATTAAGTCCTGTTATATTGACTGTATTGCCAGCAACAATTTTCCTACCACCCATTAATGTGACATTCATAGTTACAGCTTTTTCATTTTCTGTATTAGCTTTTCCACAAGCTTTTAGCTGTGCATCAGCAAGGCTGTCCACTTTTTCATTGACAAAAAGTATACGCTTTCCACCACCCACCTTACAGATAAGTTCTTTGCTGTCTTTGCCTGTTGTATATTTAATTTTTGCACCAGTGTAAGTACCAATTAATGTTTCATTATAACTCCAATCCTGCATCTGCTCTGCTTTAATTGTCGTAACAGGAGCTTTTGCTTCATAATCTGCTTTATCGTATATGACAAGTTTTCCTTTATATACTTTTATGCCCAGTGCATAGTCATTACATATCTTTTTAATAAAACTGCAATCTGTTTCATTACTCTGTTCAATAACTTTAAATTTGATTGAAGGTCCAGAATAAGATAATGTCATGTTATATTTTCCGCATATTTCTGACGCTATTTCTTTTAACGTGACCTTTTTCCACGTTTTATTACGTGATGTAGCTCTAAAAGCATTACCTTCTGGAACAGACACACAGCTTATTTCCGTAGCAAGTTCTGGTCCTGTATGTGTAAAATCGTCTACGCAAAATGTTCCACAGTCAAATATTTGTTTCTGATTTTTACTTTTCCAGTTTTTTAAAACAATTTTTGCTGTCAATTTGTCTCTTTTATTTGGCATTTGTCTAATCCATTTATAATTTACATTGTGCAAAAAAATCTTAACTTCGTCATTTTCATCACTGGCGGGGTCTATATATTCAAAACCTTTAAGATATTTTTGCATAGTTTCAAAATCATTTCCTGAAAAAGTAATTCTTGCAACTGCTTTGCGTGAAATAACAGCTTTCTTATTTTTTGTTGGCATATTAGTCCTCATCCTCATCGTCATAATAATATGGGTCACTATCTTGGTCTATATTGTCATTAGAATCTGCTCGCCATCCTGGAAGCCAACCATAATCTTCTGACGGAAGGTCTGGAACAGATAAAACTGTTCCAGACGAAAAAACAAGTATGTCCAGATATTTATAATTTGCTTGCATAAGGTTTGCAGCACACTCTTCCATTCCCCAGAGTTTATATGCTATGCTGTCCCATGTATCTCCCTGAACTGTTGTATAAGTTGCTGCCTCTGCCATGAGTGTGTCCTTTCTTAAAAACGTGTCCGTCCTTGGTCTTTTTGCCATTTCTTCATATATCTACAAAAATCTGCATAGCTTCCTCGGTCTGCTTCTTGTATATCTTTTTTTGATGTATTTCCATAAAAATTATATGTAGGATTATGGTAAAACTGCATTGTGCCACCACCTGCTGTCTGTAATGCAGGTGCTTTTCTACTACTTTTTTCTTTTGCAATACCACTTAGCTTTTCAGAAAGTGTGTCAAATAAAGACGTATTCTTTTCTTTAATTGACTGGCTAATAATAGCCTGCATACGTTGCCATAGCATATCAAGTGGCAGTATTGCTTCTGAACCAGCTTCACCTACACCTTGCATCCCTGAACGTGTATTAAAAATTGTAGGACGGTCAAATATTCCACCTTTTGCATTCCAGTTTACTGAAAACTGTGGAAGTTTTACATTGCCACCATCGCCATATGATTCTGTCTTGTATGTGGTAGAAATAACTGGTATTTTGGGTTTTGGAATTGTTATAACCATGTTTGAAAAAGCAGATTTTACTGCATTTGCTGCTGTCTGTGCTTTTGTAGTTACAGTAGTTACAAGACTGTTCATACTACTGTTTGCACTACTTATGGCTTTTTGCCATCCACTGTCTAAAGCTGCATTTACGCCATCTGCCATACCTGTAGCTGCTGTTGTTACTGCCTGTGTATTGTTTGCAAAACCATTTCCAATAGCTGTAGCTCCTGCTTGTCCTGCTGTTTCCATATTAGTAGTTAGTACACTGGTATCTATTCCTATATTTGAAATATCAAATGTATTGGCATTTATACTATTGTTAAGACTTGTAGTAAATGCCGTCCCACCTTCTAAGCCAGCGGATGCCATTGACTGCGTAATAGAAGATGTATCTACATTTGCAGCTAAAGGAGCGGTTGGCATTATGCTACTAATATCAGGCATATTCATATTAGAAGCCATAGAATTATTAAATGCCGTTGCTCCTGCTAATCCGGCTGAAGATGCCGCACCTGCTATATTTGCTGCACCTGCCTGTATGCCACTTGCATAGCTTGTGGCTGTACTCTTTCCACTTTCTTCAGCTTCTTTATCATCACCACCGCCAAATATTCCCTTAATTCCGTCAACAATGCTTCCACCAATACCTTTAACTGCGTCAATAATAAATCCGCCAGCACCACTTATAGCCTGACCAATAAGTTGTATAATTGATGTACCAACAGCCCACCAGTCTATATTTTTTATTGCTTGCACCGCAAAAGTCCCTATATTGCTAAACAATTGCGGAATAGAGGTAATCATGCTTTTTATGCCATTACCCATGGTTGTGATAATCTTACTTCCAAGTGAGTGCCATCCAGATGAATTTACAATATTGTGGGCTGTCTGCACAAAGTTGCTAAATATCTGTGGAATATTTGTAATCGCTGTACGTATTCCATTTCCGATAAATGTAACTACATTACTTCCTAAAGCCATCCAATTGAATGCTGTAAAAACTGATACAACTGCCTGTATAATCTGTGGAATATTTGAAATAAGCACTGGCACAGACTGAATAATTCCAGACAAAAGCTGTACTACAAGTTGCATTCCTGCTGATAAAAGCTTAGGTGCGTTGTCATTAATAATTCCTGCAATATTTGTAATAATTATTGGCACTGTCTGAATAAATGTAGGTATGCCTGAAATAAATGACTGTGCTAAGGTCATTATCAAATTTATCCCTGCATCAACAATACTTCCTGCATTTGCTCTTAAAGTTCCTGAAAAACTTACTAATGCTTGCATGGCTACTGGAATTAAGCCAGGCAATGCCCCTTGTATTCCCTGTGCAAGATTATCCATAAGTTGTACACCAATTTGCGTAAGTTGTGGAAGCATACCCATCATACCTGTAAATAAACCACCAATAAGTTGTAAACCAGCTCCTGCAAGTTGTGGTGCATTTTGTATAACACCATTTGCAATTGTCTGGATAAGGCTTAGTGATGTACTTGTTATAGCTGGGATTCTTGTTACAAATCCATCTATAAAACCTGTTATAGCCTGTACACCGCTATTTATAAGCTGTGGGGCTTGTGCTGTAAGGCTTTGTGATAGCTGTAACATTATGTCCATTCCTGTAAGGGCGATTTGCGGTGCAAGTGAAAATACCACTGTGGCAAATGTTGTAAGTACATTCCCCGCGGCAGATGCAATACCGGCAGAGTTTTGTGTAATGCCATTTACAAGGTTTTGAGTAAGTTCTATGCCAGTATCAACAATGGCTGGGGCATATGTGGCAATGCCGTTTACAACTTGTGCCATGACATCCCCAGTTTCTGAAAGCATAGCTGATAAACCACCAGATTTATAAGCATTATTAAGTTGTGTCACCATATCAGAAGCCGCTTGAGTTACTCCACGTATTGGTCCGCCTATATCTTTGTAAAAGCTTATTCCAAGGTCTGAAAGACTTGATTTAAGGATATCAATGTCACCTTGTAGATTATCCATCTGCTTCTCATACATTTTTGCAGCAGCTCCTGTACCCTTACTGGATTTCTTTGCTGCTTCATATAATTCATCAAAGCGGTCACCACAGTCTGCAAGCAAAGCTTTTGCAGCAGCAAGGTCTGTTTGTTTAAATATTGTGGACATAATATCGTTTTTTTGCTGGTCAGACATACCTTCCATACTTGTATTTAAATCCTTAAAGATTTCATTAAGACCACGCATTTTGCCCTGGCTGTCATATGCTGAAATGCCAAGGTCTTTAAACATCTTGCCTGCATCTGAATTTCTTGCTTTCTGTAAGGACATAATCATATTACGCAGATGCGTACCACCTTCGGAAGCTGTAATATCTGCATCCGCTAAAATGCCTAATGCAGCGGCAATTTCTTCTGTTCCACCCTTAAGCCCTTTTCCTGTACCGCCAAGCGTAGTTATAGCATCACCCATCTGTGCAACATCCGTTTTTGCCTTGCTTGCAGTTATTGCTAAGATATCTGCAAAATGATTAAAGTTACCTTCTGTTTTTTTAATATTTAAAGATGCTAGTCCAGCTGTAAGGTATCTAGCCGAATCTGCGAGTTGCAAACCACCTGCTCCTGCAAGATTAAGAACTGTGGGCAGTGCTGTTGCTGCTTCTGTTGCACCATATCCTGCCATAGCAAGGTTATTAAGTGCTTCTGCTGCTTCTGTTGCAGAAAATGCTGTAGATGCACCACATTTTCTTGCTGCTTCTTCAAGAATGGTAAATTGCTTTGAACCTTTTTTTGTGTCTTTATCTATAAGCATCGTGGCAGTCACCTGACTCATAGCACCCTCAAACTCTTTACCAACATTTACAGCGGCGGCTGCCATTCCACCGACTGCCGCCGCCGATGCAATAGAAGCTTTTGCTGCAATACCTGCCATTTTTCCAATCCCACTAATTCCTTTGGATGCAACACTAAGAGCGTTTTTGAAAGAAGATTCGACCTTACCAGCAATTTTTATAGCTATTTCCATTTCTTTACTTGCCATAACTTTCGGTCACCTCCTCAGCGATTTCTGCCAGTTCCCAGATAGATAGGCTCTCAAGTTTGAAAAAATCCGTATTTAATATAATTGCCAAGTGAATTGTTAGCTTTCTAAGGCTTGCTCCATCAGCAGGACTTATTCCGCGAGAAATAAAAAATTTGTGACACACGCCTTTATTTTCATTGCATCACGTGGTGGGAGTGACTTAAAAAATTCAATTGGAAGATTAGATACCCTAGCAGAAATAAGGCAAGCATATTCTAAAGATGTTTCTGGCATTGTGTTTGCATTACCTCCACGGTCCATAATCTTATTCACTACAATCATATCTGCGGCTTGCATCGTTTCAAGTCCACTTAAATCTACGCTATCATAAGACTTCCCTTCAAAAACAAAAGGTTTTGTAAAGATAACTATAAATGGGTTTTTGCCCTGCGTAATATTTTCTTTTGTTTCCTTAGTTTCTAATAATTTATTATTATCCATTAACACATTTTTCTCACTTTCTCTAATAAATCTTTTCCGTGAACTTTGTAAACAAAATTTAGCTTATCAAGTTCTAATTCTGTTACTCCATTAATTTCAATCAGAATATAAAAAAGCTCCTGTTTAACGGAGCTTGCAGTACCAACACCTTGTTTTGCTTTACCACCTGTTATGCCTTTACATCGTCCACGGCAGACAATACGCATTTGAACAAAATCAAGTTCAGTTGTTTCGCTATTCATAACCTGTATTGCACCACGAAATGTAAGTGCAAGTGCCTTTGTCTGGTCAATAAATTTAAACATATGGTCATACATTTGTCTGAATGGCACTTCCATTTCCATGCTTGCAAAATGTCCCATTGCAACTGATTCCATTTCACCAAGCATACCAGGACCAGACATAGTATCTGTGATTGCTTCAAAGTCTGGAAGCGTCACTTCATCAGAAATACCAATTAGCTTTTCTGAATCGCCATAATATACGTTAAAATCATGTATCTTTTCAGGAATAATATACATTTATTACTCTCCTCCTCCCAGTGCTGACATAAGCATATCAGGGTCAAATTCCAAAACATTTAAGATATCTTCAGCAGGTGGATATGGTGCAAGATACTGATGAAACTGTACTTTACCGTTTATAACATCTGTTACTGGATTTTCATCTTGTATATATTTAATTCGTGCACCTGCACATTTTCCCTGTGCAACATAGGAATTGCCACGTATGTTTTCAGCATCACATATAGATTCAATTAACCTATAGTCGGCAGGGTCATCTACTTTTTGAAAATACGTTAGTATAAAGGAATTACCCCACCAAGAAAAAAAGCGTCTACAACAAAACCAACGGTCCTTTGGGTCTGTTGAAGACGGATAAACTGCACTGTTATTTCCCCATGTGCGGAATCCATTCCAGTTAATTGCTGTTGTTACTCCAAAACTATTTACTAGGTTTGCCTGTTGCTGGTCAACAACTATCTCACTGTGACTTTCATCATCTAAACAAAGTCCTGTAACAGGCATTGTCTTATTTGATGCACTTAAATTTGGCACATCATCATTTTGTGCATCTGTAAATGCAATCATAGCTGCAAACAAGGCACTGTAATAATACACTTTGTCACCAATACGAGCCATAGGCCATACTGGTGCAAGGTGTGGACTGACAAGCCCACTTTTTTCTTTCACAGTTTTTACATCCGAATATTTTGTTGCTCCTGTAGTTGGTGAACTATCAAGGTCTACAACTGCTTCACAAGTAAATACTCCATTGATATTTAAGCATTTTGCTGCAATAACTGCCGCAACAGATGGTGACTTACTGTAACCAGGTGCTACAATAATTCCAGGGGTCATACCAAATAAAGGGTGTACTTGACGCACTAATTCAAGCCCTTTTTCTTCGCCAGTAGATACATTATAGCCTCCAATGATATCCGTTTCATTAACCATTTCAGGTGCAATCTGAACACCTGAAATTTTAAGCTCTATCGCACTTGCACCACTTCCTGTTGAAAGAAGTGTAATAACTGCATATCCATAATCATCAAATGTTGTAATGTAATCTACGTCCTGTATAAGTACATCTTCTCCATTTTCTACTTTAAGCTTGTCTGCAAGTACGCCAGTTATATCCATTGTTGCCTGACTGTCTATTACTGGATAAGTTTTTGCTTCAAAATCTTTTTTATGTTTTTTAGGGTCTAAAACATTTATAAGAATTATTGGAGCAATATTAAACACTCTAAAACTTGCGTCTATACTCTGGCAAAGTGTATAATTTTTAAAATCATCACTATAACCTACAGCCGCAGACGCTTCTGCAAAACTATATGCAATCATAGGCTTGTTTGTACATTCATACGGATTTTCGGCTAGATTGACAGGTGCTGTGCCAAAAATAACCTGTAGGCCTGCTGTCCCAAGAATTGGGGCTACTAAACTTGTGGGATTCTCAAGAATCCGCACACCATGCTCATATGCCATTGTAATTTTCTCCTTTCTTTACTATCTCTGTACTTTTTGATACAGAATGCTTAATGCACTTCCTTTTTTCGCAAGTTCAGTGTTTGCCTGCGGAAGCTTTTCAACTGGAATAATAAGTGCTTTTACCGCAGGGACAACCCTTGCTTTTTCCTCTAATTCTGGTGGAATACCATTGTTATATACAGTCCCTTCTGTTGCTACACCTTTAATTGTAGGACCAATATAAATAACAGTTTGTGGTTCTTTTGGTATAGTTTTTTGTTCTTGTGTTTCTGATACCATTTTTTTAGTTTCTGTTTTACTCATGTGTATTTACTCTCCCTTCTTATTCCTGCAACTTCCCACTTTTGTTCAATACCTCCAAAATAATATGGATATGATTCTTCATCCTGTAATGTCCATGAAATAGGCCACAAAAGAGTATGCCTTTTATTAAGCACAGGGGTTTTAGCGAAGTGCTCATATATTTTTGCTATAATATCAAGAACTATCTTATGTCCCTGTCTTGCACCGCCATTGTCATATATCCCAATAAGTAAAAGTATATCTACGCTTTGTGAATCTGCTGTATCTTTTATTTCACCATCAAGAACCCTCACAATTATATATGGATAAGGGTCATTATCTGTTATTTCTTCTGCCAGCCCGTTTTCAAGTTGTTCAGGTGGTATATCTTTCTGTTTTTTTGATTCTGGTATTGGAAGCTCCTGTGCAAGAACGTTGATACTGCTAGTTTCTCCTTGCGGTGTCTGTAACCTGTAATCTTTTAAAAGTTCCCTTATATCTTCCATAAGGTCGTTTTGCAATACTGATGGTATAAATACTGACTGTACCATTTTTATATCTCTCCTCTAAAAGCCCTCATGATATGCCTGCTTACTGCCTTTTGTAAATCTGATTGTATATATGGTCTAACAATTCCATATACACGTTTTTCATTTCCAATCATTTCTGGTACAGACGCACCCATTTTTTCAGAAATTTCTGGATTTCCTCTACTTCCTTCATGCCTTTTTACCCCTGCATTACGTACAAAAATGCCTGTATGCTTTCCTGTGTTTGCAATAAACCATTTAAGTTTTGCACTTGTTGAAGATTTAAAGCCTGAACTTTTTAACTGCTTTCCAGATGCACTTGTACCACCTTTACCATCTTGATATCTATGTAATGTTGGGTTATAATACACTTCACTTCCAAGCGTCCCAGACCTATGTGCAAATTTGTACAGTGGAATTTTTTCTCCCCTGGCATGAATGACTGCGGCTATATTACTGGCACTTGCAAATTTAATTTTCATAACCCTATTAAATCCAGCGGTTTTTACTGCATATTTTTTCTGTGCTTCCTTTGCAAGACGCGACCTAGCTTTTCTAGCAGTATCATTTACAGCCAGTTTCATAACTTTAGGTGCTTTCTGTTTCATAGAACCAAGCCGCCGCTCAACTTGACGAATATTTACTGATTCAATATTAATACTCAACTTTTATTCGCCTCCAAATATAAAGAATATATGCCACCTTCATTTATGCTGTCAGTAACAATAAAGTTTGCACCATCTATTTTAATCTTTTCTCCTGTCCTTGGAAGAGGACCAAAGTCTAAAGCACTGACATAAATGAGCATCTGTTTTTTGTATATGCCATCCATGTGCTGATTCATACGTTTCTCACGTTCAAGCAGTTCATTTGAATCAATCTGCACAGGCATTTTTACACCATCTATTGTATGTATTTCTGAAAATTCATTTACATTCATAAATACATCGTGTACATCTTTTCTCAATATTTCTTTAAAAGTCATTAAAATATCCCCTTGGCTTTACCATTTACGTCTAAATTCGTCAGGAATCCTGCCTATAAGACTTTCTGTTCCACTAGATGTTATTCCTGGCTGTCCTGGAAGTGCGGTTATAAGAATTGCTTTAGGGAAACTGATTTAAAGTGTCCTTTTCTCTCCATTCTGCACTTCTCGCTTCAATCCATGCTTTTACCATCTCTAAATTATTAACTGGCAATGTATCACCAATTTTATATTGGTGCGACAAATACAAAACAGGACGAAGTGCAATTAAAACTTGTGGTTTTTCAGGAAATAAAGCGTTCTCTTTATCAGTCTGTAAAATTTCTATTTCTTGTTCTTTGGTTTCGTTTTTATTTTTAGCTGCCATCACATCTTATCTCCTCACGCATTGATTTTTACAAGAATGGTTGTGTCATCATCTGCTGCATCCTGTACCGCAAATCCTGCTTTAATGTTATTTTCAGATGATGATGTAATTACTCCATCACTTTCTGAATAATAAACATCTGTACCAGTTGTCACAGCACCACTTTCTTTTAAAAACTGAAATACACCTGTTACATGAACACTTCCTGTTTTACTGGGTAAAATGTCTGTACCAGCTACTCCAATACGATTACCAAGGACGATAATCGAATTTGCGTCTATGATATCTGTAGTGTTATTTGCATAGTCAATAGTTTCTCCTCTTTGCCAATATAACGCCTTACTCATGATTTACTCTCCCTTCTTATGCCAGTTCAAGTTTTGTGTCTACTTTTACACCTGGATTTTTAATACCACCACGGAAGTCCATAAGACTTATACCCCAATCTAAATAAATATCCCAAATAAAACCAAGCTGTCCAGGTGCTTCCATTCTACGAATATTAGGAATCTCCTGCCCATTAAGGTAATCTACCTCAATAAAATCCGTGTCACCTTCTGCACCCAGTAACCACCATGGCATTATATTGCCCATACCACCACACAGTGCATTAATAGTTGGGTCCTCCACAACTTCCAACTGGTCGCGATACTGATAAAGTGGATTTACTGCTTGTGTATTATCTGCGGTATTGATAGTAGGACTATAAAACAGTGTATACATATCAAACTTCATGCCACTTGGAACAACTATTTTTGCAGGATTGATAATAATAGCTTCTCCAAACTGGTCATACTGATTTGCTAGTGCCATAATCATTGTCTGCATTGCTTCCTGTGTTACACCAGTTCCTGTTTTTAACAGATTTTTGTGTACGGAGCAAAACAAGGCAGCACCATCATAAATAGCAGGATTATAAACCAGCACCTCATAAACCTGTTTATTTATAGTTTTTCGTGCGGATGCAGCATACCTTGCAGGAAGAGAAGTCACAAGGCTTATGTCATCATCAATAAATGCCTTTCTTGATAAAGTAAACTGACGACCATATGTTTTCAGCTGTCTTGTTGGAAGCTTATCATCACGGAATACGTCATGTTTAAGTTCTCCATTTTCAGGTACTTCTAAAAACTGTCCTACAGGACCTGCAATATAATAATTGTCATGTATCTTAAAATCAGACAATGTACCCTTTTTAGTAATTCTGTCAAATGTGACAGATACTTTTTTATGACCTTCCTTGTATGCCTTTTCTATGGTGTTATCAAGAATAGATGGAAATGCTGCTTCTGGATTATAAAACCCTCTCTGAAGAATAGAGTAAAGCTCATCGGAATTTCTGCGGTTTAATCCACTCTCATTTATGCCATCCATCTGTAAGCATTCAATCGCTAGGTCTCTAAGCTGCATACCCATGAAGTTTCTTGCTCCGTCAGCTGGTTTTTCAAGTGTCATTCCTGAACGCATTATCAACGCATCAGCCGCTGCTCTACGAAACTTATCAGCTTCATCTGTAAGAACATGGACACTAGAATTAATTGGTGAACCCTGTTTTATTAGCTGGTCCATTACTGCGGCACGTACTTCGTCTATGCTCTTTCCTTCATCAACGTATTGACGAGAATCTATTCCGAAATTAGTACACATATCTTCAATCTGACGAACCCTTGTGCGTTCCGCTGCCAGTGCTTTCTTAGCAGCGTCCTTGGCTTTTTTCTCATCATCATTACTGTCATCATCGTCATTACCATTATTCTTATCATCGTCATTATTGTCTTCTGCACGGTTTCCCTGCTCTGGTATTGCCGTGCCTTTATTGGTAGACAAGTCCATAAATTCTATAGAGCGTTTAAGCCTGTCAAACTCTGCCTTCTCTTCCGCAGTCATTGCCCTGCCACTTGATGCCATAAGTATCTCATTCATTCTGGCAAGCATCTGTTCTCTTGTCATGTTTAGTTCCTCCATTTTTGTTAATAATTGTTTATATTGCATCTGTCTAATATAAGTTTCATGCATCCCTTCATCTGCCGAGCGCCCAACTCCAACTGTAGGGTCTGCTGGTACAGAAACTATGCTAATTTCGTATGGTGTCCACCGTTTTGCTATAGAACATGGTCCTGTAAATCTTCCATCTGCGGACTGCTTATTTGGCATCACTTCTTCCCAGTTATCCACTAAGTAGCCAATTGACACACCTTTTAATGTACCACCTTTTACTTTTTGATATATTTTTTCAGATTCCTCATCTGTATCAAATGTTATTTCAGCTTCACCCCTGCCATTTTCTATCCATGCTTGTTCTATTTTTCCAATTACTGCATCTCTGTCATGATTAAAAAGAGTTACACCAATAGAATTTAATCGTTCAAGGTTTACGCATCCGTCTGAATGGTCAAGTATTTCTGAACCAAACCAGCGGTCGTAAGGAGCTTCAGACGAAAAGGAAAGCCTAAACGTCCGTTCTTTGCCTTCAACTGCACGTATAGAACAATCTATAAGCTCCCTAGTGCCTTTATTTTTATCTTGTGTCTGGACTGTTTTGCTTTCCATCTCCCTATGAAACATTCTCGCTGTTGGTAGCTGAAGTTGTAGTTTCTTCTGATTCTTGTCCTTCATCACCACTTTCTGTATCAGAGGTGTTATGTTCGTCTTCATTTTCTTTTTCTTCCTGTAATTTTCCGTCAAAAAATACACCCCCTAAGTCAATTCCTTTTTTCTTTGCATAGTTTAATACCTCTGCCATATCATCAATCTGTGTACGCCAATCCATTCCATTTTCTGCCGATATCTGTTTGTATGTCTTAACACCAGAATTTAGTGCCGTTTTTGTAGCAGAAGCTTCTTTTAGTGGGTCAATCCAAGGCTTAGGTTTTTTAATCCATTCATGCAGAAAATAATCTTCTTTATTTTCCCAAAACCCAGGTATGGA
This sequence comes from uncultured Lachnoclostridium sp., assembly GCA_947565985.1. Taxonomy (GTDB): domain Bacteria; phylum Bacillota; class Clostridia; order Lachnospirales; family Lachnospiraceae; genus Butyribacter. The sequence goes on from CANOID010000018.1 coordinate 17,408, forward strand.
TATTTTCCCAGAGAGAACACAGGAAATGACGAAGGTTTCGTAAATTTCGTCTAGTGCTTCCATAATCCATTCTTCATCTTCTGCGAATGTAAGCGAATCCTCAATAAGCCCTTGTCTTGCGGATGAATAATTAGTTTCTGATAAATCTCTGCTTGTTGCTTCATAAGACATTCCTTGTCCTGCACCAATCATTTTTTGATGTAATTTTACAAATGAAGCGGCATCTGAAGACTGACCGCTCGGGTTTACTACATCAATTTCATCACCCTGATTTAATTCACTTATCATTCCGGGTGTCAGCCGTTTGCCATCATAATTAAATCTGCGTTCAGGTGTCGATGGTCTTCCTGGACCTGATGTTGGTAGTACACGTTTGATAAACACAGAAAGACACGCTTCAATTCTCTGCTTTACAGATACCGCTGTCATAAATTCATTTGTATCACGGATGCGTGGGATTGTATGTGCCATGTCTGACATTTCCCTAATTTGTGATGGTCTTGTTTTTGTATAATAAAAAATCACATCATCTGCCTTTACATATACTGGGTCTGCAATAGAATAGCCATCAATCTGATATTGTCTTATCCAATAACCAACAGGGCGGTTATATCCGTTATATTCAATACCACCAACCACACGGTTATTTGAATTTTTAGGCATAACGTGCATGGTATCTAACTCATCTACTTCAATCATTTGGATAGAAAATGGTATAAAACCATCTTTTGTATAGCGTTTTACAAATAATATGCCACCATCAACGTGCTTTCTTTCCACCGCCATGCGTAACATCTGATTTAAACTCTGCGTCCCTGTTACATCGCAGTTCCTTGCCTTACACCATTTTTTCCACAGTCTTTCTAATTCTGTATTAAGTGCTTCATTGTCGGTTCTTGCCTGAAGTAAGAAGCCTGTACCAATTACGTTTCTTTTTCTTGCCCATATGACTGAGTTCATTATGTCTGAATTACGCTCTAAATCCCTTGCCCTTGCTCTGACATAATCTCTGCTACCACGGTCAGTCATTTCTGCGGAATAATTAGACACACGCCATCCAGCGTTTAATCTACTGCCATTTCCAGCATCATAATTTCTATATTCATCATACATGGAACGCCATGCAGCTCTGCGTGTTGCCCACTTAGGAGATATAACTGCAATGGCATTGTCAAGCCAGCCCAATGTACATCACCTCCCATCAAAAAATGCTACAAATGTGTTATTTAACAACTCTGATTCTGATTCAGCCGCCACCTCAGCCACAAGCTCTTTACGCATCTGCCTAAGCATCCCAAGGTCTGCCCTTGTAAGTCTGCGTGAACCCATTTGATATGATTGGCCACCACCAAGTACGTTAGATATTGCTGTGTTTACTTCATCTAATCTTTCCGCTGCTGTCATTGCCATAACACTGTCCCCCTTATATCCAGCTTTCATTTTCTTCAATCCATGATTCTTCACTGGTCTTTTCTTCCTGTGATGTCTTACCATTATCTGCTTCTGCAACATTGTCAAGATGCATATAACGCACATCCATAATATCTGCTGCTGCAAAAGCATATACTTCACAGTCTAAATAATGGTTATCTGCATGGCTGTGCTTTAATTTCCACCGTTGTACTGTCCTTGTACCAACTTTTACATTTACTTTATGTTCTGCGGTTACTTGTTCGGCATATTCCATATCACAGCCGTTATATACCATCCATGCACCCTGACCATTCTGTTTTTTCATCCTTGCGGCAATCATATCCTTATATTTGTCACCATCTACAAGTACAAGATTCATTCCGAAAGCTTTGGAATCAGGTTTATTTATTTTGGACAACTTAAAATGGCTCATCATGGGACTTGATGAACCTTTAACTGACATTGCCCAGTCTGAATTATTTGCACAAAAATCATAGGTGCTGTCTGCATCGTAGCCAGAATCTATCAGACAGAGTGCAACCACAAGCTGGTCTTTATTTTCTTTTTCATAAGCAAAATTCATAATATTTTCTATCTCTGCCCACGATGTTGCTTGTCTATGAGCTATATTTTGGCTTGTAATATAATCTCCCCATGCACGTATTGTCCAGTAAAAGCACGTTTCCTGTACATCCACACCACCTGTTAAGAGTTTTGCCCATTCAGGAACAAAGAGCTCAGAAAGTCCTGTCTGACGCTCCATAACTGTATCTGCATTTGTTTTTAATTTTGTATCTTCCCAAGGTTCAGCAAGCCATGAGTTTGTAAAATTTTGAAGCTCATCTGGGTCATCTTTGGAGTCCATATATTTCAAAGCAACTTGTGAAAAACGGACAAATGGACTGTAAAGCGTATTTATCCAATAACCTACTTTTTTATGTGTTGTATTTTTTTCTCTTACAATCTGCCATTTTCCAAGACGTAGCATTTTATCTTTATGCTGGTCGGTAATTATGCAACCACATTCTTGACATACATAAAATGTCTGGTCAGCTCGGTCAGATGATGTCATACCATCTTCTTTTTCTGGCCATTTAAGTTGTTTGAATTTCAATTCTATATACTGTCCACAGTGTGGACATGGAACAAAATAGTGCTTCTCTATATCTGCGGACATAAGATTTTTCCAGATATACCCATCACTTGTAGTCGGTGTGCTAGTAATATAAATTTTACTATTATGAAATGTTTTTGTTCGTTCTCTTGCAAGTGAAATTGGGTCAGCTTCTTTCTTTGTTGCACCTGGGTATTTATCTACCTCATCTAAAAATAAATATTTAATAGCCTTAGACGCAAGACTTGATGGCGAATTTGCTCCTGATATAGTAAGATACATTCCATCAAACTGAAGTTCAAGTTTTTGTGACTGAAATTCTTTAAACAGTTGTCGTAGTGCTGGACTGTTTTTCAGCATTGGCTTTATGCGGTTTTCTGATATTGATTCACCTAATTTATCAGTAGGATAAACTATCATAGCAGGAGATGGGTCTTGTTGTATAATATATCCAAGCATATTTAGTGATGCTTCCGAACCGCCAACCTGTGTACATTTGCAGAAACAAATTTCTTCTGTTTCGTAATTGTAAAGTTCGTCCATGATTTCTTTTAAATATGGTGTTTGGTCATTTCTCCATGGTCCTGGCATGGCAGAAGACTGCGAATCAAGAATTCGATACTTTTCTGCCCATTCTGAAACTGATAAATTTTCTGGTGGTAATAGTTTTTTTAGTGTTTCTCTGATATATTCACTAACTGGATATTTTTTCCGCCATTTCCTTACTTTTGTTGGCATTTAAAATCTCCTTTACTTCTTTAGAATTGGCTACCCCTGCAACAACAAACGATGACAAAAGGTCTGCAATCTCGCCAGACATTTCTTTTTCTATTCTGCGTACCTCAAGCGGTTCAAGTTGACCAGAAATCATACCACTTACTCTTGCAGGAAGTGACATGGCAAACTTTTTAAACACAAGGAAAAATTTTGCATAATCAAGTCTTACTTCGTCTATTGAAATATATTCACCTGCAGCAATCTGTGTTTTAAGTCTGTGGAGTTCTCCTTGACTTTCTTTAAGAGCAATTTCAGCCTCAAGCTTTTGCTCTTTAAGCTCTACTTCTTTACCAATGTGTGTTTTTCTAGGTGCTTTATTAGATAAATGTTTTATATATTTTTGTATAGTTGGTACAAGGTCATAGTGCCGCACTTTTCTGCCGTTTACTTTTACCAGCACTGCATCTAGGACACCATCCCTTGTTAGCTGCTCAATGCGGCGTACTCCTTCAAAGCCAAATAAATGTGCAATTACCCTTGATTCACAAAGATTTTCTTTTTCTGTATTTATTTTCATTTCCACTAGTTACACCCCCTATCAGAATTTATTTTTATTGTCTTGCGTAACGAAATGCTAAATTTTATTTTTATTTTATCCGGAAAAATTTCGGCCTTCCCCCGCCCCGCTATGTATTTATTCTTTCAGTAGTACCTATAAGCACGCTAACACGTCCATATATAGACTTTAAATACACTTGTATATTCTCCTATTTAAATAAATAATAGCCATATATGAGCCTATTACGAGCTTTAAAAGCATTGTCATACTCTATACTCTATTGTGATGCTATATATTATGCGTAGAATATAATAAGCCTATAGTATTCTCTGCTACATGGTTTATATAGCAGAGTTGTATAGGCTTATGCTATGTGCTTGATATTTAATTTTCTTTCAATGATACTATATTACCACATATAAAACTCCAGCGGACTCCAGACTTTAAAAAATTTTCAAGTTATTTTTATACTTTGCTAAAACTTGCTGTACTTGCTCATAGGTTAGCAGTCTTTCCAGTCCTTTACTCTGGTAGAAGAAAAGCGAACTTTCGCTTGAATGTATCTCTTTCCCTATATCTGCCCAGCTCTTGCAATCAATAAAGCGAAGTTCTAATACCATGCGTTCTGTGCTGTCTTCTTCTAAAAGGTCTATAATATCCATGACTTTTAAAAGAGCTTTTTCTATTCGTTTTTTTTGTTTCTCTAATCTAGTTTCAATTTCACCTATGCGATAAACGAAAGAAGCAGCTCCAACACTAACCTTATTTGTACCACCATAGTTGACAGGAGAATAATTATAACCACCTATAGGAGTATTCATTTCATCTTTGATGCTTTTAAGTCGCCTTTCAAGCTGTACTTTTCTTGTGCGATTTATGTAATATTGGCTTAAATACTCTTTAAGTAACCTTTTATCCTCATTTTTTTCCTTTGTTGGCTGTTTGTTCGTCTGTTCCATTAGCTTAATACCTCCAAACTGTTATATAATATCTTCCTGTGACAATATTTTTGTCACCTCTGTTGGATAAGAAACAACGTAAGCTTTTCCACCTGCATTATGTATCTGTTTTATGGTCTGCTCCTGAATCTTACTTAATACTCCGATAAATGGTCTTTTTATCTCAAAGCCATAATACTTGCCATTTATTACAGCACAGATATCTGGAATTCCTCTACGGCTGTATGGACCAGCCGCAGCCTTCCAGACAAAAGCTGAAGGAATAAGTTTTCTTATGTGCTTTATAATCTTATCCTGATAATAGCTTTCTTTTGGAAGATGTTCTCTAAGATACTTCTCTGCCTGAACATCTGTCTTGCAAGGTATATCTTTTGCTTCTTTAAGATATTTGATAATCTCTTCTTTAGTTTTAAACTGCTCAAAGTTAATCATCTAAATCCCTGCCGTCTGTCTTGCCATCATTATCATTATCTTTTTCTTGTGCTAGTGCCTGTGCTGCTATATTCATAATCAATGCTCCCAATGGATTAGATTCTGAATGTTTCTGTTGCTCAATCGCATATATCATCCCAACAACATTCATTGCAATCTGTACTGCAAAATCAGGATTTTTAACCTCTTGCATCGCCACAGTATATGAATAAATATACGTCTTGGTAAGACTTTCAACATATTCCTTGTTTAACATTTTAATTCTTTCCTTTCTTTTGCTGTTCCTTGTGTACATTCTCAATCTCATGAATTTCATTAACAACTAAAGCTACAATAAACCTGTTCTGATTATATTTTCTTGAAAGTGCTTTACCTTCACTTACAAGACTGTCCCAAAACTCGTTACTATCCTGTAGATTGTTTATGTATTTCTGATGATATTTCCAGATATCACAATACATTTGCCAGTATATATTATGTTCCATGCTCCTCTTCCCCTTTCTCTATCCATAGCTCGTCCTTGCAGCTTAATATTTCTGAAATGATATCAGTCTTTGCAAGATAATGTCTGTTATCAAGTTCACTTTCTGCCTTACGCACCTCTCCAAGACATTTATCTAAAGTCTGTAAAGTCTTACTGTTTTCATCCAGCCATTTAAGGGCTGGTTTTGCTGCTATAATGATGTCTTTGGCTTCTCTTCTTCTCTGGCGGACAGCTTTTAAGGCAATGACCATCTTTGTCATATCCTCATAGCTATCATTCTCAAGCTCTAATCTGTGTAAGATGTCCTGTGTTTCTTTGTCGGCTTCTCTCTCATTCATCACAGCAACGTTGTAATCTGATTTAAGCGTGCGTAGGAAGTTTAAGAAGCCTGATATGTATTCACTGTTTTTCATAGTTCACCCCATCTTTTCTTTTACTTATTCTGAAAAGGAATATTTTTTCATTCTTTTCCTTCTTCCTTTTTTCCCTTATATATGTTATATTAATAATAAAAAGATGCTTGTTTTGCCTTATCGGCACTTTCGGCACTTTTTTTCTGAACTTTCTTTTGCAATATGTATTTAGTGTATATTTTACGTATATCACAATATACCTAATAAAAAACTGCCGAAAGTGCCGATAGAGAAATATTATTATTATATAAATATAGAGTTTATGGGGGAAAGAGAGGAAAAGGAAGATAAAAAAAGTACGGCACTTTTAGAAAAAATTCTGCCAAAAAAGTGTCAATAAAACTGCCGATAATCAATTTTGCAATTTATGAAAATGGCAAGTCCTTAAACTCTTCCTGTGTCATTTTTCTGAAATCGGCACTTTTTTCAGTTTCTGTTGGCACTTTTTCTACAGATATTCCAACAAAGTATCTTTCATTCTTTCCCTTGACTTCTGAAAAGCTTTTTATCCTTAATGCTTTAAAAAATCCATTTCGTGTTAGTGTCTTGCGTTCCTCTTCTTCACAATATTTTTCAAAATCCCTATATGCGGCTATTCTTTCCATTCTTAGCCCTGTCCCAACAGTGCATCTATCATTTATCCAGCTTTCTACTACATCACTATCTTTTCTCATTTGAAGTACAGCCTTTTTACTATTTTCAGATATTGTTATAATCCCTCTTTGATACATCCTATGTACTGCTTGTAATGCAAGATTAATAAAATACTCAATTTCTTTAACAAGCTTATCTGCAAGTTCTATATCTGGTGTATCTGGCTGTTTATCCATTTTTAAGACAAGAAGCCTTCTATAAAAACCGTTTGTGCGTTCCGATGGAACGGCTGGCAGTGTATTTGTTGAAAATAATAACTTACTATAATTTTTAAACATAAAAGCATTTTCGCCTTTAAACTCTGCCATAAGGCTGTCCTCACCAAGCAGTTTCTTAAGTGTACTAGCGTCATTTAGTGCGTCAATAGATAAATCAGCACAGGAATTCAAGGTCTTGCCTACAAGTATTGAAGTTGAAAACCTCTTCTCAAGTTCCTGCATTCCAACATTAGAAATATTGGAATCTCCAACAGCAGTTTGCACTAGACGTATCATTATACTTTTTCCCGTTCCGCCAAGACCGCAAAGTGTTAAGAATCTTTGCTGTGATGTATCTGTTGTAAAACACAATCCTGTATACTCAAGAAACATTTCCCTGTCATCCGCACTTGAAAAAATAGAATCAAAAAACTTTTCTATTTTTTTCCCCTCTGCTGCCTTTTTAACATTTTCATATCTAAAGGGTATCTGGTTTATAGATAGATATTCTGGACTATGTACAATTTCCTGCATAGTTTTCGCATCAAGCATACAGTCTTTAAAATTAATCCAGCTTTTTGAATAACAATTTAGTTCTGAAAAATCTTTCTGCAATTCTTCTGCGTCTACTATCAGATTATATACTTGATTTATTGTTCTACTTTTTATAAACTGCGGATATAAAAATTTTCTAATAATCTGTTTAAGCTTTGTACCTCTGCGGTCAGCAACATATACTCCATCAAAATATATGTAAGGAAAACCACATACAAACAATGGATAGTTTTCTTTGATATACTTAAAAATTTCATAATCAAAGACTCCTACAGGTACACCCTCTTTGTTAAAGCGGTGAAACCTTGATAAATCAGGTGGCTTTTCTTCTGCATCCACATCATCTATGTCAAACTTTTCAGCCTTTTTAAGTGCATCCCATATCTTTTCTGCTGCCGCATCCCCATCTTTCAGATATAATTCTGATGGGTCTTTGACACCAAACTGGTCACAACTCCATGTATAAACTTCTCCCGTAAACTTTTCACTCTTAAGTATTTGGCATACCTTAGATAAAAATGCCTGTCCACCTTTGTCTGGTTCTTTGTGGATGTACAATTTTAGCCCTTGTAGTTTTAAAGCCATCCTTGCATTAAATACACTTGCCCCTGGAATGCCAAGAGCTGGAAATTTTAGATGCCACAAAGTTTGTGTATCACTTTCACCTTCAACCAAAACTACATAGCCATTTTTACGTATCTCTGGTAGCCGCCACTCGCCGTAAAGAATAAGATTGCCAGTTGCCTTACTGCTCCATCTAAATGTTTTACCGCCATATCTTTTTCTGTAAACTGATGCTTTACCATCTTCATTTTCGTACAAGATTTTAAGATATTTTGTGCCATCTCTGTCCTTTGCAGTGCTTGCCTTGCACATATCCCTTAAAAAATCCTCTGGCAGGTGCTTATCCTTAGCGTACTCCTCAAGTGTATAGCTCTTAAATCCCCTACTTTTTGGCTTCTTCTCTGGGTCGTTAAATTTCCCATACTTCTTTAGAATCTCTTTGTATGCTTCTTTGGTATCTATGCCGTAAATCTTTGCATAAAAGCTTGTAAAATTGCCTTTATCATCCTCTGCAAAGCACTTCCATTTCCCTGTCTTTAAGTTCACAGAAAAACTGTTTTCTTTATCATCATGGAATGGGCATCTACTGCTTAACTGTCCTCTGCTAACCTTTACATTCTTTAGAACAGCCTTATACTCTGCTTCATAGTCAACAAAGTCATCCATGTTAATATGTCCTGTGTCCAAAAGATGCACCTCCTCTCCTGTTTTTGTTCAAATTTTCTTGTATCTTAGGAATTCCTAATAACCAGGCAGGAGTTGGACCTGCTAACAAGTTAAGCTTGTTTAAGCCCCATCTGGCTCCTGGTCTTTTACTTGATTTCAACGCATTTCCCCTTTATATTGTATATACAGGCATCCGCCAATGCCAAGTGCGTAGAAAGGAGAAATATTATGGAATTTTATAAAATCAAATTTATTGAAGTCGTCTGTCCAGATTGCCAAACTACAATTACCATAAAGTATCTTGGAGAAAATTCTACTGATAAAAAGTTTCACCCTTTTGCTTGTCCATGTTGTGAATATAGTTTAAAGAGTGAAATTTCATCAGCAGTTCATTGTGCATATGAATACAACAAAGCTTGTGAAGCAATTGAAGAATTACAGCAAAATGCTCCTGTTAGATTTGACGACTAATTTTTAGCAAAGATGTTTTTGACAGTGCATAGTTGTTTTTTTAGCAGCTATGCACCTTGCTAATTATTCTTGTGCTCTTTAGAAAGCCTAACTCTAGTTTCAAAGCCATCTTCTTCATCTAGTAATAGTTTTCCTCTTGGATAATATCTAGCAAGTTCACGTTTATATAGTTCTTCCTTTTTTTTAAACTCAACATATTCTGATATAGAATCCAGTTTATTTGATATGTTTTCTAATAATCTGATAATAGTTTTACTTTCTGTTACTTGAGTATCTTCCACTTTTGTCACCTCCTCTCTCTTCTTTCCAATGACAATCAAGCCATTAAATAAGCTATGCTCATAAACTGCTCTATCCTGTCCTTACAATCCCTATATATGTCTTTGTAGTGCATCTGTACAGCCATGTCAGCCCTGATTGTCTGCAAGATGATGTTTTCCACAAGTGTTAGATTATTTATCTCACTTGCTGTCATATTATCTCTTTTGCCGCCTACAACTTTCTTTGCAAGTTTAGTATAGGTCAGATATAGTTTATCAGAGCGTGTGCTACCCTGCTGCCTTGCATAATCTACAAGTAGCTTTATTGTATCTGTTTCCTTTAGGCGGTTATCCTTGTTACTCTGCCTTGTGTCAAGCCAGAACTGGGTACTGCGTTCTTTTAACATTTCTTCCATTTTGTCAAAAGCTCGTATGTATTTGATTTTCCAATCTAATGCTTCTTTTCCGTTGAAACCCATAGCCAAAATCGTAAATCCGTCACGATTCATAAAATACATAGAATTTTCTTTTCCAGAACTATCCTTGTATCTGTCTTTAGAAAACCACTGGGCTAACTTTTTAGCCGAGTCCATTTTAAGTAAATTTTCAATAGATTTAATGACGTTTTTATGCTTCCTTCCAAACTTTTCTGCCACTTGCAGGCTTGTACATACCGCCTTATTGTTCATAATTTCCACTAATTCATCCATAGGCATTATCCCCTTTCTGCCTGCATATGCAGGACTTGTGCTTGTTGATTATCTCACTTTTGCTTGCATATAAACACTTTCCTGTTTGGAAAGTTGCAAGCCAGCACCTATACCATCTATATAGGCTGTAATAATTGTTCTTAAAAATGGCCACTCCATTGTTGAAACATCATGTTTCAACTGGCAAAGCTTTTCTGCATCTGCAATTTGTTCTTGTGTAAGTTCTTTATTTTGTATCAACATAAGTTTCCTCCTCTTGTTTGCTAAATTTATGACTATTATATGTCATTTGTTTAGCTTTGTCAATACGTTTTCTTGCTAAATTTATGACTTTTTGTTGACAAAATGACTGCTAACAGCTATAATAATTATCAGAAAGGAGGTTGCAATATTGAAAGAACGAATCAAAAAAATAAGAAAAGCATTGGATTTAACACAACAAAAATTTGCTGATAAACTAGGAGTAAAAAGAAATACCATAGCAATGTATGAAATGGGAAAAACATCACCTAGTCAACAAACAATTAACTCTATTTGCCGTGAGTTTAATGTAAATAAAGAATGGATTTGTAACGGTACTGGGGAAATGTTCAAAGCAGCACCATCAGATGTTTTAGACCAGTTGGCATATAAGTACCATCTATCTGAAGCTGATTATGTTATGATTGAAAAATTCGTTCAAATGCGTCCAGAAGTAAGAAGAGGAATATTCGACTACATACGAGAAGTAAGTGCCGCATTTGCATATACTGACGTAGACCCATATTTTCCAGCATATGGCAAAGAACCGCCACAACCAATGGATGAAATTCTTGCTGTTGATGAAGAATACTTAGGAACGCCAGATTCTGTAGCGGCTGCTGAGGCTGCATATGAAAAGAGCTTAGGCATTGCGCCAAAGAAAAAGTCTACAACCTTGAACACTACCGTAGACATCACCGAAACTAATAACAAAGTTTACAAGATTTCAAACCAGTAACAAAGCCTAGCATAATTACGCTGGGCTTTTGGTTAAAATTAAAGAAGAAATAACATTAAGGGGGATTATCATGAAAAAGAAATTAACAACTATGCTTCTTGTAGTCGTTTTACTAATAACTTCTCTGCCTGTTTATGCAAATGCAGAACAATGTACTGAACATCAATGGGGAGAGTGGTTTGAAATAAATGCTCCATCTTGTTTTTTTAATGGAATGGAAGCTAGAGATTGTGAAAAATGTCATGAGAGAGAACTTAGAAGCATTCCAGCAACTGGTCATCAATGGGGAGAGTGGAAAATAATAGAAGGACCAACTTGTGGGGAAAGTGGATTTAAAAGAAAAGAATGTGCTATATGTCATGCAGACGAGCAAGAATCAATACCAGCAACAGGAGAACATCAATGGAATGAGTGGATAGTTGACGAAGAACCAACTTGTGAGGAATATGGCTATAAAATAAAAGAATGCACTATATGTCATGATACAGAAGAGGAAGAAATACCAGCAACCGGAAAACATTCTTGGGGTGACTGGGAAACCACAAAAGAAGCAACAGCTCTTTCAAAAGGAATACAAAGCTGTTTTTGTTTTAATTGTGATAAAGAAAAGCGAAGAATTACATCTAAGTTAAAAGCGAGAGTTTCCTTAGAAGAAAAGTCTGCTACTTTAGAGAGCGGTAAAAATCATAAAATTAAAATTAAATCAAAAACATACGGTGATAAGGTTAAGAAATGGACATCCAGTAATAAAAAAATTGCGACTGTAGATGCTCATGGTAAGGTAACCGGAAAACAGGTTGGCACTGCTACCATCACACTTAAAATGAAATCTGGTGTTCAGGCAAAGTGCAAAATTAAAGTGACTAAGCCAAAATACAGCACTAATTCAAGACCTAGTAAATCCCACTCTGGCGGTTCTGGTTCACATTCAGGCGGTAGTGGCAGCAGCACAAATGCACCAACTTCTGGCTATGTATGGATACCTAATACCGGCAGCAAATATCATAAGGATAGTACCTGTGGTAATATGAAAAATCCTACTAAAGTTACACTTGAAGAAGCTAAAAGTGCTGGATATGGACCATGTAGTAAATGCTATTAAAACGCAAATAATAATTGCGTTAAAGGAGAAAACCATGTCAGAATTTTTAATGAAGCCACGCATTGATTTTACATTCAAGGAACTTATGGCAAATGAAAATGTACGTATCGGCTTTTTATCCGCTGTACTTAACATTAAGCCAGAGGATATCAAAGAAACCACAATTTTAAACACTTATCTTAGAAAAGAGCATGAGGAAGATAAGCAAGGCATTTTAGATGTGCGTATTCTGATGAACAATGATACTGAAATTGACATCGAAATACAGCTTGCAGAATTAAGAGTATGGGCAGACCGTTCATTATTTTATCTTTCTAAGATGTATACAGAGCAAATACATACAGGAGAAAAGTATAATATCTTTAAGAAATGTGTCAGTATTAGCATTTTAGACTTTAAACTTTTTAAAGATACAGATGAATATTACTCTTGTTTTCACATTAGAGAAGATAAAAGAAATACTATTCTTACAGACAAGATGGAGTTTCATGTTCTAGAACTTCCAAAACTTCCACAGGAACTAGAAGAAAATAGTGATGACTTACTATTGTGGGGAAAGTTCATCAGCTCTGAACGAAAGGGGGAGTTTGAAATGTTGGCAACAAAAAATAAGTATATTGACAGTGCCTACAAACAGCTTCAAGTGATTAGCCAAGATAAACAAAAACGTTTAGAATACGAAGCAAGAGAAAAAGCCATTAGAGACCATAATCAGATGATGTATGAAGCAGAGGAACGTGGGGAAGCACGTGGCACTGAAAAGGGCATTGAAATTGGAGAAGCACAAAAAGCTATAAATATTGCTAGAAACCTTATTGAATTAGGTCTATCATCTGATATTATTTCTAAAGGTACTGGTCTTTCCGTAGAAGAAATTGAAAAAATACGTTTGGAAAACTAACTATTGATACTAAGCATAATAATATACAGCCTTTGTGTTTATAGCATAAGGGCTGTATAAGTATAATTTTTAAAGAGAGGATGACAACTATGGCATTAATAAAGTGTATTGAATGTAGCCATGTAGTATCAGATAAAGCAGTAGCTTGTCCTAATTGTGGATGTCCTGTCAGTTTTACCATGAATGCAGCAACGTCCGAAGCTGAAATTACAAAGCCACAGCCAAAGAAAAGAAAACCTAGAAAACGTAAAAAATATAAAAAACTGCCTAATGGTTTTGGATGCATTAGACAGCTTTCTGGTAATCGCTCTCGTCCATTTGCAGCATACCCACCTGTAAAAGCATTTAATCTTAATGGTTCACCAGTATCGCAGCCTGCTATCGGCTACTACGAAGACTGGTATCAGGCGTTTGACGCATTGCGTTCTTTCAATGCGAACCCATATGATATAGCACATGAGAATATCACATTTGAAGAATTATTTGAATTATATTTTAAAGCTAAATATATCAACAACAAAAAGAGACAGTATTCTCAATCTTCTATAGATTCAACAAAAGCCGCATTTAAGAACTGCAAACCACTTCATCACAAAAAGTTTAAAGACATTCGTAAATATGACCTGCAAAATATAATAGATAACTGTACCTTAAAGCACGCAAGTCTTGAACTTATTGTCACGTTATTTAAACAAATGTATAAATTTGCACGAGAGAATGACATTACTGATAAAGATTATTCTGAATTTGTAAAAATCAATATACCAGATGATGATGAAAGCGGCGAACCATTCACGCAAGAAGAACTGAATACCCTCTGGCAAAATAAAGATGATGAAACAGTACAGTTTATCCTTATAATGATTTACAGTGGATTCCGCATAAAAGCATTTGAAACAATTGAGATTAATCGGGAAGAAAAGTATTTTAAAGGTGGAGTAAAAACCAAGGCTGGTAAAAATAGGATTGTACCAATACATAATGCGATATTAGAATATGCTTTTAACTTCTCTCCTAATAAATTTAATGCTCGTGGTTTTAGAGAAAGAAAATTTTATTCTATATTACAGTCCCTTAACATTGCTATAGCATCATCTGGTAAAAAACATACTCCACATGACTGTCGTCATACATTTTCATGGCTATGCGACAAATATAATGTAGATGAATTATCCAAACATTTAATAATGGGGCATAGCCTTGGAAAAGATGTAGAAAAATCTGTTTATGGTCACAGAACTATTGAAGAACTGCGGACAGAAATAAACAAAATAAAGGTTTAAAATTTGTTACTAATTGTTACTAACCATACCTGTTTCCAACGATTTTCACCTGATTTTATCTAACTAAAAAATCTCTGTAAAACCTTATAAAATAAGCATTTAAGGCGTAAATAAGCGTTTTGTAAAAAACATATAAAATTTAATAGTTTATTAAGGCTTTGTAGAGCAATTCTTATAACATGATATACTTTCTTATATCATTTGTATTAAACCCTTTTCTGTATAATTTTGCTGCTATCTTTTGCTTTTCTTCGTATGTCATTGCTTCTAAACTTTTGTTTTTCAATATTTTTTCTAATTCTTTTGTTAAAGCTACACTGTCTCCATCTTCAATAGATTCAATAGCAAGTGATATATACTGTTCAGGTATATGTTTGTTGGTTAAATCTTGTCTTAGTCTTTTTATGCTTTTTGACTTATGGTGTACATCTACAAAATGCATTGCATACCGTTCATCATCAACATAGTGGAAACTTTTGACGTATTCTAATGCCTTGTTCGCAGCTTCTTCTGAAAATCCCACTTTTATAAGCTTATCCATAAGTTCCCATTCTGTACGATTGCTGTAATTAAGCAAAGACATCGCCTTTTTTTTAGCACGCAATAATTCTTCGTTATCCATAACTATATTGTTGCCTCTTCTGTAGTCATTACAATGTCTTTATCTATATCATCTGGTATGCTTGGTACTGGCTGCTCTTTAGCTTCTTTCTGTGCAGCGTTGTCTTCGTCTTCTTCAATATCATTTATATGTTTCTCACGTACTTTTTGTTCTACTTCTGCCATTACGTCAGGATGTTCTTTTAAATAAATCTTTGCATTTTCTCTGCCTTGACCTATCTTGCTTCCATTATATGAATACCATGCACCGCTTTTATTCACAATATTGTCATTGGCAGCAAGGTCAAGTATATCACCTTCCCTTGATATCCCTTCGCCATAGATAATGTCAACTTCCGCTTCACGAAATGGTGCTGCAACTTTATTCTTCACAACTTTTATACGGGTGCGGTTTCCAATCACTTCACCATCTTTTTTAATCTGTTCACCACGTCTTATTTCAAGCCTTATAGATGAGTAGTATTTTAATGCACGTCCCCCAGTAGTTATTTCAGGATTTCCAAACATAATACCGACTTTTTCACGGAGCTGATTTATAAATATAACTGTACAACTTGTCTTGCCAATAATAGCTGTAAGTTTTCTAAGTGCCTGTGACATAAGTCTTGCCTGCAATCCTACATGGCTGTCACCCATTTCGCCCTCTATCTCTGCCTTTGGTACAAGTGCAGCAACAGAGTCAACTATTATAATATCTATAGCTCCTGAACGCACCATAGTTTCTGTAATTTCCAAAGCCTGTTCACCTGTGTCTGGCTGAGATATGTATAGATTGTCAATATCTACACCAATCCTTTTAGCATATGCAGGGTCAAGGGCGTGTTCCGCATCAATAAAGCCTGCAATCCCTCCCTGTTTTTGCACCTCTGCTACCATGTGCAGAGCAACTGTTGTCTTTCCTCCTGCTTCGGGACCATAAACTTCTACAACTCTTCCTTTTGGTATACCGCCAACACCAAGTGCAAGGTCAAGACCTAGGGAACCTGAAGGAAATGTCTCAACATTGAGATGTGAATTATCTCCAAGTTTCATAACTGCACCTTTACCAAATGTTTTCTCTATATGTGCGAGTGCAGATTCAAGTGCCTTTTTTTTATTGTCATCGATGTTTGCTATTGTTACTGCTGATTTTGCCATATTTTCATCCTTTCCGAACATAAGTTCTTTATTAATATAATAACCTCTTGTGGTTATTATGTCAATATCAAATAAAAGAATATAAAGTATTTATTATATTTAATTTATCACTTTTAAATACGTATGTCAATTCATCTCAATCTTGTTGTTTCATAACGCTCAAAAGTCTGTAAACAACGTCGCACTGATTCATACTGTTCATCTTCGTCTCCATCTTGTAATACTATATCCAGTGATACAGCAATATTGTTTAAAAGACGCTTATCAAGGTAATTTCTTAAAGCAGAAAAAATAATATACTTATCATGGTAACTATCTGCATCAAGTAATTCCATAAAACCTCTTTGGGCAATCTCAGAATCTGGTATTTTTCCTGCAATTTTTCTGTCTACAGTTCCACTTAACAAAGCATCTCTAAGTACACTATCAGGTATTTCTTCTCTTTTTATAATCGTATTCTCTGTCATATCTGTAGTTGGTTCTGTATCTTTGGTATTTACTTTTATTTGTATCTGTTCAGATATGAAATTCTCCAGCGGTTCTATCCAT
>CANOID010000019.1 GCA_947565985.1 uncultured Lachnoclostridium sp.
GCTACCCCAAAGAACACTCAGGGATAACAAATACATACGTTCTGGACAGAGTTCTTATTTTTCGCAAGTGGAGAACTCTGTCCAGAAACACCCAAGACCCAAGAATCCTCGGGATAGTTTATAAAACCATTAAAACCTATAGTTATCCACATTATCCACATTATCCACATAGTTATCCACAATTTTTAGTAGCCATAGTATAAAAAATATTATATTTAGTTTATTGATATATATGTGTCTGTATGAGTATCAGCAGGAGTATCAGTGTTTGGTGGCAGTGTCAATCAGTGTCAATATTTATCCAAAAGGGGGAAAGAGCAAAGTGCGTAAGTATGAGATTACAGGTAATTTAAAGGCGGTAAAGGTAGAAGGCAGAGAGATAGTGCTGCACAGGATTATAGCAGCGACAGATTTTGGAACTGTTAGAGCTGGTGAGCTTGGAGGATGGATTGAAAAAGAGAGTAATCTGTCACATAGTGGCGATGCATGGATAAAAGGTGACGCAATAGTATGTGACGATGCCAGAGTATATGGAAATGCACAGATTTGTAGTGATGCAGTGGTTTGCTGCAAGGCGGTAGTATGTGGCAATACAATAGTTAGTATTCACGCTGAAATATCTGGCAATGCAGAAATTAAAGGATATGCATCAGTCGGTGGCGATGCACAGGTTTATGGCAATGCCATAGTTGGTGATAAAGCATGGATTTACGATAGTGCGGTAATTGGTGACGATGCTAAGGTCGGTGGCAATGCAGTGGTATGTGGCAATGCAGAAGTTTTTAGAAATGCAGACATTGTAGAGAAACACCATGTACTGGTTATTGGTGCAACTGGCAGCAGGAATGATTTTACAACATTCTATCGTGGTATGGGTAAACAGATTATGGTTAAGTGTGGATGTTTTAATGGAATACTTGAAGAATTTCTTGACAAAGTAAAAGAAACCCATGGTAACAACCATCATGCAGAGGTCTACAGAGCAGCAGCCGAAGTCGCAAAGGCACAGATTGGGTTTAATGATACCAGCAAATAGCATAACCTTTGCTGTTGTCAAAGGCAGCAGGGGTATTAGACATGGTTTGTGTGCGTACCATGTCATGTCACAATTGTAAAATGCCAATTTCTTATAGCTCCTTTTTATTATATATAAACGCACACGTTCCCTCTGGTGGTTATTCTGCCAGAGGGATAAACGAAAGGAAAATATGACATGAAAATATTTTTTATAATCATCATTGTGATATATGTTGTTCTCTTCTACGTCAGTAAATGCTTGGAAGTTGAACAGTTAAAAAAAGAAAATCAGACTTTACAGGCTATATCAGAATCAAAACTACACAAAAATATTCCTAAAAATACAATAGATGCAGTCAAATATGCCATGAAACACGCACATCCAGATAATGGGGGAAGTGCAGAAGATTTTATGAGGTTTAAACGATGCTATGAGGAATTAACAAAAAAATGAGAGGAGATTAACAAGCATGACAGGAGAAACAAACATACAGGAAAAGGAAATAGAAGCTATAAGCGTGACACTTGACGAGATAGAGGACGCTATTCGAGGTCTTAATGCTATGAGAGACACTTTTATGCAATTAAGTAAAAATGAAGGCTTCATGAGCATGGTATCAAACGATGTGGAAAATGCAATAAAAGTAGCTAATGCTATGGATGAAGATTTAGCTACAGCAATAAAATCCATGAAATTTTTACATGGAGCTATGAAAGTTAATGGACTGACAGAAATGTCTGGGATACAGGACACAAATTTAGGTATGGACAGAAATAAAAATACACCTTTAACTGCCGATGAGCTACGAAAGATGGATGGTAAACCAGTATGGTGTGTTGGGTATGGAATTAGTCTATGGTTCATTGTTGTAGTTTCTGATGAGGAAGAGGAAGATGGAACAATTCCATTCTGGGTAAATGAACCAGTTGGCGAAGAATGGGATTATATAGATTATGGCAAGGAATGGTTAGCTTATAGGCAAGAAATCTAATAATTAATTTTAAGATAGAGAGGAGAAAATTGTGAATTTAACAAGTTTTGTAGCAAGACAACCAAACGGTTTATTATGCCGTTTTTCAACGGTAGTTGGCACTATAACACATCATAACATGACAGATAAAGAATATATAGAGATGTGTGCAGAAAAGGCAAGGGAAGACGCAGAAAGCACTTTGAAAAATTTTATAAAGCCGTTTGACGAGGTTAAGGAACGTTTTGTTGGTGGTCTTATGACACAGGAGGAATTTAATAAATTGCTTCTGGAAATGGGTGATGAAAGTGTTAGAGAACAGAATTGTACAGAAAATAAATTCTGCGATGGATGTAGGTATTATCAGGATAAAAATAATACATACATTTGTACAAATGAACAGTCAAAACTATTCAATAAAAATCCAGCACCATTTCAGACGTGCAGATATTTTTCAGAAGACAAAAAATATGAAGAGCTTAGACAATACCGCTCAATTGGCACGGTCGAGGAAGTATATCAAATAAAAAGAGATTTGGACACGCAAATTAAACATTCCGACAAAATAGCGGAGGTACTAAAATCTACTCAAAATATTCTTTCTAAAAGAGAAGTTTTGTTAAAGGAATATTCTGCAATTGGCACAATTCATGAATGCCAAGAAGCTGCAGAAATGCGAAAAGTAAAGAAACCTGAAAGAAAAATACAAGACATTGATTTAAAAATCGGCAACGTCACTTTTAAGGCAGGAACAACAACTTACTGGTGTTCTACTTGCAAAAAACCAATAACAGGTTCGGATAGCTATTGTAGATGGTGCGGACAGGCTATTTCATGGCAAGATGATAAAAGAGAATATTACGGAGACTAAAAATGAGACCATTACATGATTTATATAGTGCATCCTATAGTTTTGAATATCTTATCCAAGTAAACGTAGACAGGCTAAAAAAGCATAGAAAAGAAATTAATGCTGAAAAGGATGTTACTAAAATCAAAGACATTCTAAAGACGCTTGATGGTTTAGAAAATAATGTAGCCAGATATAAAGAATGGGCTAAACAAGAGGTAGAAGCATTAGAGGAAACATACGGCAGATGCCTTGAGGGCTTCAAAGGATAAAAAGCGGTCAGCAAATAATATTAAATAGAACTGGTGTTCGTATAACAAAAATGGAATAACTACAGGAGTAAGCAAAGTGAGAAAAAAAGGGAAGCCAGTAATAGAGTGTAATAAATGCAGAAGAATATTATCTGCAAAACCAAAATGGAAAAAATCAGGGGATATTGAATATTACTATCTTGAGTGTGTACATTGTAAAGCTATTTATGTCATATCAGCAACAGATACAGCTCTAAGACAAAGCATAAAGCATTTTAAAGAAATGAATATAAGCACAGAAAAGGAATCGCAAGAAGCAAAGGAACTGCTTAAAGCAAATATAGAACGCAGCAGGGAAATAAAAGAACAATATCCCTTAAAGTCAAATTGATAGAAAGGAACTTCGATGAAATATAGAGGTTTAAGTTTAAACAAAGAAAAGCAAGCGTATGAGTGGGTGTATGGTATGCCATCATATGGCTTTGAAACAGAAAAAATTACAGAGATAGGGACACCAGATGGGAGTTTTTATGATATTCTGCCTACTTCACTTGGAGAAGAAACAAACTATAAGGACAAATATAAAAAACAAATATATACAGGTGATATAGTAACCTTAAAAGTTGGGAACGAAACAAGAGAATTTGTAGTTAGTCGTAAAACAATAGATAGAGAATATAATACGCTTCTAGGCTTTGATGGTGATACAGTAAAAGTAAGACTATCAGGTGTAATTGTATTTTGCTATACTGCACCAGATGGGTCTAAGTATGACCTTTTACCATGCGTATCTTTGGATGGCAGGGATGATACTTATTTTATGGAAATTATAGACACAGTATCAGAAAGGGCGATACGTGAAAGTGAAGGCGAGAGCTAAAACTGCTAATATGCCATATTCTATATGGGTACAGGGAGAGTATATAACAGAACCACCAATAAGACCAACAGATGATTTAAAACGTCCTATAGGGCATTATATAGATACAGGCGGTTATTTAGGTGCAAATGTCTATGCAATAGACGTAGAAACGCTCTGTGAGTATATAGGAATATCTGACCATGATAAATGTATGGTATGTAAAAATGATATCCTACTTTGCGAGATGAATCAAAAAATAAGCTATTTTATCATACAGGATAAAGAAATAATTGACATAATAAGCGATGAAATATTAGAGCTTGAAAAGCTGTCTACATTAGATGTAAAAGTAATTGGAAATACAATAGATTTTCCAGACTTTGAACAAGGGGTAAGATATTTTGTTGATGCAAAAAGAAAAATACCATATCTGCCTACATTAGATGTTTTAGAAACACCATATCCGTACTTTAAACTTACTTGTTCTAAATGTGGACGTGCCTTCCTTAGTTGTAAATATATGGCACGACATAAAAAATGCGGTGGATATCTGGCAATGGATTTTGCAACAAGGGTACATAAAAAATGGGAATAAAAAGAACATATGTTTACAAACAGGGGATACAAACATATGTTCACTACCACTTCACAGTGATGAATTTTATTAATTGAAATTATACTACAAATATGCTTTGAAGTCAATAAAAAGCCAGAAAAAACGTGCTTAAAGGCTTAAAAATGGCACGTTTTGGAACTTGTATAGGGTATTAACATCTAAGGCATTGCATACAATATGAGCTGATATAGATATATTATCAACGCTTGTCATTACATAAGTATATATTAAATTGATACACTTTTGTGCAGTGGTATTATAAGGAGAATAAGAATGGCAGGTGTAAAGAAAAGTTTTGTACGAGAAAAAAAGATATATTGTGGCAAAGAATACTTAGAAATTGATGTAGTTCATGTAACTAATACACCAGAAGCAGGAAAAGTTAAAAAAGAAACAAGTAGTCCTAAACAAAAAAATCTAAATGATAAGAGAAGCAAGAGACGGTTTGTACAGATAGCCAATACTAATTTTGGTTCAGAGGATTTACATATATCAGCAACATACAACGACAAATATCTTCCTGTCAACTTAAAAGAAGCAGAAAAGAATATACATAATTTTTTAGACAGAGTAAAAAGGAAAATGAAGAAAGAGACAGGAAAAGACCTAAAATATATGATTGTTACAGAATATACCCCAGAAGTAGAAAATAAAGATTATCAACAGATGGTCTTAGATGGAATGGAAGATAAGAGCAATAAGGCAGTAAGAATACATCATCACATTATAATAAATGGCGGCTTGAATCGTGATGATTTGGAACTTCTGTGGAGCAGGACACGTATTAACTGGAAAAAGGCTAAAGACCCAGATTACAGAAAGGGTATAGACTATTTAGGTTTCGTAAACTGTGACAGATTACAGCCTAACGAGAATGGCATAGAAGGGTTAGTAAATTACATAAATAAGCGTAAAAAGGGTTGTAAGAAGTGGAGTACCTCTATGAATCTGGAAAAACCAAAGGTAAAGAAAAACGATAGCAAATACAGTTATAAAAAGATATGTATGTTAGCAAAGACACCAGAGGATAAAGAGTATTGGAGAAAAATGTATAAAGGTTATGAACCTACAAAGATAGACTTCCAGTACAACGACTATACGGGATGGAATGTGTATTTGAAAATGCGGAAAGTGAGAGAAAAATATGAGAAACAACAAATTTGTGACCGATTCGGACACAAAACTCAAGCAGCAGTATCAAAACAAACAGAATAATGCGAGGGGGCAACATTTTGAAAGAGAGATTCTAGCAGGATGCAGAATGTATAGAGAGCTAGGAATAGCAGTCATAGATAAAACACCTGAACCGTTTAAAGTATCAAAAAAGAACAAAGATGGAGTTTTTATAGGACGCTTTAGTACACCAGCACAACCAGACTTTCAGGGAACACTAAGAAATGGACGCTCGATAGTGTTTGAGGCTAAAAGCACAGGAAAAGACAGAATGACAAGAAATGTACTTACAGCTACACAGATGGAATTATTAGAAATACATAGCCAATTAGGGGCGGTGTGTGGTGTATGTGCAAACATTCAGAATGATTTTTTCTTTATACCTTGGAGCATATGGAAAGATATGAAATATATATATGGTAGACAGTACGTACAGCCAGAAGATGTAAAAGAATACAAAATAAGGTTTGATGGTGCAGTACATTTCCTAGATAAGATGCTTTCTGTTGAAGCTAAAGAACTAAAAAGAATGGGCATGGGAGAAATCTCTAATTCTTTAAAGGATAGGTCATATTTAAAGAAAAGTATTTTTGAATTGAAAGATGGGTGTTTATGAATGTAGATGGATTATCAGGAACAGGAATACCATATTTAAACATGATAAAAAAAGCACTACCAAAGGAAGAACCAAAGAAAAAGAAATTTAAAAATTGTAGGCTGACAGATATTGACCCAAAAACTAAAAAGCCACGTCTCAAAAAAGGTGTAAGCATGGATAGAGCGATTGAAGTCCTGTATATGTTTGAAAATACAGGTGTGTTGCCTAATCAAATTGAAGATATGAAGCAAACCATAGAAAATCAAAGGCATCGTATTTTAAAACTAGAAGATTGGTAGAAAGAGGTGACAGCATTGCAGGAATTGACACTAGGAAGCTTATTTGATGGTATTGGTGGATTCTGTTATGCAGCTCAACTTACAGGTCGTATAAAGCCTGTATGGGCTGCTGAAATAGAACAAAATTGTATAAATATCACAAGATACCATTTTCCAGAAGTAATGCACGTTGGAAGTGTCACAGAGTTAAAAGGGGATGAAATACAGCCTGTAGACATAATTACTTTTGGAAGTCCATGTCAAGATTTAAGTGTTGCAGGAAAGAGAAAAGGGTTAAAAGGCAGCAGGTCAGGATTATTTACGGAGGCTATAAGAATTATTGATGAAATGAGGTTATCAACAAATGGAAAATACCCAACGTTTATTATATGGGAAAACGTTCCCGGTGCTTTTTCATCACGAGGTAAACAAGATTTTAAAGCCGTGCTTGAAAAAATCACAAAAACCCATATTCCAATGCCTACAAGTGGTAGATGGGCAAGTGCAGGAATGGTACGAGGGGCGGCAGTTGACACAGCTTGGCGAGTGCTTGACGCTCAATTTTGGGGAGTTCCCCAACGTAGAAAAAGAATCTACCTTGTCGGAGATTTTAGAGGACAACGTGCCGGAGAAATACTCTTTAAGTCCGAAAGCGTGCTTAGGCATTCTGAAAAGAGCACAGAGCAGAAACAAGAAATTGCCAGACAACTTGCGGATAGCGTTGGAACAGAAAATACAAGAAAAGCATATGGAATAAACGCAAAAGCTATCATCATAGACGAAGAACGTACAGGCACACTATCTACAAATTGCGGAAGTTCAGCAAGCAGGAACATTGTAGCGATAGAAAAGAAAAATGTCATACCATTGCGTGATGAAGTGACACGAAATAAAAATAATCATGGACTAGGGGTTGGAAAAATATCAGACCCATGCCCAACACTTACAGCAACAGATATACATAAAGTGTTCTACGAAGCGTATCAGCATAGCGGATATAGAAAAAGTGATACAAGCGGAACAATTACAACAGTACAAAATGATTCAGTGAGAGGTAATACGCCTTTAATAGTGCAGACTGATAGAAAGACATTTGAATTAAATCAACATGGTGGATATAAAGAATCAGGAATGAATGGCACTCTAAGGGCATCAGGCGGAGATTATGGCGGTGGTTCAGAAACAATCATAACAGAAAAATATAACGTAATAGATGTTCTAAAAAAAGGTAACAACAAAGGTAACATACATTATACGTCGTTTAACACCTATCGAATGCGAACGATTACAAGGTTATCCAGATAACTGGACTAAGTATGGTGCAGATAGTAAATGTATAAGCGATTCAGCACGTTATAGAGCAATAGGCAATAGTATATGTATCTACTGTGCAAAAAGAGTATATGAGGGTATTTTAGACGTATTAGAAAGGGAAGATTATGGCAAAGAAGAAAAGAAAAACAGTACCATACAGGCAGCAGTCAGAGATAACCTATAATAAGTACAAGCCAAACAGGAAAGCAAGGCGAGCAGGAATTAAGCCAGAGAAGCCACCAGAAGAAAAGAAAGAGAAAAAAACGATATCAAAATTGACAATATTAAGTGAAAGTGTTTGTAGGGCAAGAAAACTAACAAAAAAGATTACACCTTTAGGGATGACTTACAAAGAGTACATAGAGTTTTTAAAGGAAAGACAACAAGAGCTTAGGAAAAATGCTCACTGGCAATGCAGTGTAAAAAAATAAAAATTTAAACAGGGGGAAAAAACAATGAAAACTATTGCGATTATTAACATGAAAGGCGGATGTGCCAAAACTACTACAACTATAAACATGGGGTACATATTAGCCAAGGACTACGACAAGAGGGTATTACTTATTGATAACGATAAACAGGGCAATCTTTCCAAGACTTGTGGTGTATGGAGCTATGACAAGCCAAGTCTTGCGGATGTGATGACTGGGGAAGAAAAGATAAGTGATATAATGCAAAAAGCCAGTATAATGCCTAACATTGAAGTTATTCCTGCAAATATGCACTTACTTACAGCGAACCTTGCAGTGATAAAGGATGATGAAAAAGAACAGGCAACAATTATTTCTAAGGAATTAGAAAAAGTAAAAGAAAGGTTTGATTATTGTATTATTGACTGTCCGCCTGATATTAATATATCTGTTATAAATGCTCTTGTGGCATCAGATGAAGTCATTATACCAGTTAAAATTGATGGTTATGCCTTTGAGGGTATGGACGAGCTAGAGGAACAAATAAATAATGCAAAGGTATTAAATCCGAAGTTAAAGCTTAGAGGTTGTCTTGTAACTATGTACTATAATCGTGATGTATGTATGCAAGGCAAGACATGGCTACAAAATCAGCATTACCCAATATTTAAAACACATATCAGACGTACAGAAAAAGCAGATGAAGCAACCTTTACCAATGAAAGCCTTATTGAATACTCTCCACGTTCTGGTGCAGCCAAAGATTACAAAGCGTTTGTACAAGAATATTTAGAAAAATAAAAATGTGTCCGAATCGGGCACAAAATGAAATATAGGGGTAAAGAAAATAAATGGGTAAAATAAAACGTGAATTAGAATATCAAGACCTTAAAAATAAGCTCTCTGAAATAGGTTTTGAATACAACAAAGATGCAAAAGGAAAAAAAGGGTATATAAAATGTTTTCATGATGACATTTATTATTTTTGGGTTACAGTTAGTTTCGATGATAAAAAATTGTATTTATACAAAGAGTATGATGTTGGTGGCTGCTTGTGTGACATAAGCTACGATATTCCACAAAAGGTACTAAATCATTGTGATGCTTTCATTGATTGGTTAGACCAAATGGTAGGTTGAAAAATAAAACAGAGGTGATTTAATATTGGCAGAAAAGAAGAAAAAATTTGACATAACTAGCCTTTTGAATGTAAAATCAAAGGAGATATTACAGCCGGATGAGATAATAGAGAATGACAATAGTTTTGATGTAGTCATGATTGATATTTATGATTTAATACCAGATAAAGATAACTTCTATTCCACAGAAAATATTGACGAACTGGCAGCGGCTATTGAACTATCTGGCTGCATTGAACAAAATCTGGTTGTAAAACCAGAAACACATGGAAAGTATGAAGTAATAGCTGGACATCGTAGAAGATTAGCAGCCTTAAAATTAGTGAAAGATGGCAAGGAAGAGTACAGAAAAGTGCCATGTCGTATCAAGAAAGAATCAGACGAAATAAAAGACCGTTTAAGTCTTATTCTTACTAATGCAACAGCAAGGCAGCTTACAGATTGGGAGAGGATAAAGCAGGCTGAAGAACTAAAAGAAATATTGATAGAATATAAAAAAGCACTACAAACAGAGAATAAGGATAAACCAAAAAAAGAACAGGAGAGAATCGGACGCATTCGTGAAATCGTGGCGGATATGCTTAATACATCCACTACCCAGATAGGACGTATGGAAGCAATTAGTAATAATCTGTCACAGGATTTTAAGGACGAACTAGAAAAGGGCAGCATTAATATTTCAACTGCACATGAACTTAGTAGGCTTGATGAAGATGGACAGAAAAAAGCTTATGAGCAGTACGAAGAAAAGGGCGAGCTGCATATAAAAGATGTAAAGCCAGAAGAAAAGAAAGAACTTACAAATGAACAGGCAGAAAAAGTACAGGAAGCAATAAAAGACGCTATAAAAGGCGAAGTAAATAGAGAAATATTCAAGGCAAAAGGTAATGTGGCAGCAGTTGAAAAGATACTAAGAAAATATTTTAGCAATTCTTTTCAAGGAAAAAAATTTGATGGTGGTAGATATATATATCGTTTTCAAGCAGATGGCATTACTATTATTGATACTGCTAAATGGGGGAATTTCTTAGTTAAATATTCAGACCTTGCACAAATCATAGTATTAATGATTGCAAATAATCAACTGTTATATGATAATAATGTCATAGAAGAAACTAAAGAAAAGAAAACAGATATATCTATTGATGAACCACAGATAGCAAGATTTAAAACTAAAGAAAAGGAGAACACATCTTTATCAGATGAACCAAAAGCAGATGATTATTCAGATAATATACCTGAACCACTAGAAAAAGGTTTAGACTTTACGACGTGGATAAAAGAAAAGTACAAAAAAGGACAATACACTATGGTACAAAATGAGATAAGGGCAGTTGTAGCATTACAACCGGAAATAGAAAGTGCAATAGCAAATGCTCTTTCTGTATGGATTATGTGCAAAACAGAAGAGTATAAAAGGTATTTAGAAAGTTAAAAAATAGAATAGTTGGAGGATGGCATACCATGACAAATTCAGAAGTAGAAGCAATTTTGAGATTTTATAAATGGATTGACCTAGATATTAAAATAGCGAATGAATGGTTAAAGCAATACGAAGCTGGATATAATCCTTTAGGTGCTGTCCTTTATGATGGTATGCCACATGGAAAAAAGCTAGGTAATAGTACAGCCGTACTTGCTATGAAACTTGCAGAAGCAGATACGAAAGAAAACATAGAAATCCTAGAAAAACGCATTAAACAACTAAAAAATTTAAGAACACAGATTTTTAAAGAAATTTCCTCGCTTATAATGCCATATAAAGTAATTATATATAATCTATACCTTAGAGGACAAAAATGGGATTATGTGGCAAAAATGATAGGCTACAGTGTGCGTCAGGCTAAAAATATAAGGTGCAAAGCCTTAAATATTCTAGGTGAAAAGCTAGAAAATAATCAAAATATAGCACAGAGTGATATCATAAAAGAAATTTTTAAATAAGTTAAAGATTGCCCACCATTGCCCGTTTTTTGTAGTATAATACTAATAGGCAAAATACATATATAAGACGGCAGCAGAATGTTAATAACAGTTCTGCTGCCGCTTTTTGTATATTTTTACATTTTGTACATTTTTTAAAAATCCTAAAATATATAATAGTTCTAAAGCCATTTATGACAGTAAAGCAGAGAAACAAACAAAAAGGGGGTGATATCATGCCGCGAAAAAAAGACGAAAAAAGGGAAAAAGCAAAGCAGATTTTTTTAGATTCTAATGGAATAGCAAAGAATGTTGAAATAGCAAAAATACTTAACGTAGAATCAGCGAAAATATCAAAGTGGAAATACATGGATAAGTGGCAAGAAGCACTGGAAAATAAGCCAAAAAAGAGGGGTGCACCTAAAGGCAATAAAAACGCAAGGGGACATGGAGCACCGAAAAGGAATAGAAATGCACAAACACATGGAGCATATTCCACAGTATATTTTGATGAATTAACAGACACCGAGAAAGAGCTTATAGAATCAATTACACTTAATACGACTACAAATATGCAGCGAGAGTTACAGACCCTTGTGGCAAAAGAGTATGATTTAAAAAAGAAAATCAAAGCCCTTGACAATAGTAGTACAGGTGAATTATTTATTGACCGTGTAGTTGAAATGCGTACACCTAAAAAGGCTGATGACAATGACCCATATGGTGAGTATACAGGCAAAGCTACAAATAGACAACCATTAAACATAGCTATGGAAACCACTGTCAGGTCGTCAGCATTTGAACGACAGATGAGATTAGAAACAGAACTAAATAAAGTACGAGGACGCATAATAAAACTAATTGATTCTATCAAATCTTATGAGTTAGAACAGAGAAGAATAGCACTGGAAGAGAAGCGTTATGAGCTGATGAAGCAAAAGGCAAGCGGTGTATACGAGGTAGACCCTGATACAGGGCAGATAGATGACACATTTAAAGACCCTGATATATAGATTAGCTATGAGAAATACTGGTGAAATTTTGGGAAATACGAAGCGTCAAAAGGTACTGTGAGCCGCTTTTACGGCCCGGGCGGCCCGTGACCCCAAAACTCGTCTAGCCGTCAGGGGAAAACCACACTTCCAAAATACCAGAAAATTTTTTAAGGGGGGTAGTATTTTTGAAACTTTATGATAAAAATGTGATTGCAAAATTTCTTGATATGACCCCTAAAAATGTTGAGAGGTTGACGGACAAAGGGATTCTTAAAACTGTAGGCGAAACAAAATTGTATTCGCTTGTACAAGCAAGTAATGAGTATATAAGATATTTAAGGGAACGCAATCATGAAACAGGAGAAGCAGCAGACTTAAACGAAGAAAGGGCAAAGCTTACAAAGGCAAAACGTATTAATGAAGAACTTGACCTAGCTGTGAAGCGTGGGGAACTACATAGAACAGAAGATATAAAAAAAGTAATGTCTTCCATCTTGATAAATTTTAAGAGCCGTTTAAGTGCAATTCCAGCAGAGGAAGCAGACAAGTTAGCAACAATGACAGATAAAGCAAAGATTTTTTTATACCTTAATGCCAAAATAAAAGAAGCCCTATTGGAGCTATCAGATTTTGAAGAAATGTTTAAGGAAGAAATAAAAGAAGATGAAGAAAGCAACGATTAATCTTTTAAAAGAAATATTTAAAGTATTAGAGCCACCACCAGACCTTACACTATCACAATGGGCTGATAAATACCGTCGTCTTTCTTCTGAATCAGGTAGCAAAGGCGGACGTTGGAACACAGATAAAGCACCATGGCAGCGTGAAATAATGGACGCAATAACTGATATATCCATTGAAAAAGTTGTAGTCATGTCTGCTGCCCAGATGGGCAAAACAGACGCATTTCTATTAAACACTATGGGATATTATATGCACTATGACCCATGCACAATACTATGTATGCAGCCAACTCTAAGCCTTGCAGAAACATTAAGCAAAGACAGGTTAATGCCAATGGTAAGGGACACACCAGCATTAAAAGATAAAATCAACGACAAAAGCAGGACAAGTGGAAACACAATTTTTAAAAAGTCATTTCCCGGTGGACGTATTACAATGACGGGAGCAAATTCACCAACAGAACTTAGAAGTCGTCCGATACGTGTACTTTTGGCTGATGAGATAGATGCATATCCAGCAACAGCAGGAACAGAGGGCGACCCTTTGGTTTTAGCTGGCAAACGTCTAACTACATACTGGAATAGAAAAGAAGTAGACACAAGCACACCAACAATAAAAGGTGTAAGCCGTATAGAGATAGAATATAACAACTCAACAATGGAAGAATGGAATGTTCCATGTCCAAGCTGTGGACAGTTTCAACCGTTAGAATGGCAAAATGTTATCTATGATGTAGATGATGATAAGGAAATACAAAATATTAATTATGTATGTGCTAAATGTGGTAGTATACATTCAGAAATAGAATGGAAAGACCATTTTCACAAAGGAAAATACATACCAAAATATCCAAGAAGAAAAATAAGAGGTTTTCATTTCAATTCTTTAGCATCTACATTCTTTGGATGGGAGAAAATAATAAAAGGCTATATAGAAGCGGATGAGGAAAGAGAAAAAGGTAACACTGAACTAATGAAGTCGTGGTATAACACGGAACTAGGATTACCTTGGGAAGCAAATGGAGAAGCGGCAGACAAAGACAAATTATTTGCTCGCCGTGAAAAATATCACTGTGAAGTTCCAGATGAAGTAATAGTTATTACTGCTGGTGTTGATACACAAGATGATAGGTTTGAGGTTGAAGTTGTAGGTTGGGGCGTTGAATATGAATCCTATGGCATTTATTATAAAAGGATTTATGGCGACTTAAAACAGACAGAAGTGTGGAAACGTCTGGATAAATTTTTATCACAAAGGTTCGAAAAGGCGGATGGTACAAAATTACGTATAATTTGTACCTGTATTGATTCTGGAGGGCACTTTGCAAATAAAGTATATAAATTCTGTAAAGCGAGGACAGCAAGAGGTGTATATGCGGTTAGAGGTGGTAACGAAGGTACAGCAAGACCATATGTACCAAAACCAACAAAAAATAACAGAGAGCAGACATATTTATTTACTTTGGGTGTGGATGTTGGAAAAGCTTTGTTATTACAAAGATTACTAATAGAAGAAGAAGGAGCAGGTTATTGTCATTTCCCAAAAGATGAAGATAACTATATAAGGGGATATGACAAGGACTACTTTAAAGGACTAACATCTGAAAGGCAGGTACTAAAATATAACAAAAAAACTGGTAAACCATATTTTGTATGGGAACTTAACGGAGAAACAAAAAGAAATGAACCATTAGACTGCAGAAATTATGCACAGGCAGCTATGGAAATAACAAGCTTACCTCTTAAAAAACCGCCAAAGGAAGAAGAAACACAAACACAAGTAATTCCTAGAAAGAGTAAAAAACGCAGAAGAAATAGAAGTGAGGGGATTTTATAATGGCAGCAATAACATTAGAAACAGCTAAAAGACACTTAGATATATGGCTTGAAGCAGAGGAACGAGTTGCAATTAATCAATCGTATACTATTCTTGACAAGACATTTACAAGGGCAAATTTAGGTGAAATACGAAGACAGATAGAATATTGGGAAAACAAAGTACAGGAATTGCAAAATATAGCAAAAAGAAAAGGCAGGAATAGGATTTACCGCATTGTGCCAAGAGATTTATAAAATTTTTAAAAGATTGCCCACCATTGCCCGTTTTTTATGCTATAATATTAACATCGAAATACGCGCCAAGGAAATTAGTAAATTTCTATGGTGTTTTTTTATGCAATAAATTCTGAAAAGGGGGTTGAGGTTTGAATTTTATAGACAAGGTAGTAAGGGCAGTTTCACCACAAAAAGCACTAAAAAGAGAAGTAGCAAAGAAACAACTTGACATAATAAATAGTGGTTATGGCAACTATGGCGCAAATTCAATTAAAAAACATACTATCGGTTGGACGTATGGTGGAGGAAGTCATAGAGAAGATGTAGAAGACAATATAAGCCCTTTGCGTCAACGGTCAAGGGATTTATATTATGGCGGTTCAGACATTGCCACAGCGGCAATAAAACGACTTAGAACGAATACCATAGGTACAGGACTACATTTAAAAAGCACAATCAATGAAGAACTTCTTAATATGACACCAGAAGTTGCAAGAAAACTAGAAGAAACCATAGAAAGAGAATTTGCCCACTGGGCTAATTCTACAAACTGTGACCTAGAACGTATAGACAACTTCTATCAGTTACAACAGCTTGCTTTAATTAATGCCTTGCTTAGTGGTGATGCATTTGCACTAATGAAAACGACTAAACGAACAGGCAGTATATATGATTTAAGGATAGAACTTATCGAAGCTGATAGGATAAGCACGCCAGACAATAAAACAATAGACCCTTTATTTTGTGAAGGAGTAGAAAAAAATAAAATTGGTGAAGTTGTGGCATATTATATTTCAAAATTTCATCCCCTTTCATCTGCTGATAGAAACCCTAGAGAATGGATTAGGGTAGAAGCATATGGCAAAAAGACAGGTAGAAGAAATATATTACATATTATGAACAGGGAACGCATCGGGCAAGTACGAGGTGTTCCTTTTATTTCTCCTGTCATAGAAACAATAAAGCAGTTAGGGCAATACACAGATGCAGAGGTTACAGCAGCAGTTGTAGCCAGTCTTATGACTGTATTTATTGAAAAAGAAAGTGCAAGTGATGAGCCAGCTTTTGGCGAAGTTATACCAGAAGAAATGCAAATTGATGCAGAGGATGAGAACAGTATAGAACTTGCACCAGCGGCAGTTGTTGAGTTAGGCGAAGGAGAAAAGGCAAATATACCAGCTCCCGGCAGACCAAACGCAAATTTTGAACCATTCGCAATAGCGATTATAAAACAAATGGGTGCAGCGTTAGAGATTCCTTATGAAATCCTTATTATGGCATTTACTAACAATTATTCAGCATCAAGAGCAGCCATCCTTGAGTTTTTTAAAGTAATAAAGATGTATAGAGAATGGTTTATATCAGATTTTTGTCAACCAATTTATGAAGAGTGGTTATGTGAAGCAGTAGCCAAGGGCAGGATAAATGCCCCCGGTTTTTTTAATGACCCAATTATTAAAGATGCATATTGTTGTACTGAATGGAATGGACCAAGTA
This sequence comes from uncultured Lachnoclostridium sp., assembly GCA_947565985.1. Lineage (GTDB taxonomy): Bacteria > Bacillota > Clostridia > Lachnospirales > Lachnospiraceae > Butyribacter. The sequence continues at coordinate 16,633 of CANOID010000019.1, forward strand.
GTGGACAACTAGACCCTGTAAAAGAGGTACAGGCAGCAGAATTAAGGGTACAAGGTGGTTACTCTACAAGAGAAAAAGAAGCAACAGAGCTTACAGGCACAGACTTTTATAAAAATGTGAAACAGCGAAAAAGAGAAGAAGAACTGTTAAAGGAGGTTGTAGGCAATGCAAAAAAAGAATTTGATACCAGAGATAAGGAATCAGACACCAATAGAAAGTCTAACGAACAAGACGAGGAAGAAGAAACCAAAGAATAAAAAAGAAATAGACAAGTTCTGGAATTTTACACCTAATGAAGATAATAACACAGCAGAACTCTTACTATATGGACAAATTTCAGACTATTCATGGTGTGGGGATGATATAACCCCAAAAGTGTTTAATGATGAATTAAAGTCTATGGGTGCAGTTGATGAGATAACTGTACGCATTAATTCAGGTGGTGGCGATATATTTGCAGCAATGGCGATTTATACAAGACTAAAGGACCATGCGGCAAATGTAGCTGTAAAAATAGATGGCTGGTGTGCTAGTGCTGCTACCATTATAGCAATGGCAGGAGATTCAATTGAAATACCAACGGGCGGCACATTTATGATACATGACCCAGCAGCAGGAATGCTAGGCTATTATACAGCAGATGAGCTTAAAAAAGTCGCTGGTGAACTAGAAACAATCAAGCAATCTATAGTTAATTGCTATATGACAGTGACAGATAAGTCAGAGGAAGAAATAAAAAGTCTTATGTCAGTTGAAACATATTTCACTGGCGAAGAAGCTGTAAACGCTGGTTTTTGTACTGGGTTAATGTTTACAGATGTTGAAACACAGGTTGAAAACGCAGAAAGGATTATTGTAAATTCTGTGCCAATTAATTTGAGTGCGTTTAATACGATACCAAAAGGGCTACTAGGCTGTACAGATAATCATATTACAACTGGTTCAGATAATAAAGACAATAATATAAAAGATGATGAGGAGGAAACTATATTGATATTAGATGAATTTAAAGCTAAATATCCTGACATTGCTAACGCTTATAAGAATGAAGTTATAGTAAAGGCGACCGAGGGAGAAATAAAAGAAGCAGACCACACAGCAGCAGTAGACGCAGAGAGAGCAAGAATAAAGGCGATTGATGAAATTACTTTACTGGGATTTGAAGATTTGGCAGATAAGGCAAAATATGAGACTCCTATAAGTGCCGAAGCGTTTGCAATACAAATGGTTGCAGCACAAAAAAAGGTAGGAAAAGATTTTTTAAATAATCGTGAAGATGATGTAAAGACTTCTGGTGTTAATGATGTAACACCTATATCAAATAAAGGCGGTGCAGGAGATGATGATGACCCATTCGGGGATATTATTGACAAGATGTACCCAGATGTTAAATAAGGGGGATTATAGATATGGCAGCAGGAAAAGAATTATTAGGAGTATATACCCCGAAAATGGTACACGCTGGTGACTATCCAGTTGTGACCGAATCGGGCACAGTTTCAAATGATGGTGATATTTTGGAGCTTATGCCTGTTGTGCTTAATGAAGATGGCAAAATAGCAGCAGTTACGGCTGATACTATAGAAAATGTATATGGTCTTTCGGCACAACCAGCAAATGCAGGAGAAGAAATTGTAATTTATCTTACTGGTAAGTTTTTTGCTAATGCACTTTCGTTGCCAGAAGGTATAACAGCAAAAGACCTTAAAACACCACTTAGAAAACGCAATATTTTCTTAGTTAATATAGATGAAAGCGAAACCACGAATACTGTAGTTTCAGATAAAGAATAAAGAAAGGAAGATAAAAGATATGCCAATAAGTATTTATGACCCAAGGACTATGGGGAAATTAGTAGAACGTATGCCAAAAGTGCATACTTTTATTAAAGATACATTTTTTCGCAATGTGGAAACATTTGATACAGCAAAAATAGATGTTGACTTTAAAAAAGGAAATAGACAGCTTGCACCATTCGTACATAAAAAAAACGGTGGTGTAACGATAGAAAACGAAGGTTTTCAGACTAATACATACGAACCGCCACTTATCGCACCAAATACGATTACAACAATTGACGATATTTTGAAGCGTACACCGGGAGAAAGTTTATACAATGGAAAAAGCCCTAATCAAAGAGCAGTAGAAAAAATGCAGCGTGATTTTAGTAAACTGGACCAGATGACTACACGCCGAGAGGAATGGATGTGTTGCATGGCTCTGTTTACAGGTAAAATACCGATTTTGGACAGCGAGGGGAAAGCGATACAAGAAATTATTGATTTTCAGTTTACAAACAAAGTAACACTGAAAGACGCTGAAAAGTGGAATAAGACAACAGGCGGTAAGTTAGAGCAGTTGGAAGCATGGCGAGATAAGGTACAGGAAAACGGGTTTGTGAATTGTGATATATGCCTTATGGGGCAGGATGCTTTAAACGCATTTCTGAAAGATGATGAAGTAAAAGAAATGCTTGACAACCGCAGATATGACCTTGCAGTAATTAAGCCGAGGGAACTCCCGAACGGTGCTACATATGTAGGAACGATTCACAGCTTAGGCATGGATATTTACAAGTACAAGGAAATGTACTTGGATAACTGGACGAACAGGGCGAAACCAGAAAACAAGTATTTGTTGCCGTCAAATGTTGTTGCATTGTTGGCAACGGAGGCTGAATATTCCATGTATTATGGTGCGGTTGCTATTGCGGATGAAACCGGAAAAACAATTAGCGTTGTAGAGGGTGTACGAGTACCAGAACAGTGGGTAAAAAGAACCCCAGCAAGACGTTTCTTACAATTGTCTTCTGCTCCTCTTCCTGTACCACATGAGGTTGATTCATGGTTTGTCGCCACTGTATGTTGAGGTGACAGCATGAAAAACTTTAAAGAAATGCTTGATGAGGATTTAGAACGTACATTTTACAACTTAGAAGAATTTGCACAGCTAAAAAGAATACAGTGTGATGGCTTTGACAAAAAGATACCTGTAATATTTGACAATTCAGAGAGTGAAAGCAGAAAACAACTTGCGTCTGGTGATAATGCAAGAGGTATTTATAAACGTGATGTTGTTATTCGTGTTATGCTATCTGATTTAGGCAAAGCTCCGGAATATGGTATGAGATTTTGGATTGATGACCGCCTTTTTACAGTAAAAAATGTGTTTAACCAATATAATGAACTAATTATAGGTTTAGAGGGGTATGACGAGTGATAGAAGTATCAGAACAGACTATAAATAGAATGAATACTTTACTTGCTGGTATACAGAATGCTGATAAAAAGGTGCTTAAACCTGCAATGGCAAGAGCACTGATTTCAGGAAAAACAGAAGCAAAAAGACAAGCCACACAAGTTTATCACGTCAAAGCAGGAGATTTTAAACAAAATTCCTATATAAAATACAACGGCATAAAACATCATGGTGATGGTGAAATGATAGGGGAAATTTCCTTTGCAGGAAATCCCATACCATTAATCAAATATAAAGTAAGCCCAACAGTTCCAACTAGTGAAGCAATTCCAGCGGCAGCAGCACTTAAATCAAATGCACCTATCCCATTTGATAAGGGAGATGATGTTCATGTTTTACAAATGAAGACTGGACACATAGGAATGTTTAAAGGCAAAGATGGCAAACTTAAAGAACTTTATGGACCATCACCGCCAAGAATGATTGAAAACGAGCAAGTAATGTCAAAAATAGAAAAAAAGGTAGACGAGGTTCTTAATAAGAGAATAGAACACGAAATAGAAAGATTGTTAAGTAAGTATTGAGGTTAATAAAATGACACCATTAGAATTATTAGAAGCATTAAAAGCGTATTGTGAGAACATAACCAAAAATATGCGTTGTTTTTCAGCAGTGCCAAAGAATGGAATACAAGCAGCCAAAAGATGTCCTGCTGTATTCATTGGTAATTTGCCTGACAAAACATCGAAACAAAAAGCAGTACCCTATATACTGTTGCAACTATTAACAGGAAAAGACGATGATGATGAAAGTGTATGTTATGTAAGAATTATTTGTGTAACTTATTCCGAGGATAAACAAGACAACTATATACAGTGTCTTAATCTTATAACACAGATTAAAACTAAATTGCTTGAAGATGTTGTAATAGATGAGCATTTTTCCTGTCAAAAACCAGTTGAATTTATTACCTATGAAGATTTAGAAATATATCAAATAGGGGAGATAATGACTACATGGGAAATGCAAAAAGTTGAAAGAAATGTAAGACAATATTTATTATGAGAGGAAAGTATATGACAGAAAAGAAAGAAACAGATATTAAGTCTGCTGTACAAACCAATATGACAGCAGAAAATGTTAAAAATGTACAGGCAGAAATAGATACGTCTAAAACAGAAAAGGTACAGGAAAAGGCAAATACAGATGTTACAGACGAAGCATATATCTACATAGGACCAACTAACCGTACAGGATTAATTCAAAATACAATTATTAAAGGCACAAGAAAAAATGTGGAAGAATATTTAAAAGAAGCAATAGACGAAATTCCACAGATAAAAATGCTTATTGTGCCTGTAGAAAAACTTGCACATAGCAGGGAAAAGATGAAGCAGGAAGGAACATTGTTAAATAAATATTATAATGATGTGTTAAGCCTGTCAATGAAAATAAAAAAGTAAAGAAGGGATAGGAAATGGCTTATTTTCATGGAGTAAAAGTTGACAAAATTGGTACAAGCATTTCAACGCCTGTGACTGCTGATAGCTGCATTCATCTTATTGTGGGAACTGCTCCAGCACATATGGTAAATGGCAAAGTCAACGAGCCTGTGTATGTATCTTCATATGCGGAAGCTGTAGAAGCTATGGGATATAGTGACGACTGGCAAAAGTATGATATTTGCGAAGAAATTTATACAAGTTTTATGCTGTATCAGAATGGACCAATTATAATGATAAATGTATTAGACCCTAAGAAACATCTGGCAGGAGAAACAGAACCAGAAGACATAAAGCTATATGATGGTGTGTTAGATTTACCATTAGAAGCACTGGCAGATAAAGTCATAGTTAAAGGGTATAACGAAGAAAATGTCCTTACAGATGAATACATAAGGGGAGTTGACTACGAATTATTTTATACAGATGGTGTGCTACGACTTGAACGTATTGAGGGCGGTGCAATTACATCAAATACTGCTACACTTAATATTAAGTACAATGCAGTTGACCCATCAAAAGTAACTAAAAAAGATATTATCGGTGGATATGACATTAACACTAAAAAATCAAGCGGTTTTGAACTGGTTGACTTTATTTTTCCTAAATTTAGTGTAGTACCCACTATTTTTCTTGCACCTAACTTTTCACACGACAGTGAGGTTGCGGCAATCATGGCAGCAAAAGCCGAAAGTATCAATGGACTTTTTAAAGGAAAAGCAATAATTGATATTGATACAAATGAAGCCACAACATATACAGAAGCAGTTGAGTGGAAAAAGAAAAATAATATTGTGCAACCATCAGAACTTTTAGTGTGGCCCATGTTAAAATTAGGTGATAGGGTATTTCATTATTCTACACAATTAGCTGGACTTATGGCAAAAACAGACGCAAGCGAAGATTTGGGTGGTGGCACACCTTGTGAATCAGCAAGTAATAAAACATTACAGATTGATGGCATGGTATTAGAAGATGGAACAGAAGTGCTTCTTGACCTTACAAAAGCTAATTATCTTAATTCACAGGGAATTATTACAGGACTAAATTTTATCGGCGGTTTTGTATCATGGGGCAACAGAGCAGCGTGTTATCCATCTAATACAGATGTTACAGATTATTTTTATAACGTAAGTCGTATGTTCCAATGGGTAGGAAATTCAATAATTCTTTCAGTATGGAGCAAAGTAGACAGGAATTTAAGACCAAGATTAATTGAATCTATCACAGAAAGTCTTAATATATGGCTTAATGGACTTACATCAGAAGAAAGAATACTAGGCGGCAGAATTGAGTTTTTAGAAGACGAAAATCCAGTAACAGATTTAATGGCTGGAATTGCAAATTTCCACGTTTTTCTTACTCCGTGTAGTCCAGCCGAAGAACTTCATTTTGCCTTAGAATATGATATCAGTTATCTTAGTACATTATTTGCGGCAGCATAGGGGGTGAAAAAAGATGCCAAAAGTTGACGAGACAATGATAGGATTTGCTGTGTATGAGGATAGCAGAGAATATCTTGGAATATCAGAAGTTACAATGCCAGAAATTTCGAATATTGTAGAAGAAATACAAGGAGCTGGGATTAATGGGAAATATGAATCACCTATACTTGGGCAAATTGAGCCAATGTCAATTACGTTTAACTTCCGAACAGTAACAAGAAATGCAATTAAACTCCTTGAACCACGAAGACATGAACTTGATTTAAGGGCAGCACAGCAAAATCAAGACCCTACAAAGGGCATAGTAGGAGTAACAAGAGTAAAGCATATTTTAACTGTTGTTCCTAAAAAGTTTAATTTAGGAAAATTAGCAACAGCAAGTGCAGCGGATGTAAGCGGTGAATATTCAGTGGTATATTATAAATGCTACATAAACGATAATAAGATGATAGAAATAGACCCATTAAATTATATTTATTATATAAACGGACAAGACAATAGGTGGGCAGAAATTAAACAGGCACTTGGAAAGAATTGATAAGCACGCAAAGTCGTGTTTTTTTATTGCGTAATTTTGGAGGTAAATCATGGAAGATATAAAAAGAGAAGCAGTTGAAAGTAAAAACAAAAATGAATTAGCAGTTGTGTCCGAATCGGACACAAAAATACCAGAGGGTGCATATGTACTTAAATTGGCTAAACCTTATACATATGAAGATAAAACCTACAATGAATTTGTATTTGATTTCGAAAGCTTAACAGGTATAGATATGATAGACATTGAAACTGAAATGGCAGCAATGGGTGAATTTGCCATATCACCAGAAATTTCACTATCATTTTTATCTAGGATGGCAGCAAAGGCAGCAAAAGTAGACAGTGACGCAATATTACACCTTCCATTCCGTGAATTTGGAAAGGTGAAAAATAGAACACAGAATTTTTTACTAGATACGGGTTTCACAGAGAAAGTCCTATAAAATGGTTTAAAAGAAACAGTATGATACTTTCAAAGGAAATTAACAAAGACATGGATTTCTGGCTAAGGCAAACAATAATCCAATTTAACTCGTGGATTAAAGACTATAATCTTTTGTTAGAAGAAAAGAAGAAGCAATAAGCACTTGTATAGAAAACAGGTGCTTATTTTATGTCTGGAAATGAGGTGAGCAATGGCAGGAACTAAAAAGTTTGAGTTGCTTTTCAAACTGACTGCACAGCTTGGTCCTAATTTTTCAAAATCGTTTAAAAATGCTTCACAAGCTACGAAAGCTCTACAAGGCAATTTAAGAAGTGCAGACCAGAAACTAAAAAATGTATCAGCATATCAAAAACAGCAAACAGCAATAGATAATAGTAAAAATAAGCTGGTAAAGCTTGGAGAAGAACACTCAAAAATTGCACAAAAGATACAGACACACCAACAAAATGCAGAAACGCTTCGCTCAAAGATTAGGGAAACTGGGGATGCAACTGGACAATTAACGGCACAGCTTATGCAGGAAGAAAACGAAATAAGCAGAAATACCGAAAGATTGCGTGCGAATGAAGCTCAAACACAAAGCACTATAACTAGTATAGAAAGAGGCGGACAAGCACTAGAAGAACTAGGAACTAGGTTGCGTGAAGCTGGTATTAATACTGATAATCTAGGACGAGATACAGACAGATTAAGGCAGCAGTATGAAAGGCTACAACAGGCACAAGCAAGAGTAAATGCCATAAACAGTAAACAAGCAAAAAATAATGCAGCTATATCACAGTCAAAAAAACGACTTGTAGCATTAACTGGAACTGTTACAGCGGTTGGTGCGGCTATTTATAATGGTCCTGTAAAAAAGGCAGCAGACTTTCAAGAGCAAATGTCTACAGTATCAGCAATATCTGGGGCATCGGGTAGCAATTTACAAAAGCTTTCTGAAAAAGCTAAACAAATGGGTGCTACAACAAAGTTTACAGCTAAAGAAGCTGGGGAAGCTATGGAATACATGGCTATGGCTGGTTGGAAAACAAAAGATATGTTAGGTGGTATTGAAGGTGTAATGAACCTTGCGGCGGCTTCTGGAGAAGAACTTGGAACAGTTTCCGATATTGTAACAGATGCAATGACAGCGTTTGGAATGGCAGCAGACAAGACTACAAATGGTGTATCAAATGCCACACATTTTGCAAACATACTGGCACAAGCGTCTTCAAATGCCAATACAAATGTCGGTATGATGGGTGAAACATTCAAGTATGTTGCACCTGTTGCAGGTTCACTGGGTTACAGTTTGGAAGATACAGCCACTATGATAGGCATTATGGCTAACAGCGGTATTAAAGCTTCCAATGCTGGAACTGCGTTGCGTTCTATCATGACAAGGCTTTCTACAGATGCAGGAGCAAGTAGTAAATCTTTAGGTGCTTTAGGAATACTGACAAAAAAGCTAGGAGTACAATTTTATGACAGTAAAGGAAAAACACGTGAGCTTGCAAAAGTTATAGGTGAAACCAGAAAAGCATGGAAAGGACTAACACAGGAAGAACAAAATAATTACGCTAAAAAAATTGCAGGACAATCTGGCATATCAGGCTTTCTTTCATTAATGAACGCTGGACAAAAAGATTTTAATAAGTTGACAAAATCCATTAAATGGGCTGATGATGTTGATGGTGAAGGTACTGGTGCAGCTAAAAAAATGTCAGACACAAAACTAAATAACTTCAACGGACAAATAACGTTGATGAAATCCGCATGGGATGCGTTACAAGTAGAGTTAGGCGAAATGCTTTTGCCAACTCTTACAAAAGTTGTTAAAGGCATAACTAACGTTACCAATGCTGTCACAAATTTTGTTACCAAAAATCCTGAAACAGTAAAAACTATTGTAAAAATAGCAGCAGGGCTTGTGGGTCTTAAAGCAGGAAGTCTTGTTGCTAAAATAGGTTTTTTACAAATATCAAATGGCATTTTAGGAATCAAGAAAGCGTTTGCCATTATAAGCGGTATTGGTCTTGGAGGTTACTTAGAAAATGCCAGCAGAGGAACGCATATGTTAGCTAGTGCGTTTCAAAAATTAAGAAGCGGTGGCAGTGGCATTATATCATATTTCAAAAATATAGGCAGTGCTGCAAAAGGTGTAGGAAGTGCCGCAAAGAGCATTATGTTGTCTTTTGGAAACGTCCTAAAAAATACCACAATATTTACAAAAGTAAGCGGCTTTTTTGGTGGCATAGCTGGTAGGATGAAAGGCAAGTTAGTAACAGCAGGTTCGCAAATAGTTACGTTTATGCTAAAACCCTTTTCAAAAATGGGTACAAAGCTTGGTGGAATACTTTCAGGTTTATCGCAAATTATAATAAATTCTCCTTTAGGAACTGTTGGCAGTCTTATAGGAAAAGGATTTAGTAGGATAACGGCATTTATAGCACCAGTTGGAAATGCAATAAAAACAATGCTAGGACCATTAGGCAAGCTTGCGACAAGTGTATTTGGACCACTGGGTGGTATAGTAGGTAAAGTTCTTCCAATTGTTGGTGTAATAACAACAATAATTACAGTTATACAGTTAGTAAAAGACCATCTTGACGATATACGACAATTTATAGGAAAAACTTTTGGAAGTGAAGCTCTTACTATATTTGATAAGATAACAAGCGTTATTGCAAACGTAGGAAATACAATTAAAAATGTATTTTCTGATGGCAATATAGGAGCAGCAAGAAACAAAATACAGGAAATTTTCGGTGACAAAGGTGTAAAAACATTTGATACATTAGTAAAAGTATTTGAAACAGTTAAAAATGCCGTGTCGGATGTTATACAGTTTGTTGTGCAAAATGTTGTTCCAGTAGCAAAACAGGTTTTACAAGTATTAACAACAAGCATTATACCAAGTATTATAAGTTTCATGCAGGCAGCAGCACCTATCATAAAAGACATAATAATGCAAGTTGTTAATTTTATAGGAGCAACAATCCCATTAATAGCACCTGTTATAGCTGATATTATGCCAGTAGTAAGTGAAATAATAAGTTTTCTGCAAACAAATGTTCTTCCAGTCATTGAAACAATATTTAATTTTATTACAAGCACTGCACTTCCTCTGATTTTGATAGCTATACAGGGTATTTTGCCTGTAGTACAAGAGGTTTTACCATCTGTACTTGCTGTATTCCAAAGCGTATTTAAAACTATAGGTGGAGTAATATCAGGCTTTAGTACAGCACTATCTGGAATAATACAATTTATAACTGGTGTATTTACTGGAAATTGGCGTTCTGCATGGGAAGGTGTAAAGTCTATTTTCAGTGGTATATGGAATAGTCTAAAATCTATAGCAACAGGTGTGATAAATGGAATATCTTCAGCAGTAAGCGGTGTAGTAAATGGTATAAAAAAAGTAAAAGAAACTGCAGGTGGCATCGGAAAGAAAGTTGCTAAGACACTACATATACCGGGATTTGCCAGTGGTACTAAAAGAACACCAAATACATTTATTGCTGGTGAAGATGGTCCAGAGTTAATTACAAATGCCCCTAACATGACAGTGTATACAGCAGCACAAACAAAACGCATTATGTCTATGGCAGCACAAAGAGGACAAATGTTTGACGCTGTAGCACAAGTACATAAAAAAGAACCTGACACAGCAAATAATGTAAATATTTCAGCAGGTGGTTTAGGTTCAAGTACACAGACAATTACAATCAATGTAACAAACAGCCCTGTTATAAATGTAAGAAGTGGGGCTGTAGATGGAATCAAAGAACAGTTACAAAAGTATGACAGTGAATTGTTAGAAAAGATACGTGAAACTGTAGCATCTGTTTTAAGGGAAGAAGAAGACCGAAGGGAGAGAGTTGCTTATGTTTAATACCTATACAACTATATCTGGTGATACATGGGATATCATAGCATACAAAGTATATGATGATGAAATGTATATGGATGTTTTAATCAAGGCAAATTTAGAATACAAAGACATTTATATATTTCCAGCAGGAGTAACTCTTGTTATACCAGAAATTGACCTTGAGGTTTCAGATACACTTCCACCGTGGAAACAAGGAGTAATAGCAGATGAGTGATAAAACACTAGCAAGACGCACAGCAGTAAAATTATATTTTAAAGGTTCAGATATATCAAAAAATCTTGCAAAATATCTGCTATCCTTGTCATTTACTGATAAAGAAGAAGATGAAACAGACGAAATTAGCATATCACTTGATGATAGAGATGGCAAATGGATTAAAGATTGGTTAAATACACAAAAAGGTAAGGCAAAAGAAAAAAGAGCATTTAAAGGTACAGAAATTCATGCTCAAGTTATTCAAAAAAATCTATATTCTGATGGAAAAGACAAAGTGCTTGACTGTGGTGTTTTTGAAATAGACAGCGTTGACTATTCAGGACCACCACAGAAATTAACAATCAAAGCAACATCAATATCATATAAATCAAAGCTAAGACAGACAAAGCATAATAAAACATGGGAAAATACTACGTTAAAAAACATAGCAAAAAAGATATCAAAAAATAGTAATCTGAAACTTATGTATCTATCTAGTTCTAATCCTACATATAAACGTAGGGAGCAAAGAGATATGACAGATATAGCATTTTTGAAGCGTCTTTGTAAGCGTGCAGGGATAAGCCTTAAAGTCACATCAAAGACTATAGTATTATTTGATGCAGCGGACTTCGAGAAGAAAAAGGAAGTTAAAAAGATAAAAGCTGGAAAAGGAAATATAATTAACTATAGTTTTTCAACGAAAACCGCAGATACAGCTTATTCATCATGCCATGTAGTTTATACAGACCCATATACAAAAAAGAAGATAGAAGCAACATATAAACCAGCAAATGCAAATTCTGACGGACAAACTTTAGAAATAAAGCAAAAAGTGACAAGTGTTGCAGAAGCAAAAGAACTGGCAAGAAAATCTTTAAGGGCAAGAAATAAAAAAGAAACAACAGCAGAATTTACACTAGTTGGTGATGTGGACTATGTAGCAGGAATAACAGTAAGAGTTTATGGTTTTGGTGAATTTAATGGAAAATATATAGTAGAACAGGCAACTCATAATATTACTGGGGGCTACAAAGTTCAGATAAAATTGCGTAGCTGTCTGGAGGGGTATTGATGATACGTAAATATGATGACAATGACATAAGAGAACTTTATGACATGGTACGTATTGGTATAGTAAGCAGTGTCAACGAAGAAAAAATGACAGCAAGAGTTAAAATAGAAGAACAAAACATCGTAACTGGGGATTTAAAAATAGTGCAAAATACACCTTTCGTTATTATGGAATGGAAAGACGGGTCAAAATGGAACTATGAAGCTGACTATGCACAACATAATAGAAATTTAGGCATAGGTGATAGATACAAAGAAGAATACCCAGACATCTTGCATACATGGAAAGATACATCTGATAGGGTTCTAAAGATATATCCGTGGATGCCATATATTGGACAGTGGGTATTATGTCTTTTTAAACCGAATGGTGAAGGTGATGGTTTTATTATAGGGGGTATCTAATGGAAAAGAAAATAATAGCTAAACCATTACAAAGTCAAAAAAAGACAATAACTAGCTCACTACATAATATACATGATGTAGAAAAAAAGAAAACAAAAAAGAAAGCTGGAAAAATTGGAACACTTGGAGATATTGTGTTTACGGTATCATCTAAAACAATACGTACATTTGATGGACTAAAAATCGAAAGTAAGACAGAATACGCAAAGCATACAAGGCATAATAAAAAACCTTTATTAGAATTTCAATACAACGATACTGACACAGCAAGTTTTACTATGTATTTATCTGTATTGCTAGGTGTGAATCCTAGAAAAATGCAGAAAAAAATAGACAAATATCGTAAAGAGGGAAAACTACTTACTCTTATTATTGGTGGTAAACGGTATGGTAAAAAATGGGTAATAACAGACCATTCAAAGGAATATGAAAAAATTGATAATAAAGGTAATTTATGGATAGCAAAAAGCAGTGTTTCTTTACAGGAATATCCAGAAAGATAGGACTATATGGCGTACATGGTAGACACAACAAAAGAAAGTGAAATAAATATTGCTCCAACAACAGTATACGAAGAAGTTATACAAAACCTTTATTTTTTGTATTCGTCAGTAGAATATGATATTCCACTTGACAGAGAATTAGGGTTAAGTGGAACATATATAGATAGAATGATTGAAACGGCAGAGGCATTAGTCGTGGCTGATATTTATGACAAAACAGAAGAATATGAGCCAAGGGCAGAAATTGTAAATATTAGTTTTGAAGCTGATTATCAAATGGGTGTCTTAAAGCCTATAGTGGAGGTGGAAATAAAAGATGAATACGACAATGAAGAAGATACCAGATAATTTGCCGGAAGTTGAGTTTGTAGACACAAACACAGAAACACTTGTAAGTGAACTTATAGCTGGTTACGAACAAACTACAAACAGAACGCTTTATCCTGCCGACCCTGTTAGGGCATTTATATTATGGTTAGCAGATGTGATTATACAGGAAAGAATATTAATCAATGAATCAGCAAAACAAAATTTGCCAAGATATGCAGAGGGCAAGAACTTAGATTCTTTGAGTGAAATATTCCACAACACACCAAGGCTACAACCTGCAGCAGCAAAAACAACATTAAGATTTTATCTTACAAAGACACTGGATGATGATTTTATAATAACAGATACAATGGAAACAACTGTTGACAGTGAAATAAATTTTGAAACAACAGAGTATATAATTTTTAAAGCTGGTACAGATTATGCTGACGCTAAAGCAGTATGTACAACAGTCGGGGAAATTGGCAATGGGTTTATGCCCGGGCAAATTAATAAGCTAGTATCAGATGAATTTTTATATTTTAAAAAAGTGGAAAATATCACAGAAACAGCAGGAGGCAGTGAAGAAGAACAAGACACAGCATATTATAATCGCATGAGAGAAAGCGAAGAAAGTTATACAACAGCAGGACCATCAGGAAGTTATATATACCATGCAAAAAGTGTTTCTTCACAAATTAGTGATGTATCAACGGATAGTCCAGAACCGGGAATAGCAGAAATAAGAATCATGTTACATGATGGGCAGTTGCCTGATAAAGAATTACTGGACAAGGTAGAAAATTATCTAAGTGCAGATGATATAAGACCAATGACCGATAAGGTGATAGTTGCAGCACCCAATACAATAGAATTTGATATAAATATAAAATATTTTATTTCAAGAGAAAAAGAATCAAGCACTAATGACATTAAGCGAGCAGTATCATTGGCAGTAGAAAATTATATATCGTGGCAGACATCGAAAATGGGACGAGATATTAATCCGTCCTATTTTAATGCTCTGCTTATGGAATCTGGTATAAAAAGGGTTGAAATAACCGCACCTATATTTACACAGATACCAAAAGGGAGTGTGGCAGTAATAAGAGAAGAAAGTGTAACTTTCGGAGGTACAGAAGATGAATAAAATAAAAGACGCTGACTTTATGGCGAAGTTTCCACCAGTATTAAAAAAAGATAAATCAATGGCTGCTTTGGGGCGGATTATAGCAAATGAATTACACATCACAGCAAATGAAATAAAGAAAAATATTATATATCCAAATATAGATGAATTATCTGAAAAGTGGCTTGACATACTCGCCTATGACCTTCACGTTGATTGGTATGACTATGACTATCCAGTGGAAACGAAGCGAGCAATCATTAAAGACAGCGTAAAAATACATCAAAAACTAGGCACAAAATATGCAGTTGAAACGGCATTGCGAAATGTCTATAAAGATGCAACGGTGTCTGAATGGTTTGAGTATGATGGAAAACCTTATTATTTTAAGATAAATATAGATACTAGCGGAAGTAGTCTACAGGAGAACGACTATTTTGATATATTGCGAAAAGTTCAGTTTTACAAAAATCTCCGTTCACATTGCGATGGTATACATATAAACCTAAATATCAACAGTGCTATTATAAATATTGCTGCTAAAACTGGTGTAGGCATGATACTAAAAGTCAAGCCAAAAACACAGGATAAGATAGAAGTCAAACAAAAAGTAGATATTATAGCATTGGGAACTGTTGGTGAAACACTTAAAGTAAAACCACTACTGGCAAAACAAATGCAAGTACAGGCAAAACAAAAAGTTGCAGCAGGAATATTATCAGGTAATGTTATTAAAATTAGGGCGAAAATACCAGAAAAGCTAATGGTTAAGGCAACAATAAAAAACAGCAGTATGTCAAAAATTGGCAACAATCTGTTAGTGAAAGGGGATGTAAGGTAATATGGCAGATACACAGTATTTTACAATTGTGACCGATTCGGGCACAAAAGAAATGCTTAAGGCAGTCAACGAAGAAAGAAAAGTCACTCTTATTCATTTTGCGGTAGGGGATGGCGGTGGTAATTACTATGAGCCAGAAACCACAATGACAGAGCTAAAAAACGAGGTTTGGCGTGGAAACATTGGTTCTTGTAAAATTAATGAAGAATCCGAAAATATATTAATCATAGAAGCCGTTATACCTGCTGATGAGGGTGGTTTTACAATCCGTGAAATGGCAGTTTTTGATGATAACAACACAATGATTGCCATATGTAATACACCTGATACAGCAAAAGTACGTGTAACAGATGGTGTAGTACAACAATTGCATTTGCAGATGGAAATTTTGTTAAATAATAAAAATTCTGTACAATTACTAGTTGACCCAAACATCGTAACGGCAACAAAAAAAGATATACAAGCTCTGCAATTACAAATAGATGGTATGGCAAAAATCGTATCTATAATTGCTAAATATTCATATGATGAAGATGATAAACGTATAACAAACCTATTGCCATTTGACTATAACAACGGAACACTCTCTGTTCCTGATGGCATGGGACATTTCGATGGCAACAAACTAGTGCTTACAGACCTAGCCTAAAATAAATAAATGGAGGTAAAACATGGACACAATTACACATATTGAGACAGGCGGTGTATCAAGAGCTATTGAAGATACCGCCGCAAGACAAGCAATCGGCATCCCCACAGAACCTCAAACCCTAGTCGCAGGACAATCCACAGTTACATTCACCCTAGACAACCTTAAAGAAAACAGCGGTATAAGGGTCGAAGTAGCAGACATTTCCACACTGTCACACAGGGGAATAGTGATTGAGGGAAACA